>JAAUSG010000130.1 GCA_012034055.1 Leptolyngbyaceae cyanobacterium RU_5_1 | reverse complement strand
CAACCTGCAAACTATCGACGATTCGACGGCAAACCCGCCCCACCCCACCGTTGATTCACTGCGATCGCGCATTTTCAATCATCGCGATCGCCCCTGCAAACCCGCGATCGCCCTTCCCCATCCACCGCGATCTCGCTTACCGATTAATGTTGTCGCAGAGATGGCGATCGCTATCAGACAAGGTTGGATTGTAGCGTAGATAGTTTCGTAACCAGTTGCAGCCCAGGTTCGTTAACTGGTCGAGATCCAGATTGAATAATTCAAGGTTTCTTAGGATGACGGTGCCATCGCAACTACTTGACGCGAGGAAGCGACCATCGGGACTAAAGCAAATATCCGTAACCCCTGCACTGTGATCTGAAAAGGTCTGTAGTTCCTCCCCGTCCGGGCTCCACAGTTTCACGGTGCGATCGCCGCTTCCTGACGCCAGTATTTGACCATTGGGGCTATAGCAAAGGTATGACGCATTAGCACTATGACCCAAGAATGTCCTCAAATTTTTTCCATCCAGGCTCCAGAGGCTGATAGTGCCCAGGTCACCACTACCGATCGCCAAGCTTTGACTATCCGGGCTGAAACATAAGCTGTTGATGCGTTCGATTGAACTGTGGAACGTGTGTAATTCTTCTCCATGCGAATCCCAAAGTTTTACCATTCCTTCCCCAACATCTGCAGCAACCATCTGACCATCAGAGCTAAAGCAGACAACGTTGCCGGATAGATTTGGGTGATACAACACCGCTAATTCGTGTCCATCCAGGTTCCACAGCTTGATGCTGGAACTGCTTCTGGATGCCAGTAGTTGACTATCTGGAGAAAAACAAATCCATTTCACCCGCCGATTATGTTTGCCAATGATTCGTAATTCCTGACCCTCCAAACTCCAGAGCTTGACCATCCCGTTGCCGCCGCCTGAGACGAGCGTTTGTCCATCTGGACTAAAACTGATGCTGTTCACTCCAGCACTGTTGCCCAAAATTGTCCGAATCAGTTCCCCGTCTAAACTCCACAGTCTAATCGCATCATCCTCGCCGCAGGACGCAAGCAATTGGTTATTTGGACTCAATCGAACACTACTGACTCGACTGCCACATCCGGCAAAAAACTGACGATTTCGACTCGCGAGGCTCCAGAGCCTGATGGTGCGATCGCCACTGCCTGAAATCAACATCTGCCCATCTGGGCTAAAGCAGAGGCTGTTTACCCATTCGCCATGCCCAAAGAAAGTTTGTAACACCTCCCCATCCAGGCTCCAAAGTTTGATCGTTCCATCGCCACTGCCTGAAACCACTGTTTGCCCATCAGGGCTAAAACAAATGCTGACAACGCGATCGCGATGGGATGAAAAGGTTTCCAACTCTAGCCCATCCAGGCTCCACAATCGGATGGTGTTATCACTATTGCCGGACGCCAGTAACTGTCCATCGGGGCTGAAACGAACACAAAGAATTTCTGCACGATGTTTTGAAGAGGTTTGCAGTTCCCTCCCATCCAGACTCCACAGCTTGATGGTGCAGTCACTGCTGCCTGATGCCAGCATCTGACCATCCGGGCTAAAGCAAACGCTGCGAACCCCTCGGCTATGTCCAATGAACGTTACCAACTCGTGTCCATCCAGCGTCCAGAGCTTCATAGTATCGTCACCGCAGCCTGACACCAATCGTTGACCATCGGGACTGAAGCAAACGCTATTGACCCAGTCAGTATGCCCTGAAAAGGTTCTTAGTTCTTGTCCAGCTAAGTTCCAGAGTTTGATGGTGCGATCGCGGCTCCCTGATGCCAAAAACTGTCCATCAGGGCTAACACAAACGTTGTGTACCCAATCGCCATGTCCATGTAAACGATTCACTTCTCGAATGTCATAAACTGCCTGTCGAAGTCGGGCAATGACTCTGAGTTGAACCTCTTTAGGAGCCTCTGTGTCCTTTAGCTTTTTGCCTGCTTTGACACCTGCAACCATTCCCCTAAGCTGGTCGTGCAATAAAAACAACGCTTGCGACGACAGACTTAAGGCATCCACCTCAGCAATTTCTGCTCGTTGACGTGCCTGCCGTTCTTGTTCTAAAGACTTTTCCAGTTGCTTAAGCGTTTGTCTGAGTTCCGCTTCAGTCAGGCTCCGTAATGCCCTCTCTTGTTCCAATTCCGCTAGTAAGTTCGTTCCCTGCTGTTGGCGGATGTAGGGTACCAGGTAGTCGTGAACCAGTTGGTAACGATCGCTGGGAACCTCCGGGATCAACATCACCAACCCCGATCGCACCAGAATATCCAGCACCAGATCCAGCCTGGTGACTTCGTCGCCCATGTCGGCTGCCAGTTCGGCTTTGGTTTTCAGCGGGCGGGTGTTGTTTTCATCGGTGAGCAGGTAGAGCACCAGTTCGGCGGCGCGATCGCTGTCGCTACCGCAGTCGGCAACCACTTCGGCTAAGTAGCGTTCGACCAGGATTTCCTTGGCGGGTTTGTCGGACTCACGAAGCTGGCGATAGGTCTGCAGGTCGCGAATTCCCTCCGTTTGCAGTTGAGCACCGACAATCTGCAGTTCGATCGGGCGCACTTCCCCTGACTCATCCGTCAGATCCTGCACCAGTTCGTTGACTAGAGCCGGTTCCAGGTAAAACCGGGCTTGCTCGGTCAGTTCTGAGATGATGGCGTGGGCATCGTTGGCGGAGAAGTTACCGAGCGGGTAGAGAACGGTGCGGCTCAGGGTGTCGATGCCGGTGGCGCAGATTTCGGGGATGCGGTTGAACTCCAGCAGGTAGTGCAGGTAGTCTTCTCGCAGCGGCAGCACCACATTCACGGAAAGCAACTGCAGACACTCGCCCAGGAAGGTGAAGAACGATCGCCGTTGCGCTGGACTGGGGTGGACGAAAAAGAACTCCTCAAACTGGTCGAAAATCAGCACGGTGCGCAGGTTATTGCGGTCAAGCTGGCGCAGGAAGCCCAGAACATCAGCAGCGGAACAGTCGTCTGATTTGAGGATGTCCAATTGCTGGTTGAAATCGTCGGCGGATTCATGCCGCAAGGACTGCGGTTTCACCTCGCCCCGCTCGATCGCCCGTCTGGCTCGTTTGCGATCGCGGCAAGCCTCTATCGCCCTGGCAAGTCGCTGGCCCAGTTCTCTGTCCCAGTCGGTGTAGGCGCGCACCATGACGGGTAGGTTGTCCTGGATCCCGATCGCTCGTTGCTCCAGTATTGGCACCAATCCAGCACTAATCAACGAGCTTTTGCCCACTCCAGAATCGCCGTGGATCACAATCAGCTTGCAGTCACTGCGTCCAATCCGCTCCACGAGTTGCTTCAGGTCGCGCTGTCGCTGCCAGGAGGCAATTCCGGCGGGCATGGTTTCGTTTGGAGACGCGATTAATCGCGTCTCTACGGGGTTTTGGCCTCGATTAGTTCCTGATCCTGCAGTTGGGGACGCAGTCGTCCAGCCCCGACAAAGGCCCGCAGTTGATACTGCTGCTCAATCGAGAGCCGTTCCTGTTTGAGGCGAAAGGCTACCCGGTAGTCTTTCTGCTCCAGGTAACAGTCCCTCAGATCTTCCAGAATGCCAATGTAGACGCGCGGAAATCCCTGATCGCCCAATAAACGGGCTTCAATCAGGTGAGCGATCGCTGCATCCCGTTCACCTAGCAGCTTCTCCGCCTGCGCCAGCGTCCACAGATACACCCCCTGATAGCGCCGATCCGCTGGCACCTGTTTCATCGTATCCAGAGCCAATTGCGCGTACCGTTTGGCGTCTGCTCCCTGCTCTCGATCCAGCGCCACCATCGCCAGATAGCGGTAGTCCTGCGCCAGCTTGCCGCGATCGCTAGCAGTCTCCTGCAATGGCACCGACTTCTGCGCCGCCACCTCCAGCTCATCCCACGCCTGCAGCCGATCCAGCACCCGCTCAAATTGATTAATCGACTTGGCAACCAAATCAGGGCGACCCGCTTGTTCAAACACCGTCACACAATCTTGCAATGGTTGCTTCGCCGGTTCCCAGTTGCGATCGCGATACTTGTTCTCACTGCAAATGTTGTAGATCGTGCGGCCGACGAAGTAGAGGAGAAGTCCAGTGATGAGGCAAGGGGCAACGGATTTTGTAGCAGATGAAACGGATACGTTACTTGTCAGTTCTGCCGATAACTGATCTGTTTCATCCGTTGCCCCATCCGCTGCCCCTTGCCAATACGCCAAACTACGCTGAAAATACTCCAACGCCTGCTCGTTACTGGGTGCATTCAGTCCCCGGATGAAGTCGAGAGTGGCTTGCAGATCAGGAGTCAGTGGTTGATTGGATTGATGCAAATCCTGGAGGGCAAATTCGATTTCAGAGCGCTGCAGAAAGCCTAAGTCCAGGTTTTCCAGCAGGCGGCGGAAGGAGCGGTTGGAATCGGGGGTAAGTAGGGCGGTGAACAGGCGATCGCTGGCATCTCTCAGGGCTACCAGCAAAGCATCGGGGGGCATCGAGAATGTGGTCGTCGTGGCCCAACTTTCAAAGTCGGGAGCTAGCTGTACCAGTTTTCGGCGCACGTCATCCGTCACCCAGATCGCGATCGGAAACGGAAAGTTTTTACGAAACTCCTCCCGCACCGAATTCATCGCGGGCAGCATTTCATTCAGCTCATTCACCGTTTCCAAACCCAGTACCATCAGCGCTTCAGCAGGTTCAGCCCCTATCTCTTCCCGAATTTTGGTGTACAGCGTCTTGCTGGTTTGTCGTAACCGAGTCACCCGAAGCTTGACTGGGCATTGTTCCTGAAGCTGCTCAACCAGATGGTCTCGTAACTGGGTATAGTTGCATCGGGCCAGGACGAGCGAAAACTGCCCCTGCGATGCTGCGATCGCCCACGCTAACTCCTCCAGCGCATCCTGATTGTGGACGATAATCGTGTCAAAGGCAGAGTCAGCCATACAGCAGTCTGTTACTCAAGCGTGGAAAATAGCCGATAAATCCAGTACAAAACCCGGCAGAACGTCCTCTCCAGAAAGCGTTCCAGGATTCTCTAACACTTCAACTGGCTGATTCGGGCGATAAATTTCGACCCGCCGAGTCTTTGGATCAATCAGCCAGCCCAAACGCAAGCCATTGTCAATATATTCCCGCATCTTAGCCTGAAGCTCAGACAACTCATCGCTGGGAGACCGCAGCTCGATCGCAAAATCAGGACAGAGCGGCACAAATTTCCGTTGCTCTTCTGGTGTCAGGGCTTGCCAGCGCTCCATCGATACCCAGGCAACATCTGGGCAGCGCGTTGCCCCATTCGGTAGATTGAATCCGGTGGACGAATCAAACGCTTTTCCAGTGGGTTGCTGTCGATTCCAGAGCCACACCTGCCCAGACAAATCCGCGTTATAACTGCCTGTCTCTCCACCTGTGGGTGCCATAACCACTAGCTCTCCCTTAGCCGTGCGCTCAAACCGCAGATCGCGATTGTTGCGGCAAATCTGCTCAAACTGCTCCTCCGTCAGCTCAACCACGCGATGCAAATTCAACGCGATCGCCATTTCCACCTCCCAATACGATGTGCAACTTACATCATAGGAATTACGGCTACCAACTTACAGCAATTTTCTGTAGGATGGGCACTGCCCATCAAATCGTGGAATGCTTCTGTGCCAAACCGTTGTGGGCGATGCCCACTCTACGATTTGTGGTTCATTCATCTGAAAACTGCTGTAAGGCGGGACAGCGACGCTAGGAAGGAATTCAGAAGTCAGGAGCCAGGAGTCAGGAGAAATATTGAATTCTAAATTCTGAATTCTGACTCTTGCCCTACCCAAATGCACAACCGGACAGACAACCTGATTCATCTTTGGCGTCAGGGCAGAGTCAATCGCAGAGTCGTCAAAAAGCCCAGGTCTAAGTTCCCGGACAAAAAGCGTCATCATCTCAATCAGGCAACCCAAGGCCAGCAACTTACCTTTGCTATTCTCGACTCTGCTTAAGGCTTAACCGAGAAAATATCGACACCCCAAATCCCATTGCCAGTGTTTTCGTCTAAGACTTGGGTTCGCTGACAGTTGCAAACAGATGGGGTGCGATTAGCTCTAGATCTGTGTTACTGGAGAAAATCTTCAGGTTTTGCTGGAGCGTTTGTCTTGCGAGTTTCAGGTCGCTTAAGCTTGTAGGGGTTTTGTGGTTCTAGCGGCAATAGGAAGCGATTTCCCCAGCCGCCATTAATCTCTTCAGATCCAAGTGTTGGGGGAGTTGTGTTGCCGGTTGGTAAAGGAATTTTCCGTGTCTGTCCGACTTGCACATACTGCTGACCATTGGCCGTTGTGCGAATCAGTCCATTATCCAGTTTCAGTTTGTGTTTGGCTAGCTGTTGTTCCAGATTCTGCAATTGATCAACTTGCCCAGGAGGAGCCAGGGTTGCTAGAAAAACAACCTCCTTTTCAGGTTTAAGAGATAGCCCAAGTTGAGTTTGATCCTGCTGCCAAACTTCCTGGAATCGGCCATCTGCTGCTGCCTGCCAGAGCTTTAGCGTTGTTTGCCACTTCCCTTTTTCCACTTGCAACAACTTGTAGTCAAGAATCGAGTAGGTGAGCTTTGGATCAGGATCTTGTGCGCTGCGATCGCCGGGATTTAAATAGCGAACAGCCGCTACTGCAACCTCACTTCCCTCTGGCATGTCTGTTTTGCCAATGATTTCATAAACTCCATCTGCGCTCTCGGTTACAGCGATCGTTAAATTTGCATTACTCAGTTGCTTGAAAAATTGCAACTGGGTACAGCCTGTAGTTAACAGAAGCAGCAAGGAAAGACCCAACCATCGTCTAAAGGAGCTTGACTTTTGAGTACTAATTTCCATCTTGAAATTCTGTGCAGGTTCGTGAATGGGTAAATACCATTTTGGATTTTGGATTTTAGATTGTAGAAGACCGATTATACGAGTGTTCTCAGCCTTAATAGGGAACAGTGCCCTGGTAGGTATTACCGTCCGGCATAATTGCCCAATCGAGTTGGGCCGTGTTCAAAGTTGTGCCTTTTAGCTTGGCTCTGGATAAGTTGGCGTAGCGCAAATCAGCTCCACTGAGATCAACGGTGATCAACTCTGCATCCATCAAAATTGCGCCATACAGACTAGCGCCCTTCAAGCTGGTTTGGTCAAGTTTGGCGAAGGTGAGGTCAGCCGCACGTAACTCTGCTTTATCAAATTTGGCATTCTTCAGTTGAGCCTTGGACAAACTGATGTTTAATAGTTGAGCGTTACTGAGGTTTACTTGAGTTAAGTTAGAGCGCTTTAAGTCAGCCCCTCGCAAGTTTGCATATTCTAAATTAGCCGCATTTAGCTTGGCATCACTCAAGATCGTATTATTCAGCTTTGTACGGATCAGCTTAGCACCGGATAAATTTGCCCCTTTCAAATTCGCTTTGCTCAAGTCTGCTCCACTCAAGTCAACTCCGGACAGGTTACAGCCTATACATTTTTTGGTTTTGAGTAGGCGCTCAACATTGATTGCCTGATTGGGTACTACTGAGGAGGTTGCCTTGTGAATTGCCTTGGTAATATTCGCGGCCAATTGAGACTGAGGATTTCGTCCGAGTTGAACAAAAGCCGCAATCAGGACGCCAGGGATGATCGTCGCAACAATCAAAATTCTCAGCTTCAACCGCTTCATGAGTCGCTACTTATTGGCACTGATTTACTGGCATTTTTCAATCAGAATGATCCGTAACCGGATAAATAGAATAAACTTTCAGTGAAGTTAGACTAGAAAATACGAATTGGAAAGTATCTTAAAATTTCCATTAATAATAGTTTTTATATAAACGAGGAATTCAGGGTTGGAAATATTATAGATGCATTAGATTCAATCAATCAATCAATTCAAACTCAAAATCAGTCGCGCTTTATCAAGATTACGGCTACCAATTTAGGTCAGGATAGCAGAGTTTGCAAGGCTTTGCAGCTTCGTTCAGTTTGTCCCTCGTTGTACGTTTAGCCATACTACTGATGATCCTAGAACTCGTTGAGTTGAGATCAAAAAAGCAACGTCCAAACACTTAATAGTTGTGATTAAATAGCGCTCAGAACTGATTCAAGAATTTGAAAATAGATTAGGTGCATGATCGCCTCCCAAGTTGTCCTTAATCCATTCCTGGAGTGCTAGTAATGAGCAGTTCTTCTCTAAGAAATGTTTTAGTGCCCACTATCCTGACTTCTAGTGTAGTTTTTTATGCGCTAACTTCAGCGTTCA
Organism: Leptolyngbyaceae cyanobacterium RU_5_1; assembly: GCA_012034055.1. Lineage (GTDB taxonomy): Bacteria > Cyanobacteriota > Cyanobacteriia > Leptolyngbyales > Leptolyngbyaceae > JAAUSG01. Next base: position 6,575 of record JAAUSG010000130.1, on the reverse strand, counting down.
CGCTTGTTACATCGCGTTCTATGGTTGAACCTCCTCCCCTTCCCAGTGGCAGACTGCAATACACGCCAAGCAAAGAGTACAAGGACTTTGCAATCCGCAACGTAGGGGTATGCATTTTGGCAAGTGTGGGAGCAGGGTTGGTCGTAGCCGAACTCATGCGCAGAAAACATTCAGATCATCGAGTGACTCGATCCAAGCAGCCTTCCCGCTTACAATCGATTTCTTTGATCCCGGAGATTCAACCCGTTGCGTTGGGATCATTACCAGCAGAGCTAGCATCTGCGGTCTCTAGTTCAACATTAGAAACCGGGGATCCAGAAAATGCCTTAATGTTTTCTGATGCAATGACGGCTGCTGATACGGACGTTGCAGCTTTTGTCCTAAACGGGAACCAACCACAGCTCACCTGCCGCATCAGAATTCCTCACATACAGCAAACTCTGCTTGCTATTCTGCTGAATGGTGAATATTACAGCTTTGTGAGGGCAGAAAAGAATCGAGAAAAAGCGCTAGGCTTTGTGGCCAGACTGTCTGACAGAGGCGATCGCGCCGTCATTACCCAGACCTGCGATCGCTATGTTATTTGGACTTGGCAACCGTATGCTGAACCCTGTTTGGATCAGGTCTAAACTGAATCTGGATGTTTTGCTGGTTTACTGGAGTTGGGTTCCAGCAACGGCAACCAAATTCGGAAAACGCTACCCTGGTCGGGAGCGGATTGGAATGAAAGCGTGCCGCCATGAAGCTCGACCAGGCGCTTGGTTAACGCTAATCCAAGTCCGGTTCCTTCATGTTTACGAGTTAGAGAGGAATCAATCTGTTGAAAAGGACGGAAGAGCAAGTGCCAGCGCTCCTCCGGAATGCCAATTCCGGAGTCCAGTACCTCTAAGCAAAGGTAAGCGGTATTGGGGTTGATCGGGCTGTGGTCTGGACGATTGTCTTGCTCTAGCTGATAGCCATACCCCGTTTGAGCACTGAGCTTTACGTATCCGCCTTCGGGGGTAAACTTGACCGCGTTAGAGAGCAGGTTGATCAGCATTTGCCGCACTCGCCGTTCATCGAGTGGAACATAATCCAGAGTGGGGTTAATGTCCAATGACAGGGATAGCCGCTTTTTCTCTGCACCGGGCTGGATCATGCGTAGACATTGTTGGCAAAGCTCTGGAATCGAAACGGGCTGCAAATTCAGCTCAACCTTACCGGCTTCGATTTTGGAAATATCCAGTAAGTCATTGATGACTTTGAGCAGATGAATGGCCGCGTCGTCGGCCTGCTGCAAAAACTCCAGTTCCTCTTCCTCACTGTCGCAGCAACCATCGCGCACCAACCGAACACAGCCAATGATGGCATTTAGGGGAGTCCTCAACTCGTGGGAGGTGGTTGCCAGGAATTCACTTTTGAGCTGATTAGCCGCTAGAGCTTCTTGCCATGCCGTTTCCAGTTCCTCTGCCCGCTCATCCAGCCGCTCAACCATCTTGTCCAGGGCTGCTGCCAGTTGGTTGAGTTCTTTGATCTTAAAGTCTTTGGGAGCACGATTTGCAGCCACGCGATCGCAAATCTGCAAGGCATAGTTTCCTAACTGCTCCAGCGGTGCTGCCAAATCCCGGGCGATATAAATAGTTGCTAAAAGACTGGCTCCAATTAACCCGATGGTCAAAATACTCAGAATCTGCTGAATGCCCTGCAAATCGTAGAGCGCATTCTCAATCGGTGCAATAGCCAGAATGGCCCAGGTTTGGTTCTTTTTGTTTGCGATTGGAATTTGAACAGAGCCATACCCCGCCAGCCACTCGGCTTTGCGGTCTACAAATAGGTGGAGCGCCTCTTGCCGACCCGCGATCGCCTGCTCAAGGATTGCGTTCAAAACTCGTGCATTCGTTTCCTGCGCAATGTTGCGACCCACACGAGTGGCGTCTGGGTGAGCCAGAATCACTCCATCCTGATCGATGACGACGGTGTAACCCGCTAGTAAAACTCGCTGACCGACCTGTTCTTGTTTGTAGAGAGCTGCTTGCGCACTCAGAACATACTGGAGCTGGTTTGCCGAATCATAAACCGGCACACTAAACACAAGGTTCAGTTGACGCTGCGCATCGGTTTGCTTGAGTAATTTTGCCGGATGGGACGAGATCAAAACGCTGTCCAACAAATCAGCCGTTGTTGAGCGCTGCTGGGGCCATGCTTGACTGGCAGCCTGCTCGATGCGGCGATCGCCGCACGTACTCCCGTCAATTTGCCCAGTTTGAACATTCTTGAGCTGAACGCACTGAACCTGCTCTGGAAATCGGCGAGTCATTCGTTGAACAAATTTCTGGGCAGAGCCAGGTTGGTTTATTTCTCCAGAGAAAGCTTCACCGGCAACCACCATGTTGGACTGGATCGCATCGGTCAGGGCGCGAATATTCTCTCCCTTGCGAACAGCGCTTTCAGTCAGATTCTGGCGAGCAGTTTCCAGAAATCCAGACCGAGCTTTTCGGTAAACAACATATTCCCCCGCCAGTAAGATAGGAATACTTAACAGCAAAATTCTAGATAGGAGAATAAGGCGAAAGGAAGACTGACCTGGTTTGCCCATAGAGAATTCATAATGATGAAGGCTGTAAAGCTCTTATGCACCCTAAAAGGGTTCGTCTCAATCTAGAGTTTAACTAGACTAGCGCTTCTCCTGACCTACTAGCTAACCTTTATGAGTCGGCGTACAGTACAAGTAGAGCTGACTAGCTCAAACTGTTGGACTGGATCACCAGTGGTAGTGTTATTTCTATCTTGAAGTTTGACTACATTTTGGGGTGGAGGTTGATGTGGGTGTAGCTGGCACAATCAGGAGCCAATCATCAGTAGTGCTTCCTGACAATTATTACAACAGATAGTGTAGAAAAGCACTTTTTACCGAGTGAATTCTCTAGTTAGCAACTCTGGTGACGATGGATGGTGACACCCCGAGATCGCAGACAACGGTCATTCTGGCCATGAGTGTGGACGGCAAGATCGCAGATAGTAATCGCTCTGCTGCCCGGTTTGGCTCTACTAACGACAAGCGGCATTTGGAAACGCAAATTGCCAGAGTTGATGGCGTTTTGTTTGGAACAGGAACCTTGAACGCTTATGGAACGACGCTGCGCGTATCCTCACCCGCGCTCCTGCAGCAGCGTCATCAGTATGGCAAGCCACCCCAGCCTGTACAAATTTTGGGATCCCGTTCTGCAGCGATTGATGCCCAACTTCCATTTTTCAAACAACCCGTTCCACGATGGTTGCTCACAACCTCAAATGGCGCTAATCGCTGGCGTGACTCAACCGCATTTGAGCACGTACTGGTGGTGGAAACTCCAACCGGAAGCATTGACTGGCGGGTCGCCCTGCAGACATTCGCCAATCTTGGACTCAACCAAATTGCTGTCTTAGGTGGGGGTGAACTGGTTGCGGCGCTGCTAGCCGCAGACTTGATCGACGAATTTTGGTTAACGATTTGTCCGCTCATCCTGGGAGGGAGAGAGGCTCCGACGCCAGTTGAAGGAATGGGCTTTTTGGAAGCCTATGCACCGCGACTGGAGTTATTGACAGTGCGATCGCTGGAACACGAAGTTTTTTTGCATTACCGGGTAATTAGAACAGCTAAGGGATGAAGGTTAGGACTTACGCATTTCGACTAAAACCTCGGAGGTCTGACTGACTGACAAAACTCTCAAAACTCCGATTCTGTCGTAGGTTGGGTTAGCGATAGCGTAACTCAACAAGCCAAGACTAACGTTGGGTTTCACGATGTTCAACCCAACCTACAACCTACAACCTACAAAAAAGATTTGTCAGTCAACCAGCCTCCGGGGTTGCCGTCAGTCCTGAAGGTTTCAGGCAGCATTCTCCTGACCCCTGACTCAATTCACAACCCCTCGAATCTGTACGCGATCGCCCAACACATGTACATCATGGACACCCAGTTGTTTTAGGGGAATCTGATGTTCAAGTTCCTGGCGCAAAGCTGCCTCTGAAACGCCCAACTGTTGGGCGATATCTGCAACTGAAAAGCGTAAATTCCCAATCCGAATGCGGGTGTGTCTAAGTGAAAATTGTCCATTCTCAATGGTTGGTGTGCCTTCAATGCCGACATATACATCCCGATCTGTCAGCCCTGGAAATACCTTAACCAATTCCATTAACAGGGTTTGTTCGTTTTGAGTCAGGGTTTCGGTCGAAGCATCTGCCAGATTGATCACAGCACCACTCTCAATCTTGCCGTTTTTAATGGTTGTGTTAACGGCTCTAACGGCAGATGCCAGGTTTTGAGTATCCACAGCACTGCTAATTTCTGAGGCAAGAAGACTATTGAATTCTGATTCAGTCAGTTCAATCGCTGCTGTTCCATCTGCAAAGGGATGCACATTCGCGAACTTGGTTTTAGTGCTCTGTTGGGCTTGCTGTAGAGCAGCACGATCGCGCAGGTTGATGGCGTTGGCTGAAATGGCGCGATCGTCATACCAGCCTGGCAATTGGGTCGCCTGATTCCAGAAATAATAGGGAACCCCCACCACTCCAACTCCAACACCCGCTAAATAGAACCAAAATTTCTTCATTACTTCCTAAATCCCAATCCGTAATCGCTTTTCGTACAGACGCGTTCGCGCAGCGTGTCCGCAGAACTCTTAATCGCGTCTCTACCCTTTCCAAAATTCCCTCATCCCCTCTACTCCCTTACCTTCCTTTAACCACTTTTCATGCAGACGGGATCAATCGCGTCTCTACCCTTTCCCTCATCCCCATCTCCTCACTCTCATCCGGCAAGGTACTACACCACTACTGTCCAAATTCCGGATGCAGTCCGATTTCTATACCGATAGATTACCCTGTATGAAGTTCTCAACATTGGCGCATGGTAGAACAGCTTCAGCCTCGATATTCGCTTGCCTGGATTAATCGAATTGCGGAGATCCCACAGGTAGAATGGGATGCTTTGGCAATGCCGCTCAAAACGCCCTTCTTTGAGTGGGAATGGCTAAACAACATGGAAACCTCTGGTAGCACCACAGCCCGCACGGGTTGGCTGCCAAATCACTTGACGGTATGGCGTGAGCGCACCCTAATTGCAGCGGCCCCTCTGTACGTTAAAGGTCACAGCTATGGGGAATTTGTGTTTGACCATCAGTGGGCCGATTTGTCAACACGGTTAGGAACTGAGTATTACCCAAAGCTGTTGGGGATGTCTCCCTTTACTCCGGCAGAAGGTTATCGATTTTTGATTGCGCCTGGAGAAGACGAAGCGGAGCTGACGGAGATGATGGTGGGGGCGATCGACCACTTTTGCGATCGCAATCATATCTCCGGCTGCAACTTCCTCTATGTTGACCCAGAGTGGAAATCCTTTATGGAGCGGCACGGGTTCAGCACCTGGCTACACCACAGCTTCATCTGGCAGAACCAGGGCTATCAGACCTTTGAGGATTACCTGGCTGCTTTTAATGCCAATCAGCGCCGCAACATCAAACGGGAGCGCAAAGCAGTGGAAAAAGCAGCCCTGTCCTTAAAAGTGCTAACCGGCGAAGAGATTCCTAAGCCCCTGTTCTCCTTGATGTACACCTTCTACAGTGACACCTGCGACAAATTTGGCTGGTGGGGCAGCAAGTACTTGACCCGCAAGTTCTTTGAACAACTCTATCCGCGCTACCGCGATCGCGTTGTTTTAATCGCCGCCTACACTGAACACGACCCACACCATGCGATCGGCATGTCATTCTGCCTTGCCAAAGGCACTAACCTCTATGGGCGCTACTGGGGAGCCTCCCACGACATCGACTGTCTCCACTTCGACGCCTGCTACTACACCCCGATCGAATGGGCAATTTCGCAGGGCATTCAACTGTTCGACCCCGGTGCAGGTGGCCGCCACAAAAAACGTCGTGGATTTCCAGCAACGCCAAACTACAGTCTGCACCGCTTCTACAATCCTCGCCTGGCCCAAATCTTCCGCTCCTATATTCACGAAGTGAATGAGATGGAGCAACGCGAGATGGAGGCGATCAATCAGGATTTACCCTTAAACAGAACCAGCCGAATGACGGTGAAGGGTGAAGGGTGAGAGGGGGAATGGGGAGTAGGCAATCTTCTGTAGGGGCGGGTTTTGCTGATCGCCTTTGATTCAAGTGTTCAATCATCTGCTAAACCCGCCCTTATGCCAACGAACGCTTGCATGAGATGAAATCCACATTCCTGACACCTGCCAACTAGACTCCCAAATATCGGCGCAGAAAACCTTCTAACGTTTCCAACTTCAGGTTGAAGGTAGATTCCAGGTATTCGACTTCGGCAGGGGTGCAGAAAAACTCATTGGCCAACAGGGTTCGTAGAGTACCCAAGGAGGAACCTGTGTTTCGATTCAACAGGTTGATGGCTCCCCGTAGTCCGTCAAATGCTAGCAGCGGCGGATTGAGAATAAACGGTTCGCGATTGAAGATCCGGCCAAAAATCCGAGGAATCTCCTCTCGTTTCAGGATTTCTGGACCGCCCACGGGTAAGACCCTGTTGCGGGCTTTCTCGGCTGTGGTGGACGCGATCGCAATTCGTGCCAGGTCATCGGTGCTGAC
>JAAUSG010000379.1 GCA_012034055.1 Leptolyngbyaceae cyanobacterium RU_5_1 | reverse complement strand
AAAAGTCCTCCTGTTTGTAGCAAAGCGTGCAAGATCCCCCTAAATCCCCCCTTAATAAGGGGGACTTTGAGCTAATTTCCCCCCTTATTAAGGGGGGCTAGGGGGGATCGCTGAGTGCTTAACATCATAGACCACACCTTTTCAAACATCCTCTAACAGACCTAATTGACTGACAAAAGGTTACGATCGAGCCTCTACCTTAAGTTATAGGAAGATTGGCTCAGGTTACTTTGTAATCACAGAATAAGCTGGAGGTTTTGCAATGCGTGCTGTTCATCTCAAGCAAATTGGCGACTCATCAACCTTACAGATTCATGACGTACCAAAACCGCAGCCGCAACATCGTAATTGCCGTTTCATAACCTCTGGTTCTGGCTCAAAGTTGTTGAAGCGGCGTTGAGCAGTAACGCCGTCCACAAATCTTGAGTGGTTGCAGTCTGGAGTGATTTGTTAGGATCATACATTATTGACTCCATCGCAGTGCAAACCTGTTGTCAACTCTATTGAAATTAAGCTGACATCGATCTTGAGACTTTTTCCAGAAACTGCTTTAAGTTCACATCCTGTCGTTCCTCAGCCGTTTGACACACTCGTTGCCACAAGGCTTTATCCTGCACATACACTCCCATCGCTTTGATCGCATCAATGGCATCTTGAGGTTTACCATCTGCAATCAGGGACAGCAGAAAGTTCCAGATCATGAACTCCCTTCCACCAGAGTTTTAAGATCGAGAACGCCTCTGGCAATCGAGATTCTGACAGGGCTAAAGCGCGGCCGCCGCTTTGTCCACATCCTCTTCCAGTCCACGAGATTTCCGAGCATAGAGCAGGTCTTTGACCAGTGGAAGAGATTGATCTGGTGCAAGTTGGAGCAGAGCGATCAGACATTCCGACAGAACAGGTGAGGTATCGCCAGTCTTGACCCGCAGCCGCAAGAGCGGCATCCCCTGGTCGTTCTGAGTATACGCGATCGCTCTTGCCGCTCCAATCCGAGCTTCGGGTTCTGGATCTGCCAGCAAATCTGCTAGTTCTACCATCACCAGTGGGTAATTCATCCTCACCAATCCCAACGCACAGGTGCCACGCAATGAAGGAGCGGTATCCACTCGTCCTCCCCAAACTGGTTCTTCTTGAACGTGCCGGATGCCCTTGAGAAACAGCACTTCGTTACTGTGTTCGAGGCGGTAAAGCGTATCAGCAATGGCTTGCTTAGCTCGACATCCCGGATCACTCTCTTTCGCATTGACCATGAAACGATCGAAGGCAGAAACCAGACCAGGGATGAAAGCGTGTAGCTCAAATTGGGACACCAAGCCAGCAGCTTGAGCAACTGCAACCGAGTATTTGCTGCTCAGAACCTGATGCAGGACAGCTAATCCTGATTCCGACGTTGGATCATCGCGAATCTGGTTCAACGCTGCCATCAGGTCTTCAAGTTTGCGAGACTTTGCCATGACATTCATTCCTTGAGTAAATCACGTTCAGTTCCGGGTATAAATTGCATTTGAGCAGCACTGGTTGCACGTCAGCTTCTCAATCATTCCAGCGATGACGCGGATAGCGGAAGTGCTCCACGCGCGAATGAATGTTGAACAAATTGCCCACATAGGCAAGCACACAACTGATCTCTTGCTTGAGTTGCAGGTTCCTTCTTGATCCAGATTCAGTTCAGGAAATCCCGGCTCAGGCACAGGTTCTAGACTGTCTGACAGCTTGGATGTTATGTAGTTGCAACGGATGGGGCAGGGTATTTAACAGCCAGTCCATTGGGTTTTGGGCAATCTGTAATGGAGGTGTTTCGACCACTCGTTTGTCAGTCTGTACAAAGATGGAGCGCACAAATGTCTCGAAGTCAGGGGTCACCAAGAGCGATCGCGCATCGACTGCAAAATGAGTGCAAAGTTGGTCAAGGAGCCTGGTTTGCTGTGCAGTAAGCTCTGACTCCTGCTGCCGGACTGCCCGGATTTCTGCGACAACGTATTGTCTGAGTTGCTCAATCTGAACTGCCAGTTGCCTGCCCTTACGCTGTCTTAGAGCTGTATAGGCTGCAATGAGTGCTGCAACAGTTGATGAAGACTGAGGTTGTAGCGTCGGAATCGGTGTAGTGCTGGAGTGGTTATTTGAATGGAGGTCTGTGTCATCAGAATGAATCCATCGGGTCTCAACTCGAATCTGATCCAAAGATTGAACGTGGATCGAGTGAATCCTTACCATCTCAGATCGGTCTCCATCGGGGTAGGTTTGCTCAATCAATGCCAACAATGCTTCCGGTGTAAGCACATCGGTCTGCATCTGCTGCCACAAGCTGCGAGGATTGTTGTCATTGGGGTAGAGGTTGTACAACAAGGGTTTCCAGCGCTCTGGGTGATTCAGAATGTGTTGGGCGATTTCGGTGGAAGAGGTTGCTTCAACCAGCGTATAACTTGCATAAGGGCTGGATGCCGGAAGTACCATTCCCGTGGTGCGATCGTAGATAAACCGCTCCCCTTGCTCATCTTGCTCTACTCGCCACGGCTTTGGAGTGAGCCTTGCTCGAAAGGTTGCCTGAAATTTACACAAGCGTACATAAAGCGGATCAGCGTACGGGCTTTGCATCAACCGTTGTGATTCGGAATCCAAAGGGTGGAATTCCTGAGTTGTGCAAAGATACCTCAATCCGTTGCACGTTCGGTAGACTCGGAAGCCGAGTTGGGGAAACTGTGCCACCACAGATTCCAGCGCAGTGACCGCCTGCTGCTGACTGATCGCAATCTGGCAACTCGCAGGGCAGTCCTTCGGATCAGCATGGTTTGGCACACCCAAATCGACATCGACAATTAGCAGTCGATCTGTATTGAGAATTAGGCAGTTGTAGCGATTGCGGGTAATGACTGCTCGTTGCTTTCCAGCGTAACAAATCTCCCTCAGTACAGGTTCATTCATTATGCTGTACTCGCCTTTTTGCAGCGTGTACCAGTGAGAGGTATTGGGGTAATCTGCGATCGCGATCGGACTAAGGCGATTTCTGAGAAAGATTTTACCCCTGGAGGAACGAACGGCCGTTCGTCTTTACCAGGATTTTTTGTAGTTTCTTTCCTGGAAATCTCCTAAGATACGCTAGACCATTCCGTTCCTGGA
>JAAUSG010000011.1 GCA_012034055.1 Leptolyngbyaceae cyanobacterium RU_5_1 | reverse complement strand
TGTGGAATATTGCAACTGGTCAATGCATCCGAACGCTCCAGGGCAGAGTGATTGGATGATTGCTGTTGCGTTTAGTCCAGATGGTCAAACTCTGGCTAGTTGTGGGATTGATGCCAAAACGATCCGATTGTGGAATGTTCGCACTGGAGAATGCTTGAAAACCCTGCAGGGACATGACCACTGGGTCTGTGCGATTTGCTTCGCGCCCTCTGTACCGATCACCTCTACAGCGATCGCTTCTACATCTGGAACTGACGATTCTGACAGCTCAGGTCATCAACGTCTGATCAGCGGTAGCGATGACCACACCTTGAAAATCTGGAATGTTAAAACGGGTCAGTGCCTGGCAACCCTGCAGGGGCATACCAGCCATGTCCGTTCAGTGGTGTTTAGCCCAGACGGTCGCATCTTTGCCAGCGGTGGAGATGACCACTTGCTGAAGATTTGGGATGCCCAAACGGGCGAATGCTTGAAAACCTTAGCAGGACACACCAGCAACGTGCGATCGCTGGCGTTTAGTGCAGATGGACAACAACTGGTCAGTGCCAGCGAGGATCGCACCCTTAAGCTTTGGGACGTTGCCAGCGGAGCTTGTCTGAAAACCTTGCAGGGGCATACCGGACATGTGCGATCGGTCGCCTTTGCCCCAGCGATCGATTTTTCCAGGGATTCAGATGGGCAACCGGCAACTCGCGCCGCAGGCGAACTGATTGTCAGTGGTGGGGCGGACCAAACCGTCAAACTTTGGCACAGTCGCACTGGGCAGTGCCTGAAGACGCTCCGGGGGTATACCAGCTCCATTCTCAGTGTTGCCTTTAGTCCAGATGGTCAAACCCTGGCCAGCAGCAGTGCCGACCACACGGTAAAACTATGGGACGTAACCACGCACCAATACCTGCGCACCCTACAGGGACACACCAACCAGGTTTGGTTCGTTGCCTTTAGCCCAGATGGTCAAACCCTGGCCAGCAGCAGTTTTGATCGTACTATCAAGCTTTGGAATCGTCACACGGGGATGTGTTTGAAAACGTTGCAGGGTCATACCCACTGGGTGTGGTCGGTGACTTATCTACCCGGCACCGATGATGTCAGTTACCCAGATGTCCAACTCGATCATCCACTGCTGGCCAGCAGCAGTTCAGACCAGATGATTCGGCTTTGGGATAGTCGCACGGGGCAGTGCTTAAAGACGCTGCAGGGACATTCCAGCCACGTTCAAGCGATCGCGCCAATCCAGATAGCACTGTCCTCGCCAGTAGTGAAGATAACGGCATGATCAAGCTCTGGGACTTGCGCAGAAGTGAGTGCTTCAGCGTGTTGACGGGACACACCTCCCGCGTCAGTTCAGTCCAGTTTAGCCCAGACGGGCAGCGCCTTGTCAGCAGCAGTGCGGATTACACGATTAAGGTCTGGGATGTGCAAACGGGTGAATGCCTGAGAACGTTGGTTGGGCATACGGAACCGGTAGAATCTGCCCTATTCTGTCCAGTCCCCGATTTTGCAAATCGGGACGGGATTCAGCGGTTTCAATCAGGAATACAGCTCTTAGTGAGCGGCAGTAGCGATCGCACTGTGAAGCTCTGGAACGTTGACACGGGGGAATGTCTGCAAACTCTGGAAGGGCACACGCGACGGGTCTGGTCGGTTGCCTTCAGTCCCGACGGTCAGATTTTGGCAAGTGGTAGCGAAGATGAAACCATTCGCCTTTGGGCGATCGCGACCGGGCGATGTCTTGCCATTCTGCGCAGCCCCAGACCCTACGAAGGAATGACGATTGCCGGAGTAACCGGACTCACGGATGCTCAAAAGGTAACCCTGAGAGCCTTGGGCGCAGTGGGATAATTGGATTACACTACTGCTTTATGCCGACTGACAAGAGGGGGCGATCGTGCTAAAGAAGATACTGCGCTAATTGCTCATGAGTAGGAATATCAGCAGGTAGGAAGGTTTTCAAGTCTTCTTTAGAGGGTTTGGGCAATGCGGCTAAACGGTTACATTGATTAGCAATACAGTGATCAAAAATATTTCTTACAAATCGGCCATTTCCAAGTTCGCCAATTTGATGCTCAAATTGATTGATCAGATTGCCTACCGCTTCTATAGTTTTATCTGAAAATAGATAACCATGCTGTTTGCATCTAACCTTAAAAATTTCAGCTAACTCAGATGAGGAATAATCTTCAAAATGAATTGACCTTGAAAATCTAGACTTTAATCCAGGATTCGACTCAATGAATCGAGACATCTCTGCTTTATAGCCTGCAACAATAACCACAAAATCCTCTCTATGATCCTCCATCATTTTCAAGATAGTACTGATTGCTTCTTGTCCATACATATCTCCGTGCCCATCTGGAACAAGGGAATAAGCTTCATCAATAAAAAGTACACCACCTAAAGCAGATTCAACTACTTTTGCCGTTTTGGGTGCTGTTTGTCCTAAATATTGCGCAACTAAATCAGTTCGGTCTACCTCTGTAAAATCACCTTTTGATAAAACACCGAGATTGGTATAAATCTCACCTAAAATTCTAGCTACTGTAGTTTTGCCTGTTCCGGGGTTACCCGTAAATACGAGGTGTCTAGTGATTGCGGGAGCCTTTATACCTGCTTGAACCTGCATTTGAGCAACTTTTGCGATATTTACTAACTCCTGAACAGTAGATTTCACTGCATTTAAGCCAGTCAAAGAATGAAGTTGATCTAAACATCCTTGGAGTTTATCAGTGGCTACTTCACGCTCACGGTCAAAAGGATGAGTTTTTGGGTCAATCACTTTGCATACTTCTGCCGCCCACTCACTGCCTAATTGTCTAATATGAACACCTAACAGCTTGCGAGCTGTTTTGATTGCAGTTTCTTGGGAAGGTGCTTCAGCGTAGAACAAACAATCGATCGCTAAATTCTTTTCTGGCTTCTCTAGAAAAGCATAAGCCTCTTTGGTGTTATTCCACGCAGCCCATAACCAAGAACTACCTAATGGACAGACGCTAAAGACAGGAGAATCCCATGACATAAGTACACACTAGAAATACTAACGACATATTATTCAGTTATTTTGTCACCCACAAAATTATTGGGCGATGATAGCCTTGATTTAATGTCTCTACCATCAACCAAATCGCCTAATCTACTGTTTATCTGTGCAGGTGTAGACTGGTTCCATCCTTCAAAATTATTCTGACTTGTGCAGTTGGCTCCGGAGATTTTAGAGATATCTAATTTTTTGTAGCCAAAAGATGTATGAACTCAGTTGTATAGAGACTGAAATTGTCTTGCAGCTCGTGACTCGTTAACTTTTAAGGGCTGGATCAGGATCGATAGAGGATTTAGCAGCCACTGTGGAATGGGTTCGCACGTAGTCGATCGCCTTCAGAGTGGCTTCCGGGGTGGCGGGGGATGTGAGGGGAACGTGATCGGGCTGACCAAAGGCCGCGATCGCGGCTCGAATCGCTTCCCGAACGGAGATAGCTAGCATCAACGGCGGTTCCCCGACGGCTTTGCTGCCGTAAATGACGCCATCTTGAGCCGCCCGTTCCAGGAGTTGCACCTTGAAGTGCTCCGGAACTTCGCTGATGGTGGGAATTTTGTAGGTGCTGGGGGCATCGGTGCGCAGCCGTCCCTGAGCGTCCCACACCAGTTCCTCCATTGTCAGCCAGCCCATGCCCTGCACAAATCCGCCTTCGATTTGTCCCTGATCGACCAGTGGATTCAGGGATTCGCCGACATCATGGACAATATCGACTTGCAGTAGCTTAAACGTGCCGGTAAACCCATCCACTTCAACTTCGCTGACCGCTGCTCCGTAGGCATAGTAGTAAAACGGTCTGCCCCTGCCAGTTTCGGCGTTCCAGTAAATGCTGGGTGTGCGGTAGTAGCCTGTGGCGGAGAGGCTGACGCGATCGCCATAGGCCTGCTGCACCACGTCTTCAAAGCGAACGCGGGCACTAGGATAGGTGCGGCAATAGATCCAATCCTCGGCAAACACCATCTCTTCCGGCGTGTCTAGCGCCAGCATCTTGGCAGCGACTGGAGCCAGTCGGGATTTGATTGTTTCGCAGGCGTCTTTCACGGCCTGCCCATTCAGGTCTGATCCACTGGAGGCGGCGGTTGCAGAGGTGTTGGGAACTTTGTCGGTACTGGTGGGCATCACGCGGAAGCGGTTGAGGTTGACGCCCAAAGTCTGAGCCGCAACTTGCAGCATCTTGGTGTGCAAGCCTTGCCCCATCTCGGTGCCGCCGTGATTGAGCTGAATGCTGCCGTCGGTGTAAATCAGAATCAGTGCGCCGGCCTGGTTGTATTGGGTTTTGTTGAAGGAGATGCCGAATTTGACTGGCGTGATTGCCAACCCACGTTTGGTGTAGGTGTGGGTTTGGTTGAACTGAGCGATCGCGACTTTCCGTTCGGCAACCTCGGCGTTGGCTTGCACGTCACTCCAAACCCGGGCAATCCGGTTATCAAAAATCTCTTGCCCATAATGAGTGGTGTTGGTTTCTCCAGTGCCGTGGTAGAAGTTCCGTTCGCGAACTACGTCGGGCGGTAAGTTGAGCGATCGCGCCACCCGATCCACGATATCCTCGATCACCACCATCCCTTGCGGACCACCAAAGCCCCGGAATGCGGTGTTAGAGACGGTGTTGGTTTTCGCAATTCGCCCGCGCACTTCCAGATTCGGAATGTAGTAGGCGTTGTCCACATGCAGCATGGCTCGGAGCAGCACGGGGGGCGACAAATCCAGGCTCCAGCCACCATCGGCGTAGAGATCCACATCCAGAGCGGTGATCCGTCCGTCGTAACTAAAGCCAACGGTGTAGTGCCCCAGGAACCCGTGCCGCTTGCCGGTCAAGATCATGTCGTGCTGCCGGTTCAGCTTGACGCGCACAGGGCGACCTGTTTTGTAGGCGGCGATCGCGGCCACCGATGCAAACGGATTTGCCTGCGATTCTTTGCCGCCAAATCCGCCTCCCATGCGTAAACAGGTGACTACGACCTGATTCGTGGGAATGCCCAGCACTCGCGCAATGATGATTTGAGTTTCGGTGGGATGTTGAGTCGATGAGTAGACCTGATAATGCCCTGCACCATCGGGAATCACCCAACTGGTTTGGGTTTCCAGGTAGAAATGGTCCTGACCGTTTACCCCAACCTCACCTGTTAAGCAGAGGTCGGCTGTTTGCAGAGCTGCATTTGGATCGCCGCGCCGAATGACTTGCGGTGACGTGTGGAAACTATCAGATGCGATCGCGTCTTGAATCGTCAACACGGGCGGCAACGGCTCGTATTCAACGGTGATTTTCTGAGCGGCTAACCGAGCGGCATCTTCCGTTTCACCCACGGTCCAAGCTACGGCCTGTCCCCAATACATCACTTCATCGGTTGGCAACAGGATTTCGTCGTGGGCGATCGCTCCCGTATCGTTCTCGCCTGGAACATCAGCGGCTGTTAACACCGTCACCAGTCCCTCAACCTCATCGGCCGCAGAAGTATCAATACTCGTAATTTTGGCTCTGGCATGGGCAGCCAGCACCGGATAAACCGAGAGCATCCCAACTGGGGGGCGTTGTTCATCGGTGTAGACCGCTTTACCAGTGACGTGTCCCTCGGCGCTTTCGTGACTCTTGCGTTTTCCGACCGTGCTCATACGGCTAACCTCCAAAGAATCAGCTAATTTAGAGCGTTTTGATGTGTACAGACATTTTGTAGTGCTAGAAATCGAGCATCTACAGCAACGCTATCAACTCCTCCACACTTAAGTCAGCATCTCGAATGATTGCTCGGAGTGTTCCTTTAGCCAGCTCCTGATGATCCGGCACAACAACTTGAGCGAATGGCTCATCTCGACGTAGAATAATGTGACTGCTCTCTCTCCGCTTCTGATAAAACCCTATTTTCTGTAGAGCTTTGACACAATCCTTTCCAGAAATGCTAGGTAGCTTGCTCACACAACCACCAAGAACGCTTCAAAGTTGTCTACTGGCACAGGTAAACCATCATCTTCTAAGGCAGCAATGTAACCTGAGATCGCCTCCTTAATGTTTAACAACGCTTCCTCTTTTGTTTTGCCTTGGCTAATACATCCTTTTAAGCTTGGACATTCGACAATCCAATAGCCATCTTCATCCTTGTACAAAATTACCTGCCTCATACCGTCTTTTTCCCAATCAGGAATCGCAAAACTGCAACACTAACCCTTACTGTAATCCAGACGTTTCCACAAAAAACTTCTCGAATAGATTTGCAATCAGCAACTTGCGGTACTCAGCAGTACCGCGTAAATCGGTTAATGGGGTAAATGCGGTTTCCAAGAGGGGCTTGATCTGTTGAATGGTTGTCATATTCCAGGGCTTGCCGATGAGCTGTTGCTCGATCGCGATCGCCCGCACGGGTGTCGCCGCTACTCCTCCATAGGCTAGCCGAGCTTGAACAATTCGGTCTTCACTGTCTAGATCAATCGTGAAGGCTGCGGCAACAATGCTGATGTCATCGGTTCCGCGTTTGCCGACTTTGTAGGATTGGCTGAGACGACGAGTCGCATTGGGTGCGATCGCTTTGGGAATAATCACCGAAACAATAATTTCTCCAGGCTGCAAATCGGTTTGCCGGTAGTCTTTGAAGAAGTTGGCAAGCGGTATCGTCCGTTCTCCTACCAACCCAGCAATTCGCACCTCAGCATCCAGGGACAACAGCACCGGGGGCAAATCGCCAATCGGGGAAGCGGTGCCAATATTGCCGCCGATCGTGGCTCGATTGCGCACCTGCCGAGCGGCAAACCAGTGCAGCATTTCATCCAGGCTGGGAAAGACTCCGCGTAGTATGTCTTCAATTCGGCTCAATGGAACAGCCGCACCAATTTCAACAAATTCAGCCATTTGTTCAAGCTGTTGCAGTTCAGCGATCGCCTCCAAAGAAATCATCACCGGAAACGCCTGGCGATGGTGGCTCATCTCTAAGCCTAAATCGGTGGCACCGGCAACCAAGATCGATTCGGGATGGTGTTGGAGAAGTTGCAAAGCGTCGCTGAGACGAGTTGGGCGGTAAAACTGTTGATTATTGCCTGTATAGCTGAGAGGACTCAGTTCCGGAGTGACATGTTCAAGTTTTGCGGCGAAACGATCGCCACCAACATGCAGCACACCCTCATCCCCCGATTGCCCACTCGCGACCCGTTGAGCAGCACGGCGAATGGGTAGATAGCCCGTACAGCGGCACAAATTTCCCTCAACGGCCGCATCCTCTAAGGTGCGATCGTAGTAAGCGGCAAACAGGCTGATGATAAAACCGGGCGTACAGTAGCCACACTGGGAACCGCCCGTTTGTACCATTGCGGCTTGCACCGGATGCAACTGCCCATTCGCAATCCCCTCAACCGTGACAATCTCCTGTCCCGCAACAGCCGCTAACGGAATCAAGCAACTGTTCATTGCCTGGTAGTGAGGTTTGCGATCGCAGCCTTGACCAATCACCGCAACCGTACAAGCGCCACAGTCTCCATCCCCACAGCCCTCTTTCGTTCCAGTCTGGCCACTCTGCTGCAAATACTGCAACAAGGTCATCGTTGGTGAAACCTCTTTGAGGCGCACCATTTCGCCGTTGATGGTGAGTGTTAAATGATTTTCCAATCTCTGGGTTGTCACTAATCCCTCTCCCTACTTCAGGTCAACCTTTGAGGTGCTCTTCAGTTGGGTAGCAAGAATTTGTCCTTGAATTAGCTCAAATTGGATCAGAGAGTTGGTAGAGGAGGTGATCGCGATCGCAGAATCCTTCATCACGACTTCCTCCACCAGCGTATAAGTCGCTGATGCCGTTTTCCCATTTGCAGCCACTTGAACATTCAAGTTGGAATACTTGCCACTGTAGTCTTGCGTGATTCCAAATCCCTGCTCAAGATATTGCCGATATTGCTCGCGGTTGAGACGGAGGGTTTGGGTACCCACCAGGGATTGAATCGTCATGTCGATCTCCACATCCGGAGCCAAGTATTTCACAAGCGCTTCGGTATCCTGTTTTTTAGCCGCGACCTGCATTTCATCCAGAATTTTACGAATTTGAGCCACATCGATTTTAGTCGCTTTGCTGTTGATCCCAGTCGCTTTGCTATCAGCAAGCCGCACTGGTTCCTGGGCAGGAACCGAATTGGACAAAGCTCCCAAACCAATCACGCCAGCCACAGTCCCTGCAAAACCTACCTGAACCCAAGATAAAAGCTGCATGTTCACCTCTCACCTCGCCTCTCGCCATCTCAAAAACTTACACCCACATTCCCCAACAGTGACCTTAGTTGATCCAAATTTTGGCGAACGGATTCAGCAGACGTGTGTAACTCCGCCTGTTCCGGCTCGGTGAGATCCAGTTCCAGAACGCTCTCAATTCCCTGGCAGCCTAACCGACAGGGCACCCCAATGAAAATGTCGTTCAAGCCATACTCTCCATCCAGATAAGCGGCCACTGGCAAAATGCGCGGTTGGTTATAAATAATCGACTCAACCATGACGCAAACGGCAGAAGCAGGAGCATAGTAGGCCCCGCCAGTTTTCAAGAGTTCGACGACTTCGGCACCGCCATTGCGGGTGCGAGTCACAATCCGATCGATCGCGGCAGCATCCAGAAATTTGGCGATCGGAATCCCATTCACCGTCGAGTAGCGGGGCAAGGGCACCATCAGATCCCCGTGACTGCCCAACACAGTGGCGTTGATGTCATTAATGGAGACTCCCAACTCCATTGCAATGAACGTCTGGAAACGAGCCGAGTCAAGTACCCCAGCCATCCCCATCACTTGATGGGCCGGTAAGCCGCTGGTCTTCCAGCCGAGATAGGTCATCACATCCAAGGGGTTGGTGACGACGATCAGGGTGGCATTGGCAGAGTGGGCGATCGCCTTTTGGGTCACGTCCAGCACAATCTTGCCATTGGTGAGCAGCAAATCATCCCGGCTCATCCCCGGTCGGCGCGGCAGTCCAGCCGTGATCACCACCACATTCGAGCCAGCCGTGTCCGCAAAGTTGTTGGTGCCGATAATCTGGCGATCGTGCCGCTCCACTCCCCGCGCCTCCATCAGATCCAGCGCCACTCCCTGGGGACGGCCCTCCACCACATCCAGCAGCACCACGTCCGCAATATTTTTCTCAATCAAACGCTGTGCTAAAGTTGCACCCACATTACCGGCACCAATAACGGCAACCTGGGCCGTTGAACAGGAAATTTCAGGAGGACGAAGAACCATAGCGCGTGAGGAGAGTGAAACGGCAACTGCTGTCCTAAAATTATGCTCCACAAACCCAGAGGACACTGGCAAAACTCAAATATTTGATACGCAATTCGTCATTCGTCATTCCTTAAACTCTTCCAACTGATCTAACCGCAGCCAAATATTGGGAGTGGGTGTAATCCCAAATTTTATAAGGGCATACTCACCGCTCATGTCTACCACTTCCCCTTTGGTTTTGAAGATGTAGTCTGGAAAGCGAGGATCACTGGCTTTCGCTTCCAAACTGTTTTCGAGCTTGTCTTTGACGGCGCGAACAAAATCACCACGTTTGATAGGCATAGTTGGAGTTGATAGTTAATGTCTTTCCGCATTTTAGGCGCAACGAAGGCGGGATGCGAATAGGAAACCTTCACTCCTCCTCCCCCAAAAGAGCATTGCAGTAGCGAATCAGGATATTGAGGCGATCGCTCACCTGCTGTTGGCGTTGTTGTACGGTCGCAGACTGCTTGGCGGCTTGCCAGAACAGGGCATCCATACTCAGGAGCCGCAATTGCTTGTCGAGTTCAACCTGGAA
This sequence comes from Leptolyngbyaceae cyanobacterium RU_5_1, assembly GCA_012034055.1. Lineage (GTDB taxonomy): Bacteria > Cyanobacteriota > Cyanobacteriia > Leptolyngbyales > Leptolyngbyaceae > JAAUSG01. Next base: position 40,445 of record JAAUSG010000011.1, on the reverse strand, counting down.
GGACTGGACTTGCTGCGCAACCGTCGGATCGAGTTCTGCAAGATTTGAGCTGAGCAGTTGAGTTTGGAAAACCTGCTGCAGGTCGGTAACCGTTGATTTTAGAGTTGCCGGATTGAGGCTTCCCTGGGAAACGGTTTCACGCAGCACCTCTAATGCGTGTCTAAACTCTCGATAGGGCGGCTGATGCAATAACGGCAACATGCTTTTCCCTCAAGCGGTTGATTTCGGCTCGGCATCGTCGATCTTGACCAGTAGTTTACCGGACAAAATATCATCCTGATGTTGTTTGACCTTCTGCTTGAGCGCTGCGGGAATTTTGCTCTCAAACGTGCCATAGGGTGCCAAACTGCAGCCGTTGTACTTCATATAGCTGTATTGCCCGTAATCTTTGGCGTTGAATGTGCCTGCCCTGACGGCTTGAATGGCGCGATCGATGGTCGGTTCCATATGCCAGAGGGCGCTGGCGATAACGGTATCAGGATAATCCTTCTGCGTGTCAATCACACTCCCGATCGCCAACACCTTCTTTTTTTGCGCCACTTCCGATACCCCAAACCGCTCAGCATACATTACATCCGCGCCTGCTTCTATTTGAGAAAGCGCGGTTTCCCTGGCTTTGGACGGGTCGTACCAACTGCCAATAAACGAAATCAGAAACTTGACCTCTGGGGCAATTTCTTCCACTCCGCGCATAAAAGCATTCATCAAGCGGTTCACCTCTGGAATGGGATAGCCGCCGACGAGTCCAATGATGTTGGATTGGGTCATTCCACCCGCAATCAACCCCGTCAGGTACGAGGCCTCGTGGATGTAGTTGTCAAACACCGCAAAGTTGTCGCCGTCTGGCTTGCCGCTGGATCCCATCAGGAACGATACGTTTGGGTAGTCTCTGGCAACCGTGCGGCAGGCTGTTTCAACCCCAAACGCCTCGCCCACAATCAACTGGTTGCCTGTTTCGGCATATCGGCGCAACGTCTGCTCATAGCCGGCGTTGGTAATCTTTTCCGAAAAGTCATATTTAATGTCGCCTCGCTTTTTTGCAGCATTCAGGGCTGTGTGAATGCGGCTTACCCACTGCTGCCTGACTGGCACCGTGTAAACGCCAGCTACTTTAACCTTGCCTCCTGTGGAGGACGAGGAGCCACCCCCCAGTGTGAGCGGGTTGGTACAGGCTTTCAGAAATAGGCTGGTGCTAAAGGCTGCTGAGCTGTAAACCAGAAATTGCCGCCGATTCAGATTCTCTGTCATTAATGGTTCGCACTCACGCAAGATTTGGGACGAAATAGAGGGGAGAACGAAGGTTGATTGTGATCGCAACATCGATCGCAATCAACCTTTGTGAAGTCCACCACTCACCCTGATGCATTGAATAATGCCTTAACCCAACTTCATAAATTTGAGTTTTCCCAATCTGCCCTACCGAAATTAACATTGTGAAGCGAAGAAACACGATTGGTCATTGGTCATTGGTCATTCACTAAAAGGGAAAAGAGTCCAGGGCGGGAACAAAGAGAGATAGGCTTGACATCATGAGAATGGGTGCAAAAGATGATGGAGTTTAAGAAATTTCATAGATTTTCTGTAACCCCAGATACAAGGTTTGAAATTAGGAATTTTGTGCGCATGACCGCAGATGTAGCGAATGTGCTTGTGTAGGCTGGGGTTGCTCAGATCGGGAGAACGACTAAAATACTCATTTGAGTTTCAAGAAATTGACTTATATTAAGCGACGTTGGTAATGCGATCGAAACGCTTGTGTCTGCATCGAATCGTTGTGAGGAGAAAGAAGAGATGAGGCTAGAACGTTTCTCTACCCGTTTGCTGTCTCAAGCAAAGTGGTTTGTTCAGGTGGGTAAACGGGGTTGGTGGTTGACAGTTTTGCTGTGTCTGGCGGCAGCAACTCCAGCGAAAGCGAGTCTAGAAATGCGGGTAGCGATCGCAGATGGGGTTAGCCAGGTCACGGTTGGCAGTTCGACCAAAGCCATTGTGCGAGATGGAACGGGGCGTGATTTGGGAGAAATCGCCTCAATGAACGCCTTTGTTGCTCAACCCAATAGTGGCAAAGTCAAACTCGATCGCTGGCAGTCTGGACAGATTTGGGTTGAGCCAACGGGGGGTGGCTTTGTATTCATTGGCGATCGCTGGTATCGAGGCAGAACACTGGTGGTTCCCACCGCAAAAGGACTGACTGCTGTCAATTATGTAAATCTTGAGCAGTATCTTTACAGTGTGCTGGGCGGCGAAATGTTCCCGACCTGGCCCCTGGAGGCATTAAAGGCTCAAGCCGTTGTTGCTCGTTCCTATGCCCTGTATCAACGTGAAAAATCGGCAAACGAAGTCTATGACGTTGGCGATACGGCTGGGTGGCAGGTCTACAAGGGCATTACCGACGAAACAGCATCGACTCAAGCTGCCGTGAACGCGACCGCCAGTCAGGTGCTGATCCACAAAGGGCAAATTATCGAGGCCGTGTTTCACTCCTCGTCGGGAGGGCACACCGAAAATGTTGAGCACGTCTGGACGCAGCCGCTGCCTTACCTCAAAGGTGTCCCTGACTTTGACCAGGGCACACCCGAGTATGAGTGGGTTAAAACGTTCACCCGGAGTGAATTGAGTGCCCGGATCTCTGGGGTCGGGAATATCAATAAGTTGGAGGATGAGCGCAGGACGCCCAATGGTCGCGTGATCACGATGCGCGTGGTGGGCGATACTGGAACTCGCAGCATCAGCGGTGACACACTCCGGTCTGCACTGGAATTGAAAAGCACCAAGTTCACGGTGATTCCAGAATACGATGCGTCGAATAAGGGCAAGGCTGAGTCGGTTCCAATCGCCTTTCAAATCAAGGGGAACGGCTACGGTCATGGGCTAGGAATGAGCCAGTGGGGGGCCTATAACCTGGCTCGACAGGGGTATGACTATCGGCGCATCGTTTTGTACTACTACAAAAACACGATGCTGGCCAAGATTCAGGTCAAATAGACGGCCTTGTCTGCCTCACTCAATGCCAAAAGCTGATACATTGATTGTTTTTAGCAGTGGGATTCTTTGAGGTGGACGTTCAACAGAATCAGCTAGAGGCGGTTGTTCAACAAATTGGCGAGGCCGTATTGGCGTCAACTGAGACGGTCGATCGCCTATCGGATCGGGTGGATGCCTTAGCACACCAGGTTCAACAGCAGGGCTACCAGATTTTTGCCCTCAGCGATGCGGTGCAAACGCTAGCGGAAGTTCAGGAGGAATCGTTGAAGCGATTGGATAAATTGACGGATATTCTGGAACGTTTGGTGAGGGCGATCGAGCTACCGGATGAGGAACCGTCTTAAAGCAATTAGACAGCTTCACCGCCACGACCTAATTTTCTTCGCAGTATCTTTTCCATTTGCTCTAAATCCTCATCCGTTTGGGGAAAGCGAAATTTTGGACCGTTGGGATCTCCCCGGTTGATCAGCGCCTCGATCGCCGCATCATCCTCCCGGTGAGCCAGAACATAGGCTCTCAGTTCTTGCCGAGTCTTGCGGCTAAAGTCAGGCTTCATCATCGTTGAACCTCCATTGACCATCGGGAAAAACCAGAATCTCTAAGCATTCGGTCACACCAGCAAGGGAGCGTTTCACCTTATTGAGAGAAAATCCAGAAGTGCTGAAACCCCGTTATTTTCGGGGTACATCATAGAGGTAGGGAGGTGAAGAGGTGGAGAGTGGGGAGGTGGGGAGGTGAGGGGAGATGAAACTGCTGGTTCGTGTTTTGCGTCTTGTTTTACAGCTCTTTCTGGTCTGCCGATTCCCAAAAATTCGTTGTAGAACTGTAGTCATTAAGTAGCAGTAGGTCAGTCTGTATACTTCTCACTTTTTGTACAGACGCGTTCGCGCAGCGTGTCCGCAGGACTCTTAATCGCGTCTCTACTCTTTATCCCCTACCCCCCTTACCCGTTGCCCCATGTCTCTGGATATTGTCAAATTTTTTCAAGCTTGCAACCCCAGTCGAACGTTGTCCTATGGCGATCCAGAGGATCGTCAGTATTACATTGACTTTTCCTCAGTGCGAGGGAGTAATCATATTCGGGAGTTGAAGCGAACTATCTATTACCGCGCCCTTGCCAGCGAACCGACCTGTCAGTTGTTTACTGGGCATGTTGGCTGCGGCAAGTCTACTGAGTTGCTGAGACTCAAGGCGGAACTGGAAGATGTGGGATTTTATGTGGTCTACTTTGAGTCCAGCGAGGATCTGGAGCTGTCTGATGTCGATGTGACCGATATTTTGCTGGCGATCGCCCATCAAGTTAGCGAGAAGCTCGAAGCAGACCAAATCCGCGTTAAGCCCAGCTATCTGATCAATCTATTTGCTGAAATTGGAGATACGCTGCAAACCCCGATGGAAATCTCAGAGTTTGAGTTTTCGGTTGGGATTAGCAAGATTACGGCCAGAACCAAGGCTAGCCCAAAACTCCGCAATCAGTTACGGCAGTTTATGGAGCCGCGTACCAACAATATTTTGAAGTCTATCAATGAGGAGTTACTGGGGCAGGCAACCGCAGAACTGAAGCGCCAGGGTAAACAGGGATTGGTGGTGATCATTGATAACCTGGATCGGGTAGACCCTCGTCAACTGCAGACGGGTCGGACGCTGCCGGAATACCTGTTTATCGATCGCGGGGATCAGCTCTCGAAGCTGAATTGCCATGTGGTTTATACCATTCCGTTGGCATTAGTATTCTCAAATGAGAGTGAGACCCTGAAGCAGCGATTTGGAGGGGGGATTGCCCCCAAAGTTTTGCCGATGGTGCCTGTCCAGCAACGCAACGGGAATCATTACGGCCCCGGCATCCACCTCCTGCGACACCTGATTTTGGCACGGGCATTTCCGGAAATGGAGCCTGCCAAGCGCCTCGATCGCATCCTGGACGTGTTTGAGAGCCGAGATGCGCTCGATCGCCTTTGTCTAATCAGCGGTGGGCATTTGCGAAATCTGTTGGGGCTAATGTCTGCCTGTATTCAGCAGGGAGATCCGCCGTTCCTACAGAAATCCACCGAGCAGGTGATTCAGAGACAGCGAGATGCACTAGCACGGGCGATCGACGATCAAGAGTGGAAATTAGTCTTTCAAGTTGTAGAACAACAAAATGTCAAGGGAGACATTGAGTACCAAACGCTGCTGCGCAGTATGTTTGTTTTTGAATACCAGGACGCGGAAGGGAGCTGGTTTGGAATTAACCCCGTGATCGCAGAGACAAAGAAATATCAGGAGTGGTTGCAGGCAAGGAAGGGTAAAGAGTAGAGACGCGATTAAGAGTCCTGCGGACACGCTGCGCGAACGCGTCTCTACGAAGGTGGAGGGTGATCAGATGCGCCACAGCTTACGCATCTATTCGGAGTGGTACTGAGATCCGTTGCTCAGGCGTTTCAGATAGTCCCACCCCCGCTGGGGCCAGACGTGCGATCGCCCGGTCTTTTCGGCAATCCAACGCGCCACTTTGGGTCCCGACCAGTCGCCGCCATCCGGGGCTGGCTCCTGCAAAATCTGCTTCAGTTCTTGCTGCTGTTCTACGGTCAGGAGCGATCGCGGCGAAACTTTCCGCTTCAGGCTGCGGTTTTTGACGGCATCGGGGCCCTCGTGGTTATAGCGCCGGACAATCTCCTTGGCATAGTCATAATTCAAATCCACGGCTTGGGCCGCTTGCTTAATTGTCCAATCTTGGGCAACTAAATGAAGTAACTGCCACCGACGGGCTTCGGAGGTGTCTTTTGTTTGTCGATATCGAGTCTTTAGCTCGTCAATCGATAGATGGGGTTTCAGTTCTGCTTTTGGTGGCATGCCTCACGCCAAGGCACTACAGGTGTGGACAAGGATAGGGTGATGCTTGAGGGGTTGGGTGGGAACGTTTAGCGGTTTTGAGGGCCGTAGGAGGGGCTAGGGGTTAGGGGTTAGGGCTAGGGACTGGGCAGTTGGAAGGAATGACTGAGTTGCAACAATCGATTTTTACGCAGCAAAAATGCCCCTCTGCCGCTTGATTTAGAGCGTTTACGAGGGCTATCCGGCTACTGCACAATTTATAGAAGGGCTTCTCAAAAACCCTTAGCTCTCAATCCCTAACCCATAGCCCCCTGAGTGACTGACAAAACTCTCGAAACTCCGATTCTTGCGTAGGTTGAGTTAGCGATAGCGTAACCCAACAAGCCAAGGCTAGCGTTGAGTTTCACGGGTTCAGCCCAACCTACAAAAAAGATTTGTCAGTCAACCAGCCCTAGCCCCTCTAAATCAGGTACTTTGGACGAGCGATGTAGTAATAGACATAGTGATAGCTGGGAGCACTGCGACGATAAGCTCGTTCTAGGGAAGGAATCTGAATGCGAGTGTGACGATAAGAGCAGTCCCTGAAGTTGGAATAATCGTGACCATAGGCATGGCTGGGTTGGCTGGCGATCGCTGTCGCTCCCACAGCGATCGCCGTCGCTGGAATGATGGTTTTAAGAGACAGTGGTTTCATGGCGACTTCATGGCAACATCGGCTATTAGAGCAAATCACTTTCCATTTATCGGTTGTTTCCGAAAGATTCCGGATGAAACGGTGTTCGCTGCGAAAAAACTTCATTTAACGTTTTGGGTTCGACCCGCCGTAAATGGCATGACTTCACGCAGGTAATTTCCTGGATTCAGGTCTTGCAGAGCATTAGTATCCTGCATGGCGATCGTTTCGTTGTTTAGTTGACGATCTGGACTGTTGCTGTATTCTGCGATCTTGTCCCGTGCTTGAGCATAGGCAGGGGTGCCGATCGCAACTTTTTCCAGGGAAGCCAGTGCGCCGGACATGTCTCCCAAATTGGCTTGCTGATTCGCTTTTTGGAGCCACTGGTTCGCTTGCTGGTTGAGGCGATCGGTGTATTCAGCGATTTTTACCTCTACTTTGGGATCAAGGTGGCTGCCCTGAGAAACTTTTTCAAGTGAGGTGAGCGCTGCCAAAAAATCCTGATTCGCAGCCTTTTCATTTGCGGCTCTCAACAGGACTTGTGCCCGGATTTTCTGCTTCTGGGTGTACTCAAGCACTTTCTGTTGGGCAATGGCATAGGCGGGAGTACCGGTTGGGATTTTCCGAAGATAGTCCAGTGCGGCGGTGAACTCCCGAACAATAGCCCGGTCGTATGCCTTTTGCAGATCGGACTGTGCTTTGATTGCTTGCTCTTGGGTGTATTCCTGGATTTTTGCTTGAGCGATCGCTGCGGCTGGAACATCTGCCGGAACTCGCTTCAAGACCGCGATCGCCTCTGTAAAATGCCGCGATCGTGCGTGATCATAGGCAGTCTGCAGGAGTTGGTTTGCCTCAGTTTCAGCTTTGCCATTGGCTTGTTGCGAAACCGCCGCACCGCGTCGCTCCCAATACGGAATTTTGGGCAGATCCTGGGTCAGTTGTCGTACCTCTGCCCATTTACCCTGGTTAAGCGCTTGCTCGGCTTGCTGAACCACGGTTGCTGCCGTGCTCCACTCCGTGGTCAATTTCGTAATCACCATCCTGGCAGTCCGGGGGGCAACGCTGCCCGCTGCCCTAGAACTGGCCTGTCCGTTTGCCTGCGCTTGCTGTTTCTTCTGAAGTTTCTGATTGACTTTTTCCCAAATTTGATTACTCGCCTCTACCCAGTTCAGAGACGTAAGTAGATTCCAACCCATTAAGGCAAACACAATGGATAGCACTGTGCCGCCGACACCAATCCGAACCGAGGGTTTTGAGATCGCACCGATCAATAATCGGTTTAACTGAAATCGAGATTTGGCGTCAGATATTGGCTTCATTGGCGTCGGGCGAGGTTTGACAGAAGCTGAACCATTCTGTAAGGCGGGAGTAGGGGGCGTGGTGATCGGCTCACTAAACGCGGGTGGTTCAACAGCGGCTGAACCGTTAGTTGCGAGAGATGGCTCAGGGGCGATCGCATCAAACGCCTCAACATCCGGTGATTCAACCCCGGTTGCACCATTGGCAGCCGTTGCAAGCGGGTCTTTGAAGGATTCAACGACCTTGGAGTTGGTCGCAATGAACGTGGGGGGATTCGCGATCGCAGTTGGAATAGACGGTGTAGGCATCCCATCGATTGGCGCGATCGCTGACAGCAAATCCTGCAGAGCATCTAACACTTCACCTGCCGTCGCAAATCGCTGCGTCAGATCCCACTCCACCATGCCGTTCACCAGGTCAATCAGCTCTTGCTGTAGCCCAAAGGTTGAGGATGGACAGTGACTCTGCCACAAAATCTCTCCCGCGTCCAAATCCACCTGAAATTGCGTTGGATGGATTCCCGTCAATGCCTGAACAGCAATCATTCCAAGGGCATAAACATCACTAGCCGGACAGAGAAATCCTTGAACCTGTTCAATCGGCTGGTAACCCTGTTGGGCACCCTCGTTGGGTGGAATTGGTTGTCCATCGGCCACCAGAAAAGACAACTGAATCTGCCGCATGCTACCAACATTAATCAGAACGAGCCGACTGTCTGACATGCGCCGCAGGAGATTGTCAGGTTTCAGGTTGCCATGCACACACCCATAGCGGTGAATGAATGCCAGAGGCTCCAATGCTTCCTGGAGCAATCCAATCACCTGCTCCGGACTCCAGCGCATTCCGGGCTGAAGTTCGGCATCAAGGGGATGCCCGACAATGAACTCTTGCACCACATAAAACCCATAGTTGTCTTCAAAGCACGCCAACAATTCGGGAATTTGTGCATGAGTGCCAAACTCTTCTAGCATGGCCGCTTCCCTGGCAAACAAGCACCGCGCCACATCGGTGTAGTTTGGAATGGCCGGAATCGCTTTCATATGATGGATAATACATTCCGACTGGCTGGGGCGGCGCAGGTCTTGAGCCAAATAAGTTCGGCCCCACAATCTAGCAGTTAGAATTTCAACAACTTGATAGCGCCCATCCAGAGGTTTGTTAAGTTCTGGATAGTTGACAGTGATATGGGATACCAGATTTGACATTAGAACACTCCGAACTATCGGGGTATGACGGTTGGGTTGGGTGTCAAAGGCTAAGCGATTAAAATACACCATTGAAATATGCTAAATTCTTCGACTTCCAGCGCCCCTCTCCGGAATAACTCAGCAAATCTGTACGCCTATTTGATAAAGGAAGTGTGAATTTTTTGTATTTACAGATTCGGTCGATCAGCGCAGGTTGCGTACCAGTGATCGCGCTCAGGATCAGGGATTTAATCACAGTGTTATGTCCCTGCCTCTTCTGCCCACGTCACAGTCCCCCCAAGCTTGGTTAACGTCTTCTCAACTAACTCACGCAAGGGTTGAGAGTGTCCCCCAAACAAATGAATTCGACTTGCAGGTTCACGGCTGTTACTCCCACCTTGCTTAAACAATTGGTCACCTGCTTGATCCTAAACTTTCGCTGCAATCATGGGAGCGCGATCGCCCCTTTAATGCGCTTCTCAAAAAAGTCTCCTGAGCAACTCATCACGATCTATCTCAAAGTGATCAGCGATATCTTTCAAAATTGCATTTAATGTTCCGACCTTGATAGGGCTGTGATTAGGAACAGTAACGTGATGTTCTCCATTTTCTTGTGTGGTTAATCGAATATGGCTACCTGTTTGACGAGCAATCATATATCCAAGAGTTTCCAGAGATTTTGCCAACTCTTGCCCAGTCAAATCTCGCGGTAGCTTCATGAGGCAATTACTTCATCTCGAACAATATGTAGCCGGATCAGTTTAGGACGCTGCTCATCCTCGAAGTGGCATTGCACTGCATCTCGCACCATTTCGCGTAGTTCTGCGAGGGTCTCGCCTTGAGTAAATATAGACTCGCCGATCGCTCTGGCAACGTACCCACCTTCAGGGTCTTCTTCGACTAAAAAGATAATTTCGGTCATGTTCCGTGGAGATAATGATCGTGTTGGTGGGCTAAGTCACCAATACCCGTATGTACCTGGCATTCCTTGAGTAGTAGGGCAAAGTTGCTCCATGCTGAATCGGCGATCGCTGATTCATTTTCTGCTTGCAAAAACACAATGATCACCTTTTGCCCATCCCGCCCAGCAATAGGCTGATTCAATTGGACAACTCCATCTTGAAACGTCCCTTCTACAGGCAACATGGCGACTCTCTACACGACCGTTCTCAATTGTCGCTTATTCTAACTCTGCTTCAAGTAGGAATGCGATCGGGTTTCGCATCACCCAATCCAACCTAAAGAGGAGCGATCGCACTACTCAAGCAGCTTTTCTAGTAGTGTGTAAATGTCTTTTTTGTTTCCATCTTTGTGTCTACCCATTCCAACCACTAGAACAAGAACTTGCTCTTGCTCAACCTTGTAGACGATCCGATAGCGTTGCCCAACTGCCCGAACACTGCGAAATACTCATAGCCCAAGTTGTACTTTCGCGTTCTCCCAGGAAATGGTGTCACCTTGCTCAGATTGAACAATGCTTTGGCGTAGTTTGGTGACAAATTCGGTATCGGTGAGAATGTCGAGGGTTTCGAGCAGTTCGGTCAGGTGGGCGTAGCTGAGGGCAGCGATGACAGGAACGCCATCTTGAGTGATGATGATGGGTTCGTCAGTCAGTTCGCCAGGAAGGTTAGGAAGCTGTTGTTGAGCCTGGGCGATCGTGAGTTGTTTGGGCATGGTGTATGCATCGATCAGGACTAAATTGACTGTAACACTGCTAGATTCTAAGGGACATTGGCAGACAACACACGATTACACTGTTTAGACCTCCGAGGTTTTGAAAAGGCGAGAGGGGCGATCGCGCGCTCATTCTTCAAGGTTGCAATATCAGCTAGGTTGGCGTGTTGGGGCATCAGGATCAGGTGCGATCGATTCAGGGGTTCGGCGATCGTGTAGGGGGTTTGCCGGACTCGACCTAAATGGTGGCTGACCAGTTCGGGAACTCGGTGTTGGAGATACTGGTTGAGTCGCTCTACGGTGGCACATCTGCCACGAATGCCTAACCCTTCCAGCAGGGCGTGGGTAAAGGCTCCCTGGGCGATCGCGTCCAGTTCATAGGAATACTGATCGGGACTGCAGGAAAAGAGACTGATCACTCCGGTTTGGCGGGCTTCGGCTTCGGTTTGTCTGCCGATACCTTCGCCGCTTTTCTGGCCGCCATTGCGACAGGCATCCAGAATCATCACCGCGTTATCGGCTCCACAACGGCGCAGGTAATTGGCGATCGTATGGGTGGAAATGCCGGTGTTTTCAATATCCTCTGGATCGCCATCCAGGGGCATGATCGGATTTCTTTCAAACTAGAGATGCGTTTACGGACTTCCTCGCCTCACCCCCGTTGCCCTTCAATCGGTACGGGGAGTTCATCGGTTTCATCCGTCACAATCACGATGTAGTCATCCGGCATGGGTTACTGAGGGTAAAGGGCTAGCTCGATAATACTCTCTGCAAAAGAGAGACACCAGCATTGCCCACCTTAAAAATCACCAGGTATTTTTCCTTGTAGAAATCACCTAAGAGCGGGTAGCTTCCAGAATTCGGGAGAAGTAGAAGCGGGTTTTGGTCATTCCGTTACGCTGAACTGTCCAGCCCAAGCTCTCCAGGATTTTGACCACCTCGGCTTCACTGTGCAGATAGGCGCGGGTGGCCTTGCTGGAACCGGGGAAGAAGTCGCCGATCTTCTTCAACACACTGTAGAAGACGGTTTTGGGAGCAAAGCTGAGAATCAGGCGAGACTCTGCGAGAGAGCTAAGATGCTGAATCATCTCAGCGGCTTTGTCCTGGGGATAGTGAATCAGCACGTCCAGACAAATTACGGTGTGATAGCGCCCTGTGAGCGCCTCTAAATCCTGAACTGCAAACGTGGGCCTTTGAGATTGAGTAAGAACCGCTTCCGCTCTCGTTTTGGCTTCCCCAACCATCTTCTCGGAAATGTCGCTGGCAAAGACGATCGCCCCTGCTTGCGCCAACGGAATGCTAAGGCTACCAACGCCGCAGCCCGCATCACAGATCGTCAATCCAGCCAGATTATGATCAGCTCTCAGCCAATCCAGAACCGTATCAACCGTTTGCTGGTGCCCTGTGCGAATGTCGAGCTGAACTTTATTCACTTCACCATCGCCGTAAATTCTGCGCCAGCGATCGAACCCAGTTGCATTGAAATACTCTCGCACAATCGTCTTATCATCTGCTGCGGTCATAAAGCCTATTTTCTGTCTCGTGTTTGCAATAGGCTAATCCTACCGAATTTTGAATTACGAATTACGAATTGAAGCGCTACGGATTGCCATTCGCCATTCGTTCCCAACTTAACTCTCCAGACGCCGACAGGTGCCAGCGGAGCAGGTGGGCGGGTTGCCCGATGTAGTCGCTGGCAAGACCGATCGCAGTGCGAGGAGCGGTGGTGGCCAGGGCGATCGCCTGCTCTACGTCACAAATTCCCCATTTCACCAGGTTTTGGACGCCCACCACTAGCGGTAGGGTGGTTCCTGCTAGAGTGCCATCCGGCAGTCGTGCGGTTCCGTGGATAACTTCAATTTGACGCGTGTCCCAAGGATAGATTCCATCGGGCAACCCCAACGGAGCCAGGGCATCGCTGACTAGAAAGACGCCCTGGTCGTACCGAGCAGCCCGCAGCAGAATGTCTGCCATGATTGGGACAATGTGCTGACCATCGGCAATTAATCCACAGTGGACATTGGGATGGGCGATCGCAGCTCCTAATAATCCGGGTTCTCGATGGTGGAGCGGCGGCATCGCATTGAAAGCATGGGTAACCATCGTTGCTCCCTGGCTAAATGCCTGCCGCGCCTGAGTTGCCGTTGCCAGTGAGTGTCCCAGACTGACGGTGATGCCCAGCGATCGCAAGTACGGGATCACATCGCCCATTTCATCCAATTCGGGAGCCAGGGTGATGATGTTCACCAGGCTGGCATAATCACCCAACACTCGTTTCACATTCTCAATCGTCAGCGGCAACAAATAGCCCTGCGGATGGGCACCCCGTTTTTCGGGATTGAGGAAGGGCCCCTCTAAATGCACTCCCAAGATCTGAGCAGCGTTCTGAATTTTGAATTTTGAATTTTGAATTTTGAATTTTGAAATAGTGGAGAGCGATCGCTGGATGTTCTCCACTGAAGTGGTTACGAGGGTTGGTAGAAAGGCATCGACGCCCTGTTGCCAGAGAAATTCAGCGATCGCATTTAGCTTGTCGCTGTTGCTTGGGTTTAATTCAGGAAATGCTAAACCGAGTGCGCCGTTGATTTGCAAATCGATGCCTCCGAGAGAAAGCCAGTCTCCTGCAAGGTCTAGCGTTTGGGTCGTTTCGGAGGCAGGAAGAGCCACACCAGCTTGGGCATGAATGGACGTGATGCGATCCTGTTGCACCGAAATTTGCTGTAGCCCTGCATATCCCAATAAATGAGCGTTTGTAATCGTTAAGCGATCGATCAAGTTCCTAATCAAAATAGAACAACGTCACAATCTTGCGCTGGTCTTCGGCATCTTGACAGGTTTTCAGCAGCGTCGCACTGTCGTGGAAGGCGAAGCAAATCAGTTGTTGGCAGCGGGAAATGATTTCCTGGTTGCACAGGGCGCTGGCTTCTGCCAGGGATAGATTGTCATTGTCGGGATTTTCAACCAGGTGCATCACCTGCTCTAGCTGATCACGAGATTCACGCGGCTGTCGCTCTAATCCTTGTGGCAGAATAACAGTTAGCAGGGACGGATCTGCCCGCATCGCACCTCGAATGGCGGCTAAGTTGGTTCCCGTTGCACCCGACGTAATCAGCCGGTTACCCTCCAGAACAAGGGCATAGCTCATGACCTCGATCAGTTTTTGGTGGGTAATTGGGACATGACGAGATCCCAGCAAGGCAATTCGCTTCGAGCCTGTCTGCTGGATGGTAGCTAACTCCTGAAGAAAATCATCGACTCTCGGAATATTAATGGACTGACTCAAAGATGCTATCCGGCTGAACGACGCAGTTATTGTAACAGAGAGCGCTGTACACTACGGCAATTTTGTGTACGCTCATGGCGATCGCATCTGACTGGCTCTAAAATTGAGTTTGACTTTCAGCACTTGAGGAACTAATGGCAGAAACCCTTCTCTTCAACGCCCTGCGCGCAGCAATTGACGAAGAAATGGCAAAAGATCCCACTGTGCTTGTGATGGGGGAGGACGTCGGGCACTATGGCGGTTCCTACAAGGTCACTAAAGATTTGTACCAGAAGTACGGTGAACTGCGCCTGCTCGATACCCCGATCGCCGAGAACAGCTTTACCGGCATGGCAGTTGGAGCCGCGATGACCGGACTGCGCCCGATTATCGAAGGCATGAACATGGGCTTCCTGCTGTTGGCGTTTAATCAAATTGCCAACAATGCTGGAATGTTGCGCTATACCTCCGGTGGCAACTTTAAGATTCCGATGGTGATTCGCGGTCCGGGTGGGGTAGGGCGACAGTTGGGTGCTGAACACTCGCAGCGATTGGAAGCCTACTTCCAGGCCGTTCCCGGTCTAAAAATTGTCGCCTGCTCAACGCCCTACAATGCCAAGGGATTGCTAAAATCTGCGATTCGGGATGACAATCCGGTGCTGTTTTTCGAGCATGTGTTGCTCTACAACCTGAAGGAAAACCTGCCCGACGACGAGTATTACTTGCCACTGGACAAGGCCGAAGTGGTTCGTGAAGGCAGTGATGTCACCATCTTGACCTACTCTCGGATGCGCCACCACGTCATCCAGGCCCTCAAAACTCTGGAAAAAGAGGGCTATGACCCCGAAGTGATTGATCTGCTCTCTCTCAAGCCGCTCGATTTTGAAACGATCGGGGCTTCGATTCGCAAAACCCATCGAGTGATTGTGGTGGAAGAGTGTATGCGAACCGGTGGAATTGGCGCGGAAATTGTCGCATCTATTAGCGATCGCCTCTTTGACGAACTCGATGCCCCTGTCATTCGTCTCTCGTCCCAAGACATCCCCACCCCTTACAACGGCACCCTGGAAAGCCTGACCATCGTCCAGCCCGCCCAAATTGTCGAAGCCGTGCAGAAGATTGTCGCGCTCAAGGTTTAGAACCAATACTTCTCGGTTTAGTGTTGTCAGTCTAGAGATCCCCCCAACCCCCTTAATAAGGGGGGCTTTCAAATCAAGGTTGGGTAAGAGTTCCCCCCTTAATAAGGGGGGCTAGGGGGGATCGATGCAGAGTCTCCAAATTCTTAACTGAGAAGTATTGAGTTTAGAACCACTAAGGCACAAAACACAAAATCTCTTGGTGTCTTTGTGGTTCATTGCGCTCAATTTCAACTTTGACTAAAGCCACGAGCTACAAGTATCCTTCAGATTGACCAAATTTACGCAAGTGAGGCAAACACTGACGCCGATAGAAACTGCTCAAAGTCGAAACAGTCACCTCAAACTCTTCCGATAGTACTTTCCAACTGGTTTCCGGTGGCAGCCGTCGCAAAATCAAGACCCGGCAATTGACCTCCGGACGGTTTTTGATCTGAACTTTACGCAGTTCCCCAGTCGCATCCGCTTCTGCCCATGCTCTCACCTCGTCCAGGATGGGTGGAATATCGCCACGGGTATCAGGCGGATCGAATCCTTTTCCTGACTCCGAATCCTGGGATAGGGAAATCTCGAACGGTCGGCAGCGGAAGTCTTGCAGTCGTTTCCGAAGATAAAAGTTGAGCCAGGCAATGATACTGCCGCGATCGGGGTCGTATTGCTGTCCAGTCCCACTTTCACAGATGTTGTGGCAGAAATAGATCCAGGTTTGTTGCAGTGCATCTTGATAGTAGGGAGTATTTTCCTTCCACAACCTGGTTGAGACGAGGCGAATAATTTGGGTCAGGGCTTTCTGACGTGCATGGCTCTTGGCTGGATGCTTGCAGGCTGCGCTGACGAGCTGGCGCAGTTGGTCTTCCAAGTCAGTGGTAGTAGCCCTTGAGTCAGTTTCAGTGGTGGCAGTTTTTCGGGAGGTGATGTGAACTGAGTGGGGCATAGAGAATTCCTTCCAAAGGCACGAATTAAAACAAGCTCAATAGCATTTGCTGCTTCTGGTGCAACCCATGACAGTTAGCATCACATGCCTATACAGTCGTGACGCATCAACTCCGGATCACTGGAGATCAGTTTTGGATCACTAAGGGATCAGTTTCGGTTCAGTTGGAGAGCTACCCTAGAAAGGGGAATTGAAACGCCCAATTGAGAAACATGAGGTGAATGTGTAGCCGTGGCTGCTCTGAAAGCGTCCGAGCAGGGACTTGTCAAAATTAAACAGGCCCGGAATGAGCGGGGTTGGAAAGTCGAGTCTCCCCACTGGCTCTGGGAGTCCAGTCGATCGCTGGATCCAACGCGCAATTGGGAGATTGAAAAAACGGTTGCCGCTGGAGTTTCCCTGGGCACCTGGAAGCGATTCTTGGCAGGGAAACCGATTCGGACAGAAGTGTTTCAAGCGTTCTGTCAGGCTTTAAGGCTGTCATGGGAAGAGGTTGCCGAGCGTGGATATAAGCCTGCCGCGAGTGAAACAGAGCAGATGCTTGCGCAAAGAAGCGAGGAAGCAACCCTGTTTCTGGATTGGGATGTGCACCGGATGTCCCTGTTTTCTATGGACGGACTGAAGAGCTGACTGAGTTGCAGCGGTGGCTGGTGGGCAGTTCGTCCAGGAAAAGTCCCCATCACCCCTACCGTCTGATTGCGCTGATCGGCATGGGCGGGATTGGCAAAACAGCTCTGGCGGTGAAGCTGGTAGAACAACTCGTAGAGACCAGGGAAAAAGAACCCTCTCTAACCCCCTAGCCCCCCAGCCCCTAGCCCCCTTTTGACTTCATTATTTGGTCGATCGCTACACCACGCCCCCGCTCCAACTGAACTCTTGTCCGAGCTGATCCACTGTCTGTCTCCTGATTCGATCAACCTGCCCAGTCTCGATGTTTCTGGATTCCTCAAAGCTCTACGCCAGTCCCGCGTTTTGCTGATCCTGGATGGTTGGGAAGTGGTGCTGGGGGGCGATCGCGCTGGATGCTACCGACCTGGATACGAACTCTACGGCGAATTGCTGCAGCGGATTGGTGAAGGACGGCATCAAAGTTGCCTGGTGATCACCAGTCGGGAAAAACCGGAAGAGGTGACGGTGCTGGAAGGCTGCACGCCGCTCGTGAAGTCATGGAAACTGGCTGGATTGGGTATATCTGCGCACGAAATCTTGCGAACGAAAGGGTTAGTCGAGGAACCGACGGAGTGGGAGCAACTAATTCGCCTCTATCGCGGCAATCCGCTAGCACTGAATGTTGTGTCTACGACGATTCAAGAATTCTTTAACAGCAAAGTCAGTGACGCTTTGAAAACCACCATCATTGGCATTGACCCGGTGAACCAGGCGATCGCAGAGCGGGCCAGGTTTCTGTCGGAGTTAGAGCGGCAACTCCTCGGCTGTCTGGCTCAAGACGGCAATCCGATGAGTATTGACACGCTCCGACCGCACCTACCGCAGGCATCCTACTCAGAATTAGTGGCGGCTCTGTCCTCGTTAGATCGGCGATCGCTGATCGAAAAAGAGAAATGCTGCGACGATGGCGAAGTCTCATTCACCCTCCAGCCCGTTGTGATGAAATACTTTAGTAGAAGGTCTCGAACCAACGCTTAAGTCCTCAGATCCCCGACTTCTTCAAGAAGTCGGGGATCTAGTAATCTTTCACCAACTTCCAGTGACTTACTGCATCAACCCCCGCTGTCAACATCGCCACAATTCAGAGGATGGCGTCTGCTGCCAGAGCTGTGGAACTTCATTGCTGATTCGCGATCGCTACCGCTTGATCACCCCCTTACGCGAGTGCAACGGACATTACATCGAAGTTTTTGAAGTCCAGGATCTTCAGAATCAGGACACACCCAAAGTTCTAAAAGTGGTCACCAACGATGACACCCAGATTCTCAAACTGTTCCGACAAGAACATCAGATTCTGACGAACCTGAACCATGAAGGGATTCCCAGAGGAGAAGACGCCTTTTCCATTTGCTTAAACGACAAGCCGCCATTGCGCTGTCTGGTGATGCAGAAAATTCAGGGGCAAACTCTGGAACAGTGGCTGGAGCAGCATGGAGCGATTACTGAAGCTCAGGCGATCAATTGGTTAACTCAAATCACCAAAATTCTGCTGTTTATTCACCAAAAAAATCTGTTTCATCGCGACATCAAGCCGTCCAACATCATGTTGCAAACCAGTGGGCAACTGGTGCTAATCGACTTTGGTACTGCACGGCAGTTGACTGAAACCGTGATTGGCAATAGCAGGGTGACGATTGTTTACTCCGGCGGCTATACTGCTCCCGAACAATTGGAGGGCGAGCCGTGCCCCAATCTGACTTCTTTGCGCTGGGACGAACCGTTGTCCACCTACTCACGGGCCAACATCCCAACAAGCTGAACCTGCAGCACTGGCACCAGAAAACCCGGCAACCAATTTCTCCTGGACTGGCAAAGCTGATTGACGACCTGATGGCGGTGTCTCCCAAAGACCGTCCGAAAACAGCCCAAGTTATTTTGCAGCGGATTCAGCGCAAATTTCCCTGGCGGCGAGTAGCCGGGACAGTCACGGTGTCAGCGATCGCGGCGGCTCTGATTGCTTACACCCACCACATCAGAACCCATCTTCCGGTGTGTGATTCCCACATCGGCGACCATTTGAGCTGTGGGGAAGAGATCTTGCTGCCAGATTTCAGTCCGGCGTTGTCCGACAAACAACGGGGGGTTGAAGCATTTACCACAGGAAATTACCCCAAAGCAAAACTCTGGTTCACTCAAGCCTGGACTAAGGAGCGTGATCCAGAAACCCTGATTTACCTGAATAATGCCAGGGTTAGCACGCTGCAGACGGCCCAATCTCCGGTCTACACCATTGCCGCGATCGTTCCGATCAGTACGCCCAGCCGCTCCTCGGTTGGACAACAAATACTCTGGGGAGTGGCCCAGGCCCAGGATCAAGCGATTCAACAAGGCGTCAACTTGCGGGTTGTGCTTGCGGATGATGGCAACGACCCGACTCAAGCACAACACATTGCCAATGCGTTGGTGCAGCGATCGGGCGTTTTAAGCGTGGTGGGTCACTATGCCAGTGAGGTCACAGTCGCCGTGCTGCCGACCTATCAAGATCATCAGCTCGTGCTGGTATCCCCCACCAGTGTTGCAGACAGTCTATCGGCGCAGAGCCAGCGGCCGGATCATGTCTTTTTTCGCACCACCTGGACAACCCGCCTGGCCGCCAAAATGCTGATCGACCACCTGATCAAACAGTCGCCGCCCTCTCCCTTGAAAGTGGCTGTTTTTTACAACCCCGACAGTGAGTTCAGTCTCTCAATGCAGCAGCAATTTGCCCAACAGCTTGCCGTTGCAGGAGGACAGATTGTCGCCGATCCGAACCTGTCGTTGGCTGACTTTGATGCGAAGTCCGCGATCGCTCGCGCCCACCAGCAGGGAGCAACCGCGCTGGCAGTCTTTCCCGACGGTCATACCTATCGCTACACCTTTCCCAATGCCCTCAGCCTGATTGAAGAAAATCGCGGTCAAGATTGGGTTTTAGGTGCAAGCACCCTGTATGACACGGAAACCCTGGGACAAGTTGGCAAAGCGGCCCTGAATCGATTTGTCGTCAGTGCTTTCTGGCATCCCCTGAGCAGCCCCAACCCTAAATTTTCCAGAGCAGCGCGGCAGTATTGGAAAGGGGATGTTGGCATCCGCACGGCTACCTCCTACGATGCCGTGCAGGTATTGGTTGAAGCCCTGAACCAACAAGCTCACCCCAGTCGAGTAGGCATACAACAGGTACTGGCAAATCCCAACTTCAAAGCTAAAGGTGCAACCGGAACAATTCAGTTTAATGGTAGCGATCGCCGCGAGGAACTGAACACACTGATTAAAGTTGTTCCCAAATGCTCACACTCTGGCTATACCTTTGTCCCTGTTGATTATGCTAAAGCGTGTTATTGAATTTTAGATTGCAGATTTTAGATTGCAGATTTGGGATTGAGTGATTCCCCATCCAAACGCCATCAGCGATCAGCAACACTACACACTGACCAAGTTCTTTTCAATCCTCAATCTTCAATCCTCAATCTCCAATCTCCAATCTCCAATCTCCAATCTCCAATCCTCCGCCTTCCAAGAGGCGTTATCATAGCGTTTGTTACGGGGATTACAACATGGGTAGACAGCGTTGGTTACTGGGTCTGATTCTGGTTTTGGTGCTGGCAGCGATCGTGGTGATCGTCAAGGTTCCGGTCTTGCTTGGATTGGATCTGCAAGGTGGCTCACAGCTTACGCTGCAGGTCAAACCAACGGCAGAAATTAAGGAAATTTCCCAGCGTGACCTGGAAGCCGTGCAGCGAGTGGTTGAAGGTCGAATTAATGGGCTGGGCGTGTCTGAATCGGTGGTGCAAACGGTGGGTAAAGATCAGCTTTTGGTGCAGCTTCCGGGTGTGAGTGACCCTGAACAGGCGGAACGAGTGTTGGGAGGAACGGCACAGCTCGATTTCCGCAAACAAAAGCCTGGAACCGAAGTTCAGATGGAGATCGAACGACGGAATTTGCGGGAGAAGCTGGAGCGGCAGGAGGCACTGAGGAAGGCGAAGGAGAAGGATCCGGCAGCGATCGCGAAGAACCAAGCAGAGTTGAAGGCGACGAATGAGGCGATCGCTGCCCTGTTTGCCCCCACCGAACTGACTGGCAAATACCTGAAAGATGCCTACCCTGCGCCTGCCAATGTGGGAGCGGATGTTTGGAATGTGGCGCTCAGGTTTGATCCGCGTGGGGGGGAGCTGTTTGCCGAACTGACCAAAAGCATTGCCGGTACCGGACGCACGTTAGGCATCTTTCTGGATGGTGCGCCAATTAGCGCAGACTTTGCCTACACCGTGGATGTGCAGTACGCCCAAACGGGGATTGCAGGTGGCAATGCGATTATCCAGGGAAACTTTTCGACCCAACGGGCCCAGGACATCGCCGTGCAGCTCCGGGGTGGGGCCTTACCCTTTCCGGTTGCCGTGGTCGAAAACCGGACAGTGGGCGCAACTCTGGGACGAGATAGCATTGAGCGCAGCATTAGCGCCAGTCTTGGCAGCCTGATATTTGTGTTTTTATTCCTGGGTATCTACTACCTCTTACCCGGCACGATCGCCGATCTGACCCTGGTGATCTACGCCTTACTCACCTGGGCTGGCTTTGCGCTGCTGGGTGTAACCATGACACTACCGGGTGTTGCTGGCTTCATCCTCAGTATCGGGATGGCGGTGGATGCGAATGTGCTGATTTCGGAACGGACACGGGAGGAATTGCGGGCGGGCAAATCGCTGTATCGTTCGGTTGAAGCAGGGTTCTACCGCGCCTTTTCCAGCATTCTGGATGGCAACGTCACAGTGGCGATCGCCTGTGTTGCCCTGATCTGGCTCGGCTCCGGATTGGTGAAAGGGTTTGCCGTGACGCTAGCACTGGGTGTGCTGGTCAGCTTCTTTACAGCGGTGACCTGTACCCGCACCCTACTGATGACGGCGATCGGATTTCCGGCATTCCGTCAGCTAAGATTTTTTCTATATAACCCGTCTGCGTCAGCTCAGGAACTGCAGAGCAGTCAGCGCCGACTGAACGTGAACAAAACCCGCAAGGTTTGGTGGACGCTTTCAGCCGTTGCAATTCTGAGCGGTATGGTTGCAATGGGAATCTCCTGGCAGCAGTTGGGAAGTCCCTTGCGCCCAAGTTTGGAGTTTGTCGGCGGTACCAAGCTGCAGTTTGAGCTGGATTGCACTAAACCTGAGAACTGTCGCCCCATTTCCCTGGATGATGTGCGGGATGTCCTGGTTACCAAAGGACTGGGGAACAGCAGTATCCAAATTTTGGGAGATGAGAAGCACGCCTTCTCGGTGCGCACGCAAGATTTAGACGTGAATGAGCGCACCGCCCTGCAGTCAGCTCTGACTGAGAAAATTGGCGCTTTTGACCCGAAAAGGACGCAGATTGAAACGGTCGGTCCCACGATTGGTCGTCAACTCCTCACCTCTGGATTGCTGGCGCTGCTGGTCTCCTTCGCCGGCATTGTCATCTATATCAGCATCCGATACCAGTTAGACTTTGCCGTGTTTGCGATCGTGGCCCTGTTCCACAACGTCCTGATTACCCTGGGCATCTTTTCGATTCTGGGCTTGTCCCCGCTGCACGTAGAAGTCGATAGCCTGTTCATTGTGGCGCTGTTGACCATTACTGGCTTCTCAGTCAACGACACCGTAGTGATTTACGATCGCATCCGCGAACTGCTTGACCTGAACCCCGATCGCCCCTTCAGCGACGTTGTTGATGATGCCGTTAACCAGACCCTGACGCGATCGCTGAACATCGCCTTCATCGTCCTGCTCACTCTGTTTGCCCTGCTGCTGTTTGGCGGCGAAACCCTCAAATACTTTGCCCTGGCTCAAATTATTGGCTTTGGTACTGGTTTGTACACCAGCATATTTATTGCCAGCAGTCTACTGTCCTGGTGGCGAGAGCGGACTGGCAAAGCCATTCCTGCTGTTGCCGATGCTGATTCAGGTGCCAGTGACCTTCCAGCTAGCTCGGATGAAGCGTAGCCGATAGCGGGGCGTGGGGAAACACGGGGACACGGGGACACGAAGAACAATTGCAAATCAACAGGCCTCTCACCTTTCAATCTGCAATCTAAAATCTAAAATCCAAATTGTGTAAGCGTCTGGTAAAGCTATGAACCAGCCGGATAATCAGCTATCTCAAACCGATATTACAGATGTACTTGATCCAGTCTTCCAGCGGCAGGTGGCACGATTGCATCAGTTGACTATCTACGGCCGCTGGATTTTCGCTGGCGTGCTCTGGCTGACGGTTGGGTCGTTGAGCCTATGGGGATTGCGCTATCCAATTTCACTGATCATGGATTACTTCACCTGGTCAGCCGTGCGCTATGGTCTGATGTTTGATCGGGTTCCAGCGTTTGGGTTATTTCTCTGTCTTGGTTTCACATCTGCGATTTTGGTTTGGCACGCACGCAACTGGCTGTTTGGGCTACCGAAGCGCGATCGCCACCGCCTTGAACAGCAAGTCTACCGGATTCGCAAACAGGGGCCTGGACATCCCCTTTGGAAATGGGTATGCCGGTCAGGTGAGCAACAGATTTTGTAGCGGATGAGACAGATGGGGTGATCATTAATCCGTTTCATCCGTTATCTAAATCCGCTGCCAATTCGCTGCCTATGTTCCTTTGGGCTGAGGAGCACGTCCAAAGGTGTGAGTCATGGTTTTGAGGCGATCGCTCAATTCATGGGGCAAGGCTCCAGACCAGTAGCGCCACTGCCAGTTGCCCTCCGGCTTACCGGGAAAATTCATGCGGGCCTCAGTGCCCAAGCCCAACAGGTCTTGGAGCGGGAGAATGGCCAGGTTGGCGACGGAACTGAGTGCCAGCCGGATCAAATCCCAGGAAACGCCATCGGGGCTGATGTGGCCAAAGTAGCGGAGGATGGCGTCGCGCTCCCAATCGGCACGGCTCTCGTACCAGCCAACGGTGGTGTCGTTGTCGTGGGTGCCGGTGTAAACAATGCAGTTGCGGGGGAAGTTGAACGGCAGAAAGGCATTGCCGGGGTCGGAGCCAAAGGCAAACTGCAGCACTTTCATACCGGGAAACTCGAAGCGATCGCGCAAGTCTTCTACTTCTGGCGTGATTACCCCCAGGTCTTCGGCCATAATCGGCAGCTTGCCCAGTTTATCGCGCAACGTTTCAAAGAATTCCTCGCCGGGAGCCTTGACCCATTCGCCATTGATTGCCGTTTCCTCGCCCTGCTCCACGGCCCAAAATGACTCAAAACCCCGGAAGTGTCGATCCGGATCCGATCAACATAATCCAGCATTGCCTCGAAGCGCTGAATCCACCATTTGAAGTCAGTTTTCTGCAAATGCTCCCAATCGTACACTGGGTTGCCCCAAAGTTGGCCCGTTTCACTGAAGTAATCCGGTGGAACTCCTGCCATCAACGCAGGCTCCCAGGTCTCTTCGTCAAGACAGAAGTTTTCGGGGTTTGCCCACACATCGGCGCTGTCGTGGGCAACGTAGATCGGAATGTCACCGATGATTTGGATATCGCGATCGTTGGCGTACTGCTTCAGCTCTGACCACTGCTGGAAAAATGCGAATTGCAGAAACTTGTGAAACACAATTTCAGTGTTGAGCCGTCGTCCCCACTGATCAAGGGCAGCTAGCTCTCGTTTAACCAGGGCAGGCTCCCACTTGAACCAGCCAGCGTTATCGTTTGCTTCCTTGAGCGCCATGAACATCGCGTAGTCATCCAGCCAATAGGCTTTGCTTTCGCAGAAACCGGCAAATCGGGTTTTCTGCACATCCGATGCCTTGGCCTTGAAGTTTTCGCACGCTTTCAGCAGCAGGGGTAGCTTGTAGGCAATCACGTTGTCGTAATCGACGCGATCGCCGGGAAACTCCGGTACATGCCAGAGGTCTTCGTCCGCCAGAAACCCTTCATCGCGCAGTAGTTCCAGGCTAATCAGCAACGGATTACCCGCTACTGCCGAGTAGCACATATAGGGAGAATTACCGTATCCCGTCGGCCCCAGCGGTAAAACCTGCCAATACTGCTGCCCACTCGCTGCCAAAAAATCAATAAACCGATACGCCTCTATCCCCAAGTCACCAATTCCGAAGCGGCCCGGAAACGATGTCGGATGCAGCAAGATTCCACTGGCTCTGAACAATGACATGATCAACCTGTAAGAGACGGCTAGATAACATAAGAGGTGATATTAACGAAAGGTTTTTCAAAAAAGGGGTGTTCTTCTGCACTATCCTGGCTCAACCGCGCACCATCAGGAAGCTTACTCAGGACAGACATCACCCGAAATTTTCAATGTCTCGACTCTACCACGCGACTGAGATGGATTTTGGATTGCAGATTTTGGATTGCAGATTTTAGATTGTAGATTGAAAGGCGAAGTGCGAAGTGCGAGCTGCGAAGTGCGAGGAAATTGTTGAAACTTGAAACCTTTGCTTCTCTATCTCCCCTGCTTCCTCTGCCTCTACCCTTCCACTCCCCACTCCCCATGACCTATCGCAATCCCACTCCCACTGTTGATATCATCATTGAGCTACGCGATCGCCCCCATCGTCCGATTCTGCTGATTGAACGGCTCAATCCACCCTCCGGTTGGGCGATTCCAGGTGGTTTTGTGGACTATGGGGAATCAGTGGAAACAGCGGCGAAACGTGAAGCCGAAGAAGAAACTGGCTTGCAGGTCGAACTGCTGGAACAGTTTTACGTCTACTCTGACCCCAACCGCGACCCGCGCCAGCACACCTTAAGCGTCGTATTTTTAGCAACCGCGATCGGAGAACCCAGGGCAGGCGACGACGCCAAACATCTAGAACTCTTTGAACCCTGGCGCATTCCCACTAATCTCTGCTTCGACCACGATCGCATCCTGGCTGACTATTTAAAGTATCGGAACTATGGGATGCGACCTCGGTTGTAAGGGGCTAGGGGCTAGGGAAAGGTTAATGGTAATGTTTGACGTGGGGATAAAGTTAACCAAAAACTAATCCCTAATCCCTAATCCCTAATCCCTGCTCATGTCTCGCGAAGTTATCCGTACTAATCAAGCTCCGACTCCTGTAGGTCCCTACAATCAGGCGATCGTCGCTTCTGGCAAATTTGTTTTCGTTGCCGGACAAATTGCACTCGATCCACAGACTGGTCAGATTGTCGGAACTGACGATGTGGCAGCGCAGACGGAACGGGTGATTGCAAGTCTAAAAGCCATTTTGGCAGCGGCTGGAAGCACACTGGACGATGTGGTGAAAACCACGGTTTTTCTTAAGGACATGAACGACTTTGCCGCAATGAATACTGTCTATGCCAAGTATTTCGATGAAAGCATGGCTCCTGCCCGTGCCTGTGTGGAAGTGTCCCGGCTGCCAAAAGATGTGTTGGTCGAGATTGATTGCATTGCCGTACTAGAGAGTAATTAAACCTTGTTCACGTCCAGACCTGGAGTTTGTCTTCAGGGAAAGCTACAGATTTCGAGCTGGACGTGGTTTAGAACAATTTGCTCCAGGACTTACGCAAATGACCGAACAATCTTGTGTTTAGGCTGGTAATTTGTAGTGGGTAATTGGCGGCATGTCCGATTCCCACTACCCATTACCCATTACCTGCGTAAGCCCTATAGGATAAGGATAACGAGATTGGTTTAACCTTCTTATGACCTGTTCTTGGTTACGTTTACTGAGTGCATCGCTGATGCAAGGGTTCAACTGGCGCAGAGTTTGGGTGCTGGTTTTGAGTGTGGTGTTGACTGTAGGCAGTTTGACAGCAATGAATACACCTTCTGCGATCGCCGCACTTACGGACGATCGCTACGATGGAGACATTTTTGCCCTCTATGGCGGGAATGGCTCCATCGTCCCTCCCAGAGTGACGTTAGCGCAGGCGTTCAACCGCAAACATCCAATCCTGCTGGTGCTTTACGTGGATGACAGCAGCGATTGTAAAGAATACACTACGGTGATCTCTCAACTGCAATCGTTTTACGGTCGCGTGACGGACATTATCCCGATTCGCGTCGATGCCATTCCACCGAAGAGCAGCTACGCTCCAACAGAGCCGGGCTATTACTACAACGGCGTGGTGCCGCAAACGGTTGTATTCAACGAATCTGGTAATGTTGTTTTGAACCAAAAGGGTGTGCTTGCCTTTGAGCAGGTCGATGATGTGTTCCGGAAGGTTTATGACCTGCTGCCGCGATCGCAATCTGTTGAACTGAAGCGTCGTCCCGTTAATGAAATCAACACAGAACTTGTCCAGCAGTAGGTCGTCGAAGTGTCACGACTGGCTATTCCACTGTTCAGCAGCATCGTCGATCGCCTGATCGACAGATTTCTGCTCCAACATGGCAGCTTGCAGGTTGCTGTAAATGGCTTTCTGCAACTGCTTGACGTTCTTCATCACGGGAACCAGCACCTCGGCATCCTTCATTTGCTGGGCGCTGACAACTCTAGCCTGGTCAGCAGAGGTGGCGTTGGTGGGTGCGGTGCTGAAGTAGGGGTTTTTCAGCGCGTTGACTGTAGACGGTAGGACGTTGGCAGCTTTGGCGAAGTCGAGTTGATTGGCGTCATTGGTGACGTAGAGGGCAAATTTGAGCGCAGCATCGGGGGAATTGGTGTCTCTGGGAATCACCAGATTCATGACGGCAACGTTTTTCTTGCCGGTTTCACCGGTAATTTGGGGCGCGGAGGCGGAGGCTTTGGCGATCGCTGGGGCATTGGTGGCAATATTATTCAGAAACTCCGCACCGGACGCCAGGATTGCCGTGTCGCCGCGCTGATAGAGGTCGATCGCGTGGCGGTGTCCTTCCGTCAGCACCTCTTTGGGAATCAGCCCGTTCTTGTACAAATCCACCCAATACTGAAACGCCGCTTTGCCTTGGGGAGTGTTGAACGCTGCTTTGCCTTGCGCATCGACAAGTTCCACGCCCATTTGCACAAAGGATTCCAATATTTCAGCGGAGTCCTCTGGAACAACCGTGGTGAAAACGGCATACTTGCCAGTTTTTTCGTGAATTTGTTGAGCCGCGATCGCCAGCTCTGTGTAAGTTGTAGGGGGCTTGCTGACCCCGGCTTGCTTAAACAACTCAGTGTTGTAAATCGCCACTCGTGTCGTCAGATACCAGGGAATGCCAAAGCTCTTGTTATCTAGAGTGCTGGCTTTCCAAATGTTGGGCAGGTAGAGCTGTTTGGTCTCTGGAGGGATCTTGGAGTCGAGGTCTAGCCAGGCATTCCGCTCGGCCAGTTGGGAAGCAAAACCAGGATTGAGATTAACGACATCCGGGGCCGTTTTAGCCGAAACCGCCGTCAGGATTTTGCGCTCCATATCCGCCCACGGCACATCCACCCAACGCACTTGGATATCTGGGTTGGCTTGCTCAAAGTTGGCGATCAGCTGCTTGAAGTAGTCTGTAAACTCTGGCTGAAGCTGCATCGTCCAGAATTCAATGTCTTGCTTACCACCTGTTGACTGTCCGCCATTTGAGCCTGGAGTGCCTGCGCCGCAACTTACCAGCCAGCTCAGTACAAGTCCGATCAGGGCGAAGAGGAACCTTTTTCCAAGAGATCCGAAGCATTGGGAGGGAGGGAGAGGGGGAGGGACTAGGGACTAGGGACTAGGGGAAGAATGAATATAACTTATTGATCATACCTGGATGGAAGAAAGGTATGAAGTGCGAGGCGGCAAGTTCGATACGGAGATGGGGATTGAGGATTGAGGATTGAGGATTGAAGATTGAAGATTGAAGATTGAAGATTGAGGATTGAGGATTGAAGATTGAGGATTGAGGATTGAGGATTGAAGATTGAGGATTGGAGATTGAAAAAAGCTTGGTCAGTATGTATCGTTACTAATCATTCAATTCCACAATCTAAAATCTGCAATCTAAAATCCCCACTCTCTCACTGTGTCATCTATGACTCATCGCAATTTCGCCATGATGTACTATGCTTTAGGCGAACTCGGAAGCTGTATGCGCTTTGTCCACGATACAAACTCGAATTGAAGGAGTGTCTGCATGTATATCGAGGAAATTATTGCAGGGGAAGTTTTGGATTCACGGGGCAATCCGACGGTCGAGGCGCGGGTGATTTTGGCAGATGGGACGGAGGGATCGGCGATCGTGCCGTCGGGGGCTTCCACTGGCGAGAAAGAGGCGGTTGAGCTGCGCGATGGTGATCCAAAGCGATACGGGGGCAAGGGGGTACTGAACGCGGTTGAGAATGCGAACACGAAGCTGGCACCTGAGCTGATTGATATGGATGTGACGGAGCAGCGGGCGATCGACCAGAAGATGCTGGAAATCGACGGTACACCCAACAAGGCGGCGATGGGGGCAAACGCGACGCTGGCCATTTCGCTAGCCGTGGCGAAGGCGGCAGCGAATTACTTGGAATGCCGCTCTATCGGTATCTCGGTGGCACGAATGCCTGTCTCTTACCCGTGCCCTGTATGAATGTGATTAATGGCGGTAAACACGCTGACAACAACGTGGATTTTCAGGAGTTTATGGTGGCTCCGCATAATGCGCCGTCGTTCACGGAGTCGATTCGGATGGGAATGGAAACGTTCCATGCATTGAAATCGATTTTGCACAAGAAGGGCTACAGCACTGGAGTAGGGGATGAAGGCGGGTTTGCGCCTAACCTGAAATCCAACGAAGAGGCGTTGGAAGTAATTCTGGAAGCCATTGAAAAGGCGGGTTACAAGCCTGGTGACGACATTTCAATTTGCCTGGATCCAGCCACGAGTGAGATGTGGAAAGACGGCAAGTATCTGTTCTTCAAGTCCACCCAGGAAACCAAAACCTCTGAACAGATGGTGGAATTGTGGTCCTCCTGGGCAAAACAGTACCCGATCGTCTCGCTGGAAGACGGCATGGGTGAGAATGACTGGGGTGGCTGGAAACGGCTGACCGAGGCGATCGGTTCAACGGTGGAACTGGTTGGCGATGATTTGTTCTGCACCAATTCAACAATTCTGGCCGAAGGCATCAAAGCAGGCGTTGCCAATTCGATTCTGATCAAGGTGAACCAGATTGGCACCCTGACTGAAACCCTGGACACGATCGAACTGGCCCGTAAACACAGCTACCGATACTTTGTCTCCCATCGATCGGGAGAATCGGAAGATACGACGATCGCCGATCTAGCCGTTGCTACCAGTTCGGGTCAAATTAAAACCGGATCGGGCTGCCGAGGTGAGCGGGTTGCCAAATTTAACCAACTGCTGCGAATTGAGCGGAATTTGGGCAGGGCAGCGACGTTTGCGGGTAAGTCAGCGTTTATGTAGAGAGGGATTAGGGGACTAGGAATTAGGGAACTGGAGTTTATCCTAGCCCTAGCCCCTAGCCCCTAGCCCCTAATCCCTAATCCCTAGCCTCTTAATTCATGACTGCAATCTTAAAAGTCGCTGCATTGGTAAGTGTTGCTGTTGCGTTGAGTGGATTATCGACGATCGCGGATGCGTCCCGATTGATGCCAGCCCATCCCAATGCAACGGGTTACCCGTCGATTCCTAAGCTGATTAGCCAACTAAACAGCAAGCCGAATTTGTCGCTGCTGGCAAGAGCGAGTGCAGTGTTTGTGCAGAGCGATCGCTACCAGACCGAATCAGAAATGCAGATCAAGGCGGTATCTGTCCACACAACGGTGACATCCTCTGCTCGTACCACGACCCTTGTTCTATCACCGCACCAATTCCGGGCTGAGATTGTGTTTTCTCAATCTGGATCGGCGACTCCAAGCAAAAGCGTTGTTGTATCCGATGGCAAACAAGTCTGGATGTATCGCCCTGACCTAAAGCAGTATAAGGTTGTGCCGTACAAGGCATTTGATGATGCGGATGACAACTACTGGATTGGCCTGTCGTCGCTCTGGTTTCTGGAAATTTCACCCGAGGTGAGAAAGCCGATCGCAGAAGGTGCGCTGGGAAATCCAACGGTGTTGAGAGAATTGGGCGTATCGGATAGCCAGTTGCTGAAAGGGGGAACCCAAACCGTGGATGGGCAAGCGGTTTACACCTATGAATTTACGGACAAGGATGGATTTACGATCGGGGCGGTGATCGAACCTAAGACAGCAGTACTGAAACAAATTCGGCTAACGGGCAAATCGGATGGATACAACGTGGACATTATTGAACGCATCTTACGCAGAACAGCAAACCCCGCGATCGCTGCCAACACGTTCAAATTCACACCTCCGGCAGATGCAAAGGAAGTCAAAACTCTGGCGATCGGTCCTTTATAGAAAACGGCTGCAGAAACCTCGCTGAACTTGAGAAACTCAGTTTTGATATCAACCACGTCCAGCTCGAAATCTGTTGCTGTATATGAGTCTTGTCTATTTTCGTGAAGATAATATGTCAATTTTGGGTGCGTCGAACCCCTCATACGCCTTCGGCGGAGCGAAGCTCTACAACGCGACATCTCATCCTCATCCGCCTACGGGTGGGAATTTCTCGTCTAGTTCGTTAAATAAGTATTTAATTCTTCCGATAGGATTGTTAGCTTGGCAGAATGAGACTGCTAGCCTGGTTCAATCTATCTCCTATATATAGATAGATTGACTGGATGCAAACGAGAGGTGCAACCGATGCAAGATCCTGAAGAGAGGACGAAACGACAAACATCCCGGCGCAATTTTTTGGGGCAGGCGCTGACGGCGGCCGGAACCGCGATCGCTGCCCCCACCTTGATCCACCAAGCCACTTCCGCTCAGAACATGAACACGACTCAAACCCCTGCCCCTGGTGAAATGGCGGTGACGCTGACGGTGAATGGGAAGCCGCGATCGCTCACCCTTGAACCACGAGTCACCCTCCTGGATGCCCTGCGCGAACAGTTGGGACTGGTGGGCAGCAAAAAAGGCTGTGACCACGGTCAATGCGGAGCCTGTACCGTTCTGATTGATGGAGAGCGCGTTTACTCCTGTCTGGCGTTGGCGGTGATGCAAGAGGGTAAAGCAATTACCACCGTGGAGGGGCTGGCAAACGGGGATGTTCTGCATCCGGTGCAGGACGCGTTCATTGACAACGACGGGTTCCAGTGTGGCTACTGTACACCCGGACAGGTGTGCGCCTCGGTAGCGCTGCTGGACGAAATCAAACGGGGCTGTGCCAGTGCGATTACCCCGGATCTGACTCGTGCTCCCCAACTGGCGGACCTCTCTGAAGCCGAAATCAAAGAGCGGTTGAGCGGCAATCTCTGTCGTTGCAGTGCTTACAACGGTATTGTTGCCGCCGTGCAGCAAGCCGCCGGACAGCAACCTCCCGCTCCGGCAGCGGCAATGTTGCTGACTGAACCCGCGGAGGTGCTTGTATGAAAAATTTCTCCTATGTCCGTGCCGCCTCGGTAAAAGAGGCGGTGCAACAGTCCGGTGCTAATCAAGCGGCTCTGTTTATTGCGGGGGGGACGAATCTGGTCGATCGCATGAAAGTCTTCCTGGACGAGCCGTCGCACCTGATCGACATCACGCGTTTGCAAATGCAGCGGATTGAACCAACGACGGACGGGGGATTGCGGATTGGCGCATTGGTCAGCAATACTGCCGTCGCCGACCATCCTGACGTGCGCCGCAATTATCCGTTGCTCTCGCGGGCCATTCTGTCCGGTGCCTCTCAGCAAATTCGCAATGTCGCCACGGTGGGCGGCAACATCCTGCAACGGACGCGCTGTCCGTATTATTACGACACTGCCTTTGCCTGCAACAAGCGAAAACCGGGAACGGGCTGTCCGGCGACAACCGGGATTAACCGCATGCACGCATTATTGGGAGCCAGTGACCAGTGTGTGGCGGTTCATCCCTCGGATATGTGTGTGGCGATCGCGGCCTTAGACGCCATTGTTGAAGTCGAAGGCCCCAGGGGCAGGCGACAGATTCCCTTCACCGATTTTCACCGCCTACCCGGTGACACTCCCGAACGGGACACGAATTTGGAACCAGGAGAACTGATTACGGCGGTCGTGATTCCACCGCTGCCGTTTGCCAAATCTGGCGTCTATCTCAAACTGCGCGATCGCGCCTCTTACGCCTTCGCGTTAGTATCGGTGGCGGCGGCGCTGAAGCTGGAGGGCGATCGCATCCAGGCGGCGCGTCTGGCATTGGGCGGTGTCGCTCATAAGCCCTGGCGTCCCACCGAGGCAGAGCGGTTTTTGATCGGCAAACCCGCGAATACCGCGACGTTTCAGCAGTCCGCCGAAATTGCTCTCCAGGGAGCGCAGCCACTGGCCTACAACGGCTTCAAAGTTGAATTAGCAAAACGGGCGATCCAGCGATCGCTGACAATCTCTGCAAACGGAGGAGGGGTAGCATGAGCAACGTGATTGGCACTTCAGTCAGCCGCACCGAGGGACGCGCCAAGGTAACCGGTTCGGCCACCTACTCGGCAGAACACCAGATTTCAGGATTGGTTCATGGGTATCTGATCACGGCCAGCGTTGCGAACGGGCAGATTCGGGCGATCGACACGCGTGAGGCGGAAAAAGCACCCGGAGTAATCGCCGTGTTTACTCACAAAAACGCTCCTAAGGTGTTCATGCCTAAGAACGATTTCATGAACTCGAAAATTTACGAGGCCCGCCTGCCCCTATCGGATAATCAAGTCCACTATGCCGGCCAAATCATCGGTCTGGTGGTTGCTGATACGTTTGAGCGGGCCCGGCACGGTGCACATCTGGTCAAGGTTGAGTACGATACCCAAACGCCTTTGATCGACGCGAAAAAGGTGACGTTTAAGGAAGCACCGCCCCAGTTTGGAGAAGAGTTCGCGTTTGCAAAGGGGAATATAGCGGCAGGGCTGGCTAATGCTGCCATCAAGATTGAGGCGACCTACACGAGTTCCACCGAACTGCACGCACCCATTGAACCTCACGCCATCATTGCCCACTGGCAAGGGGCAGATGCACTCACCGTCTACGAGCACACGCAATGGGTAGCCGGGGCCCAACGCACCTACGCCGAACTCTTTGCACTCCCGGCTGAAAAGGTACGGATTGTTGCGCCTTACATTGGTGGTGCCTTTGGCTGCAAAGCAGTTCCCTGGCCCCATGCGATTCTCTGTGCGGCGGTAGCGCGTCAGGTCAAGCGTCCGCTCAAGGTTGTCCTCAGCCGTCGCCAGATGACGGCCAATGCGGGCCATCGCTCTGAAACGGAGCAGATGTTGCGGTTGGCGGCAACCAAAGACGGGATGTTGACCGCGATCGCCCACGAAGTCAAATCCTACACCTCACCCGTGGATGTGTTCATAGAGCCGTGTACCGGCATCACCCCGGTCATGTACACCGTCCCCAACCTGCAGCTCAAGCAGGAACTGGCAGTCATGAACATCGGCACTCCCACCTTCATGCGGGCACCGGGAGAGAATCCGGGACTGTGGGCACTGGAATCGGCAATGGACGAGCTGGCCTGGGCGCTGAAGATGGATCCGGTGGAACTGCGCCTCAAAAACGAAACCAGGGAACACCAACGCAAGGGACTCCCCTTCTCCGCCAAGCACTTCGCCGATTGCCTGAACGTCGGTGCCGAACGGTTCGGCTGGAACGATCGACCGATGCAGGTGCGATCGCTGACCCGTGACGGTAAACGGGTGGGTTGGGGCATGGCCGCCGCCACGTTTCCCGGATTGCGCGGCAGAGCATCCGTCAAAGTCCGGCTGTTGCCCGACGGGACAGCGCACGTGCTCACCGCTGCCAATGACATGGGCACTGGAGCCTATACCGTTGTCGCCGTGACAGCCGCTGAGGTGCTGGGAATTCCGGTGGAAAAGATACGGGTGGAGATGGGCGACTCGCGGCTGCCCGATGGCGGACTGGCAGGTGGCTCCCAAATGACCGCTTCTCTGGCTCCTGCGGTGACAGCCGCCTGTCAAGAGGTGCTCAAAACCGCGAACTGTACGACGGCATCAGAGGCGTGTGCAGCATTGCGTCAGTCTGGGCGGGGAGCGATCGAGGCAACGGCATCATCCGCTCCCGGTGCGGAGATGAAGAAATGGGCGTTTCAGTCCTGGGGTGCCCATTTTGCCGAGGTCACCGTGGATGAAGAAATTGGCCGCCTGCGCGTCACCCGTTGGGTATCGGTGATGAATATTGGCCAGGTGATCAACGCCAAAGCTGCTGCCAGCCAGGTACGCGGCGCTGTGATTATGGGCATCGGTCAAGCGTTGATGGAGGAGGCTCACCTGGATCCCAACACGGGCTATCCCGTTGTCTACGACCTGGCCACCTACCACTTCCCTGCCCATGCCGACACGCCCCGGATTGACGTTGCCTTTGTCGGCAAACCCGACTTGAACTTCAACCCCATCGGCGCACGCGGCGTCGGTGAAATCGGGATTACCGGTGTTTCTGCCGCGATCGCCAACGCCGTCTACCATGCCACTGGCAAACGACTCCGCAGTCTGCCGCTGACACCTGACAAGCTGATTGGCTAGAACTGGCTGCCCAGTAACAAGCAGAATGCTATTGCAGGATTTCAAGACAGTGCTTGAACTAAACCTTGTCCACGTCCAGACCTGGAGTTTTTCGACGCTGCTGATTCTGGGTATGAAAAAGGTGCTGTATGAATCGAAACGAAGTTTCGATTCATACAGCTTTTCAGCAACGCCAGTTTTTCTGACGGGAAAGCTACAGATTTCGAGCTGGACGTGGTTTAACTAAAAATCTGGAGTTTAAACGGAGCGCCGAGCAGAAGCTGAGAGTACGTTGATAAGATACGGAATCGTCGCATCTTGGCGCGGGAAATTCTTGGTAATGAACTGGATTAACCAGGGAGCAGACACCACCATCAAAAGAATTCCAATTCCCACCTCTGAGCGGAACTGCTCCAGATTTGGGATTTCGGTAGAACCTGAGTCAATGGGCAAAAATTCCATTGCTTTTGCCAGTACATTGTTCAGCGCATGACACAGAATCGGCACCATCAGCGATCGCGTCTTGACATACAGCAACCCCATCACCAACCCAAACACCGTTAGCCCAATCGGGTTGGGATGTAGCAGCCCAAATACCAGCGATGACACAATCAACGCCAGTGGCAAATTCCATTTGACAGCCCAGCGCTGCAAAATAAAGCCTCTAAAAATCAACTCTTCGGACAGGGGAGCCACGATCACCGACGCAATTACGCTCAGCGGTTCATAGAGCAGCGGGGCAGCGGTTTGGGGATTGGCTTGGGCTGAGAGTTCTTGCAGCAACGACTCCACAAACGATGGGGCAGCAAACGAGATCACGTAAAACGCCAGTTGAAAAGAACTCAGGGAAAACAGCAGCGTTGCAATCACCAAGCCAGCCGTTGATAGCCACTTTGGATGGTTGGGAATCCGACCCGTTACCCATCTCAGGCTGACTCTTTGCCGCTTGAACTGTACAATCAGCCAGAGACTGAGCGACACGAACAGCAAAATGTAGGTGATCAAAATCCAAACTGGGTCGTCCAGGTTCAGGTTAAATGATTGCGCGATCGCACCCAGAACAAACCCGAACATCAGGGAAAACAGCAGCCCCCAGAGCAGCAAGTTGCGAACTCTGAGGTTCAGAAACGGATTATTGGGTTCCTGGGTCATGAGTGGCGATAAAGGTACACTAGGGGCGGTTGCGAATGACGAATGGCGAATGATGAATGATGAATGACGGGTCGTGTTCCAGATGTGTGGTTAACCTTTTGTAGGAACGTTATATATAACGTTCCTACAGACGAAAATAACTTTTTTGGAACACGACCGAATGACGCTCTCAGCCTGTTCAGCTTAATTGTCTCCATAGGGTGTCCATTTACTGAGTAGTCATTCGAGCAGCATCGGATATTTTCATTCTCATCCCTTAAGCGAAGACGAAATGAATTTGTTTAAGATGATAGTCAAGTAGGTCGCGAAAAGGAGTCCAATTTTGGTTCAGTCAGTTTCAAACACCACGACTTCCCCTGCTCAGCTCGACAATCCTCAAGAATGGGATTTGTCTGATCTCTATCAGGGATTTGACGACCCCAGGCTAGCGCAAGATTTGGAAACACTGCAGCAAACAGCGGCAACGTTTCGGGATACCTATCGCGGCACGGTCAATACACTGAATCCTGAGCAAATTGCAGCGTGTTTTCAGCAATTGGAGGCGATCGCGGAACAATCCGGCTTTCTGTATGCCTTTCCCGCTCTCGTCTTCTCTGCTGACACCCGCAACACCGAAGCCAAGCAGATGCAGGACAAAATACTGGAGGCGTTGACCGGAATCGAGAACCAGCTCCTGTTCTTTGATCTGGAACTGAAAAGTTTGGACGATGCCAAATTTGCTGAACTGGAGGCGGCTACCATGCTGCACCCCTACCGCCACTACCTCTACACAATCGCCAAGTTTCGGCCTTACACCCTTTCAGAAGACGTAGAGCAAACCCGTAACCAGGATAACCTGACCGGACGGCAGGCGTTCATCAACCTCCGGTCTGTGCATCTGGGTGAGCAAGAATACAATCCAGTCACCACACCCGACGACAAATCCTTCAGCACCGAAGCCGAACTTAGCGCTCTGCTGTTCCATCCCAGCCCAGAAGTGCGTTACAACGCCTATCTGACGGTTCGCCAGGTGATGAACCAGCACAACTCGCTGTACGGCTACATCCTCAACAGCGTTGCGCAAGACCACAAGCTGGAAAACCAGATGCGTGGCTACTCGTCCACGTTGCAAAAGCAGCTCCTGGTGGATGAAGTGTCAGAGCCGGTGTTTCGGGCCATTATGGACGGAACGCGCGATCGCTTCGATTTGTGGCAACGCTACTACACTCTGAAAGGCAACGCCCTGGGACAAAAAATCCGTACCTGTGATGTTTATGCCCCGTGGGCCGAGGAACCCGTTGCACCCCTTCCCTACAAAACCGGAGTCGAAACCCTACTGGCGGCGTTAGACCAGTTTGACCCCAACTACGCCCGTCGGGCCAAAGAATTCTTCATTAAGGACTGGGTCGATGCCAAAGTGCGTCCCGGTAAACGGGGTGGAGCCTTCTGCTGGTACAGCCACGGCAAACACAGCTACCTGCTGCTCTCCTACACGGATGACTACAACTCCCTGTTCACCCTGGCTCACGAAATGGGGCATGGGCTGCATTTTGCCCAAATCGGCGATCGCCAAACCTACTTCAACAGCAATCCGCCCATGGTGCTGGCTGAAATTGCTTCCACCTTCAATGAACTGCTGCTGCTGGACTACCTGCTTCAGCAAGCCAGCGATAATCCCGCCCTGAAGAAGTCTCTAATCACCCGCCAACTCGAAGATCAGCTCAACCTGCTTTTCCGACAAAGCACAATCAGCCGATTGGAATTGGCCATCCACGATCGCGCCCTGCAAGGCAGCTTCGACCACAGCTTCGTTAATGCACAGTGGCGATCGCTGTACCAGGAACTCTGCAGCGATGCCGTCGAAGTCCTCCCAGAACACGACTACGATTGGGCACGCATCGGACACATCTACTTCAAACCCTTCTACTGCTACCAATACACCGCCTCCAACATCGTCAGCCTGGCCTGCTACCAGAAATACCGGCAGGTTGGTAAAGACTTCATCCCTGGCTATCTGGAACTCCTCGCCGCAGGCGGCAGTGTCGATCAAGTCGCAGCGCTGCGTAAGTATGTGGACGTAGATCTGGAAAATCCCGCCACCATTCGCGCCGCTTTGCAATACGTAGAAGGCTTACTGGACCAACTCCAGGCAACCCTGTAGACAATCAAAAGGAAGGTTGGTTCGCTAGCGTGAGCATTTAAAACTTCCCTGGGGTCGTGTTCCAGATGTGTGGTTAACCTTTTGTAGGAACGTTATATATAACGTTCCTACAG
The DNA here is from genome assembly GCA_012034055.1 of Leptolyngbyaceae cyanobacterium RU_5_1. Classification (GTDB taxonomy): domain Bacteria; phylum Cyanobacteriota; class Cyanobacteriia; order Leptolyngbyales; family Leptolyngbyaceae; genus JAAUSG01. Next base: position 2,076 of record JAAUSG010000011.1, on the reverse strand, counting down.
ACGAAAACAACTTTTTTGGAACACGACCTCAACCCACAACCATCCTTGATTAAACGCCAGCCGCATCCGGTCTTGAATCAGAGCATCTCGCAAGGCAACATACGCTTCCCACGTTGCCTGGTGCCAGCAGCGCAACGGTGGAATTTGAACTGATAAATCCGGTTTTGAGACTGAGAGTGTTATTCGTCTACCGAGAACGCCGTGTAGGTTGATTATAGTGATTCAGCGATCGGGGCATGGAATAGCTTACCGAAGCCGTTTAGCAAAGCTAAGATGTCAACAGCATAGAACTCACGGCTGAAACTATGAGGCAGTTGACCAAGATTGCGGCAGGTATTTTGCTAGGAATTGGAGTACCCATTACGTTACTATCCACGATTGGGGTGATGGACCTCAAGGCTCCGTCCAAAGACCGTGAAGGTGCATTAGCCGCTTTGATTCTCTTCGGATTACCCCCCACCGCTCTGGGAGGATGGTTGGTTTGGTCAGCCCGTCAGCGAAGTAGCAAGCAGGAGGGCGATCGCCTCCGCTCCACCTTCTTTCGCCTCTTGAAAGAAAGCAACGGCCATCTAACAGTGCTGCGTTTCTCAATGGAAACCGAACTCGACGGTGAAGCCGCCAAAGCCTACCTGGACGATCGCGCCAAAGAATTCAACGCCATCTACAACGTCACCGAAGAAGGCAACTTTTCTTACTACTTCAATCTGGATGGTTCTGATGGAAGCAAGCAGTTAGAAAGCGGCAGCTAGAAATTTTAGATTTTAGATTTTAGATTGAAAGGCAAGAGGCCAGAGGCTAGAGGATTGTTAATTTATGATTGTTCTCCGTGTCTCCGTGTCCCCGTGTCCCCGTGTCTCCCTACCTCCCCACCCCCCACCTCCCTCATCTTCCCCATCTCCCTTACCTCCCTCACCCGCTTATGCCTCACCTCTTCCTCGCGATCGCATCCCTATTTGGCGGCACCTCTGTTGCAGCCGGGGCCTTTGCCTCCCATGCTCTGCGCGACAAGCTCACTGAACGCGCTTTGGACATCTTTGAAACCGGCGCTCGGTATCAGATGTATCACGCCCTGGCCCTGCTGGTTGTGGCGCTGCTGTTGAGCCGGGCTGAACTTCCACCGCTCACCCTGACTGTTGCTGGTTACGCCTTTGTTGCTGGCGTCCTGCTTTTCTCCGGCAGCCTCTATGCTCTCAGCTTCAGTGGCATCAAGTGGTTGGGAGCGATCGCACCATTGGGTGGAGTGATGTTCATAGTGGGATGGGGATGTCTGGCGATCGCCGCCCTGAGCTACAAGTGAGTCCAGGAGGCGATCGCCAAACAGCATCACCGGATTTCAATCTGGATTGATTTGATTGACAGTCTGATGTGGGTCAGCAAGGCATAGATGAACAGAATCGTACCCAGTTTTTCTAGAAATTCTTCGATCGCAACCAGCAGAAAATCAAATATGCTGCCCTCTCCATACAGGCTTGCTACTGCCCCCTCAATCATCTCTAGTATTAAGGCTCCGCCTAAGTAGAGACCGGCAGAGACAAAAAACAGCGTGCGAATTCTCTGGGGCAGGTTGAGCAGGAACTTGAGAAAGACGACTCCCAGAATTAGACAAATAGGAATTGCAATCACGACCCATGCGTAGCGAAAAATGCCAACGGCGTGAATGTGAGGGCTTAACAGTTCACTGGCTCGTTCATGGAGCAGCAACATTTCATCACTTGCCAGGTAGAAGAACACGAACGATAACCCATACCAATATCCCGTGGTGTTAGAGAACAGTCTTCTTTCTTCTGCAGCAATGAGCAGGAGTAGCAGTGAACAGAGCACCAGCAGTAGAGATGAGTACCAGGCTTGCGGATTGTACTCCCCGCCAATATTAAAAAAGTCCACTATTTTTTGCGGAAGTGCATAGCCTAAAGCATACCGGGGGAGTTGCACCAGAAAACTCAGTCCATCCAATACGACAGCTATCGTAAACAAGTAGCGAACGATTTGCTTTGGAAAGACTATAATCATCGGGTTCACAAACGATTTCCGGGCTATAGGGAAGAAGGCCGTTCTTCCCTACAGATTGTGATATTG
>JAAUSG010000378.1 GCA_012034055.1 Leptolyngbyaceae cyanobacterium RU_5_1 | reverse complement strand
CGCCCCTTGCCTGATCCGATCATTCCACCGATCCGCCCTCCATCGGTGGAGCCGCCACCGCTCCCACCGCCACCGAAACCAGAGCCACCTCCGCCTCTGGAAAATGTACTCCCACCCGCTCCAACGCCATCTCCCAAAAATCCCGACGTGCCTGAAAAGATTGTGGTGAGACAATTTGTCGTTGAAGGAAGTCGAGCGATTCGCCAATCGGAGATTGATCAATGGCTAAAGGATAAGTGTCTCAAGGCGACGAAAACGGAAGAGAAGAAGGAGGAAAAGAAAGAAAAGTGTTTCCTGAATCGGGAACTCTCGTTTGTCGAGCTGTGGGAGGCCGCGGATGCGATTACCCAGCTTTACGTTGAACGGGGATATGTGACCACGGGAGCCTACATTCCCGCCGATCGCGACATTCAAAATGGCATCGTTCCAGTCAAGGTCGTCGAGGGCTACCTGGTTGCCGAGGACATCCGCGTTCGGTTCGTGGTTCCCGACAAGAAGGCGGACAGGGGCTATCGCCAGGCACCCCGACATCGCTTGAAAACCAGCTACATTCACAGTCGTCTGGCTCTGGTGGCCAAAAAGCCACTCAATTATCAGAAGCTGTTTGAAGCCTTGCAACTGCTGCAGATCAACCCATTGATTCAAGACGTGAGAGCAACCCTCTCGGAAGGCACCCGTCCGGGACAGAGCATTTTGAATGTGGACGTGGTGGAGGCTAGAACGATGAGTGCCAGCGCATTGTTGGATAACGGGCGATCGCCGAGCGTCGGCAGCTTTCGTCGCCAGCTTCAATTTGAACAGCGCAACCTGACCGGCTTAGGCGATGGATTGTTCGTGTCCTACTCCAACACCGATGGCAGCAATGCCGGTGATCTCCGCTACACATTGCCCGTTAGCCCCCGCAACAGCACTCTCTCCTTCAACTTCGGCATCGCCGCCAGCAAAATCGTTGAAGAACCCTTCGACTTCCTCGATATTCGCTCCAAATCCAGCTACGCCGAACTCGAATACCGCCACCCCCTGATCCAAACCCCAAACCGCGAATTTGCCCTGGGATTCACCGTCAGCCATCAATTCAGCAAGGCCACCCTGATCGACGGTGATATTCCCTTCCCCGTGCCAGGGTCTGATTTTGAAGGCAAAACTCGCGTCACGGCCCTACGCTTCTCCCAAGAGTGGACCCAGCGCAGCGATCGCACGGTGTTTGCTGTCCTTTCCCAATTCAACATCGGACTTGGGCTGGGTGCCACCACCAACGAAGAGCCGCCCGATGGCCGCTTCTTTGCCTGGCGGGGATCGGTGCAATGGATCCGGTTGCTCGGACCCGATACGCCACTTCTGCTCCGGGGAAATGTGCAACTGGCAGATCGGGCATTGGTTCCGTTGGAACAATTTGGCTTAGGCGGACCCCAGAGCGTGCGCGGCTATCGCCAGGATTTCAACCTGAGCGACAACGGGCTGTTTGGCTCCGCAGAAGTGCGCATCCCCGTTCTGCGCTTTCCCAAAATCAACGGACTCCTGCAGCTCACCCCCTTTGTAGACCTGGGAACGGGTTGGAACAACTCCGGCTTCGACGATCCCGACCCGCAAACCCTGGCCTCCGTCGGCTTAGGGCTACGTTTTGACATGGGCGATCGCCTCAGTGCCCGTTTTGAATGGGGTGCTCCCCTGGTCAGCAGCGATCGCGACAAAAACACCCTCGCAGGAACGCGGACTGTACTTCAGCTTGATCTATCGGTTCCTTTGACGACGCCTGCCAGATCCCCGACTTCTCACTTGGGGCTAGTCAAAACAATCAAGGTTTAAGCAAAGAAGTCGGGGATCTTAGCTGCCTCCCATCGTCATGATCCGCAACACATCTACTATCCAAAACGCATGATTTTGAGGGATGACCATGAACCGTCAACAATTCAACACTCGCAACCAATGGTTAAACCGCTGGAGCCGATGGGCAACCAGGTACCGGGCACTTTCCCTTTGCATCCTGGCCCTGGTAACCACATCCCTCTGCATCCTCAGCACTCCCGTACTGGCAAAATTTTCTGCTCCTAATGTTCCAGACTCACAACCATCAATCCAAAATCCAAAATCCAAAATCCAAAATCTCATCGCCCAATCCCCCTCTCTCCTCGACCAGGGTCGATCGCTCTACGAAGCAGGACGATTTGAACCAGCCCGCACTGTCTGGGAAAAGGCAGAGAAGGAGTATCGTCGTCAGGGCGATCGCGCCAACGTTACTCGCAGTCGCCTTTATCAGGCAGAAGCCCTGAAAATGATGGGAGCTAACCCTCGTGCGCTGGAGATTTTAGAAGAGTTGGACAAAACCGTTCTGCTGGAACCTTACTCGGTCGAGAAGGTGCAAATTTTGCGATCGCTGGGTGAGGTCTATGCCGCGATTGGTGGTACTGAGAATCTCAAGAAAGCTCGTGCAGCACTGCAGCAGAGCCTTGAAATTGCCCAAACTCCAGAAGCCAAGAGTGCTGCCTATGCTGGACTGGGACTGGTCGATCGCGCCGAGATCAGTCGTATTTCTCCACAAACGTTTGTGATCAATTCGCGAACAGAACTTCCTGAAAAAATCCAATTAGTTCTCAGTCTTTTGCAGCAACAACCTGAAAAGGCTTCAGTTCAGCAGGCATTAGAAAACTTTCAAAACGCGATCAATGCTTCAACCACCCCACTCACTACTACCCAAGCAGCGCTGAATCAACTCAGTTTCCTGGTGAATGTTTTACCGAAGTTCAACCGCTTTCTAGCTAATGCTCTTAACGATTTGCAGGCAGAATTTGCACGGCCCAATCGAGCAGATTATTTCCTGAAAAATTACCTGAATCGTTCCGTACGGTTACCCCAATTCATATCCACAACCCCGGTCGATTTGAAGGAACCTGAACAACGGATCATTGACCTCGGTATGCTGACCAGACAAACGGCTGACTTAACGGCGGATCTGCCCCAATTTCTAGCTCAGGTTTATCCCAAGCTCACGAACCTGGGGAGCGATCGCGCCAGGATAAACGCCCAAATCAACTTTGCCCAAAGCCTGATCGGACTTCAGCAGGTCACAACCTCTGCTGAAGAGGTCAATCGAGAACTAAAAGCCATGCTTGAAACCATCCAGAAAGCGTCCCCTAAAACCAGAA
>JAAUSG010000377.1 GCA_012034055.1 Leptolyngbyaceae cyanobacterium RU_5_1 | reverse complement strand
AGGACGAACGGCCGTTCGTCCTTAACTACAAGGATGTATTAAAAGTCTTACTGTCTGTAGCAAAACATGGAAGATCCCCCTAAATCCCCCTTAATAAGGGGGACTTTGAGCCGATTTCCCCCCTTATTAAGGGGGGGCTAGGGGGATTCCTAAGTGTTTGGCAGCACAAACCATACCTTTCAAACAACCTCTAAAGTTTTCCGGTAACTTCGTTCCTAGAAATCGCCTAAGAAATTGGGAATGAAGAATGTAGAAAACTTCTGAATCCTCAACTCTTCATTCATTTCCCCAAATAGGCTTCTAACACTTCAGGGTTGGATTGGATCTCGGCCGGAGAGCCTGATGCCAAATTGCGTCCTTCTGCCAGCACCCAAACGCGATCGCAGAGGGACATGATCACATCCATGTTGTGTTCGATGATCAGGAAGGTCATGCCATCGCGATTCCAGTCCAGGATGCGATCGCAGATCTGATTGATCAATGTTGGGTTCACACCAGCGGCTGGTTCATCCAGCAAAATTAATTTGGGAACGGTCATCAACGCTCGCCCCATTTCCAGTAGCTTGCGCTGTCCACCAGAGAGCGCACCCGCGTATTCGTAGGCCATATGCGCGAGTCCAATTGAGTCCAGAATGTCCAATGCCCGCTCTCGTTGCTCTCGCTCTTCTTGTCTAATCTGCTTCTGCTTAAACCAGGTGTTCCAAAACTTCTCGCCAGTCTGGTGTTGAGTGGCAAGCAGCATGTTATCCATTACGGACAAGCGGGATAACGCCCTTGCGACCTGAAATGTGCGCACCATTCCGATGCGCGCAATCAAATGGGGTTGCAGATGGTGAATCGGTTCGCCATCGAACAGAACTCGCCCCCGATCCGAACGAATGAAGTTGGACAAGAGGTTAAACAGGGTTGTTTTGCCAGCGCCATTCGGTCCAACCAGTCCGGTGATGCTGCCTTTCGCCACCTCGATCACGGCATTATCAACCGCTCGAATACCGCCAAAATTCTTCACCAATCCACTGGCGGCTAGCAAGGGTAGCTCCATTTGAGGGGAAGCACCGACACCCTCAACATCTGCCAAAACCTCAGCCAGGTCTTGAGGCTGATTGGTTTCCAGTCCATCGGTTGGAAAATCGGGGGAATTGGAGGATTCATCGACCAAGGGTCAGCTCCTCCTTTTTGCCCAAAATGCCTTGAGGTCGAGCCATCATCAGCACAATCAACAACAGACCAATCACCATAATCCGAAACGCGCCTAAGCGGGCATCGTCAATGCTAACGGGGACGACGGGCATGATTGAGTGGAGTGCTTGAAGTAGATCAGGAAGAAACCGGGTACCGGAATAGTAAGCCCAGTAGATCACAGCTCCCAGCAAAGTACCCGCATTGTTACCCGTGCCGCCCAGCACCACAATAATCCAGGCTTGGAAGGTAATCAGCGGAATGAACCCGTCGGGATTAATGAACGTCAAGTTCCAGGCGTAGAAGGCTCCAGCAATGCCTGCGATCGCGCCACCCAAAATCAACGCCTGCAGCTTATACCAAAACACATTCTTGCCCAATGCTTTGGCGACTTCCTCATCCTCACGGATTGCCTTTAAGACACGCCCCCACGGGGATTTAACTAACACTTCCAGTCGCCAGTAGACCAGCGCCAATACCGTCACCAGCAGCAACATCAGTCCAGCTTTGTAGGAGTAGTTGGAGAGGGCGATCGCGCCAGCTCCGTAAAGCACCAGACCCAGAATGACAGCCGCAGCACCCCAAATCAGCTTCATAACCGAGACCGGCGGCTTTTTATCTACCGCCATTTCCCGACCCAGTCGATCCACCCGTCGCCGCATCCACTGGACTAGTTGCCAGCCTGCCAGCACAAAAATGGCCGTCCACAGCGCAATCATGCCAATCTTGCTGAAGAGCGTCGGTCGGGTCAGTTCTTCCAACGGCAACGGATAGTTGGGAATACCGAGCGGCCCACGAGTCAGCCATTCTTCATTCAGCGCAATCAGCCGAACCACTTCTGACGCGCCAATGGTGACGATCGCCAAATAGTCCTCCCGCAGTCGCAGGGTTGAAACTCCCAGCGTTAAACCCAGAACGGCGGCGAGCGCTGCCCCAATCACCGTTGCAATCACTAACGGCACGCCCTTAACGCTTAGCAGAACCGTCGTATAGGCTCCGACCGTCATAAAGGCGACATGCCCAAAGTTAATCAACCCCGTAAAACCCCATTGCAAATTCAAGCCCAGGCTAAATAGGGCATAAGTTGCCGTGAAAATAATCAGTGAAACCAGATAACCAATCATGCAGAGTGGAGAAGGGGGGTGAACCACGTCCAGCCCGGAATCTATAGCTTTCCCTTCAGAAAAACTGCAGGTCTGGACGTGAACAAGGTTTAGTTGAATCGTATCCTACCAGGCAACTTCTATTCCAGGCGATCGCTTCGATACGCCTGGAACGTTGTTGGGAACTCTAAGCCAAGCAACTGCTTGCAGTACCGCATTGTCTCACTATTCCAAGTGTCAGGTTTACGATGAAAACTTCTCTCAAAACTCAAGTGCATCAACTGATTGATCAGCTACCGGATGAAGAACTGGCGGATATTTGCAGGCTTCTGGTAGAACGTTACTACGATTCCTACATGCTGAAAGCCGTTCAAGCGGCGAAGCGATCGCTAACACCCGGCAATAGCCTAACCCGTGAAGAAGCATTGCAGCTTCTACCCCGTCTGTCATGACGAATGACGAATGACGAGCTGCTGAACGACGCGCTCAGTCTATTCAGTTCAATTGCGACAAGCGACTTACCCAAGCGACTTAACGATGAGAAGTACCAGTAATTTGATGTGGAAACAGCGTACCCCACCAGGTTTGGAAGTTCGATACGAGCGATCGTTTTTGCTCGATCTCAAACGTTTGGCACCAGCAGCGTTTGCTCAAATTTGGCAATTCGTGTTCGAGGAGTTTTACAAAATCAACCAACTCCAAGAATTACCAGAATTTCGCCAACTCTACTCCAGTGAAATTTTTCCACCTGTAAATTTTCCATTGATGATCTAAAGTATTGGAATTAGGACAACGCTAAGGGGAAGGGTGTATGAAAGCCAAAATAGAAGTGATTATCCGAGATGAGCAGGGGAAGGTAATCAGACAAC
>JAAUSG010000129.1 GCA_012034055.1 Leptolyngbyaceae cyanobacterium RU_5_1 | reverse complement strand
AGGTCTGGAACTGGGCGATCGGGGTAGCGCTTCCCGATCTCGGTCGCAAAGGCAATCTGGGTGGACTGCTGGTGGGGATGGAACCGAAGCTGACCGATATTGATGCCAGCGTCAACGGCGGGCAGGCAGACCGGGATACCTCGCTGCATATTGAGGGATTTTACCGCTTCCGGATCAGTGACAATATTGCGATTACCCCCGGTTTGATCTGGCTAACCGCACCAAACCACGATGCCAGAAATGACGATCTCATCATTGGTGTAATCAGAACAGTGTTTTATTTCTAAATCTTTTCCACCTGTAATTTTTCTGGTGACGGACGATCTCTGTAGGGGCAGGTTTAGTAGACAATCTATGGGTTTTAGCTAAATCTTTGGCAAAACCTGCCCCTACGCTTAAATCACAAACGCGACAAATAGATATGAATACGATTTTGAAACAAATTAGTCAATCCATTTCGCTTACCGGGCTACTGCTGATCGCGGCGTGTGGTACCAATCCGGCGACTAATCAGCCGGGAACCGATACAGCCGGGATTGTGGGTGCAGCGAAGGGCTGCAAAAACGTGGCTGTGCTGCTCCCGGAATCGGATTCGTCGGCGCGCTATGAAGCCTACGATCGCCCCCTGTTAGAACAAGCCATCAAAAAAGCAGTTCCGGGTGTGACGCTGCAGTATGCGAACGCGAATAATAACTCGGATACGCAGCAAAACCAGGCAGAGGCAGCGTTAACAAAAGGAGCCTGCATTCTGGTGGTTGACCCGCAAGATGCGGATAAGGCGGCGGTGATTGTGCAGAAAGCGAGAGCCAGCAATGTGCCGGTGATTTCCTACGATCGCCTGATTCAAGATCCCGATCTGGCCTATTACGTTTCCTTCGACAATGTCAAAGTTGGGGAATTGCAGGGGCAGTATTTAGTTGATCTGTTCAAGAAGGGGGAATCGGGTCTGAAAGCGGGCGCGAATCTGGTTATGCTGAACGGCTCCCAAACAGACAACAATGCGCTGTTGTTCCGGCAGGGCGCAATCAATAAGCTGCAACCCCTGGTGGACAGTAAGGACATCAATTTGGTGTTTGACCAGTACACGCCCAACTGGGACCCGACCAGAGCGCAAAACCTGATGGAAGGCGCTTTAACGAGTCAGCGCAACAACATTCAGATGGTGTACGCGGCGAACGATACGTTGGCGAATGCGGCGATCGCGGCCCTGCGCACCCAAACGCTGAACGGCAAGGTTCCTGTGACTGGACAGGATGCCACGGTGACCGGGATTCAAAACATTCTGGCCGGAGACCAGGGGATGACGGTTTACAAGCCGATCGCCAAGGAGGCAGAAGCAACCGCTCGGCTGGTTGCGGCGTTGAGTAACGGTTCCGACCCCGGTTCTCTGGTGAATGGACAAACAAAACTGAAAGACGGGGCGCAGGTTGCGTCTGTGCTACTAACGCCGATCGCGGTGGATCAGAACAATGTGCAGCAAACCGTGATTGCGGATGGATTTGTCAAAAAAGAGCAAGTCTGTCAGGGAGTGCCCGCTGGAAAAGCAGAGCTGTGCCAATAGGCGGTATCAATGGCTGTATCAATAGGAGGTCGGCAATGACTCAAGGTTCAGCATCCGTGATCGAGTCGCGGGCACCAGAGCCACAAACGGTTCCCCGGCTGCAACTGCGCGGAATTCATAAATCCTTTGGCGGGGTACAGGCCCTGCAAAATGTTGATTTTGAGGTGTATTCCGGTGAAGTGGTTGGGTTGGTGGGGGACAATGGCGCAGGCAAGTCCACTCTGATCAAGGTCATGTCGGGGGCTTACATCCCAGACGAGGGCGAAATTCTGATTGATAATCAGCCCGTGACGATCGCCAGTCCGCAAGACTCCACCCGCCTGGGAATTGAGACGGTCTATCAGGATTTAGCGCTCTGCGACAACCTGGATGTGGTCGCCAACCTGTGGCTGGGGCGGGAAGCGTATCGGGATGTGATTCCGGGCGTGTTGCGGGTTCTGGATGAGACCGAGATGGAGCGACGCACCACCGAGGTGCTCAAAACCTTAGATGTGCGGATTCCGTCGGTGCGTCAGCCAGTTGCCGCCCTGTCCGGTGGGCAACGCCAGTGTATTGCGGTGGCCAAAACGATTTTGCGGCAGCCCAAAGTGGTCCTATTAGACGAACCGACGGCGGCATTGGGGGTGGCCCAGACCCGGCAGGTGTTGAACCTGATCCGCCGCTTACGGGAACAAGGTCTGGCTGTGGTGGTGATCTCACACAACTTACATGATGTGTTTGAAGTCACCGATCGCGTGATTGTGATGCGATTGGGGCAACGCTCCACCACCTTTAACACTCGGACTACCAACCCGGAGCAAGTCGTTGCAGCGATTACCGGGGCTGAATATCGCAATGTTTCTACGTCTGACGCAGAGGAGCTTTAGCCATGCATGATCCAGATCCAAATCAAGGCGTTTCTCAACGCGGCAACCAAGCAGCCTTTGCAGAGCAACCTGCCCACAGCGGAGTGGGTGAACTCCCGACACCAAAAGAACGGTTTAACCTGCGATCGCTGATGCGAGGCGATCTCGGTTTTATTCCCGTATTGCTGACCCTGGCGCTGATTACGGTTTACTTTCAAATCACCACCACAGGTGTCTTTCTCCAGGCTCGTAACCTCTCAAACCTGACCCAACAAATTGTCGTGATCAGCATCCTGAGTACGGCTGCGGTGTTAGTCCTGCTGCTGGGTGAAATTGACCTGAGTTTAGCGGCGGTGGCGCAAACCTGTGCGGCAATTATGGCGGTGCTGTCGGTGTATCAGAATTGGAATCCCTGGTTCGCGATCCTGGCGGGTCTGCTGGCGGGAGCAGTGATTGGGTTAATGAATGGCTTTTTCATTGCCGTGTTGCGAGTCCCGTCCTTCATCGTCACGCTGGCCGGGTCAATTGGCTATGCCGGACTGCTGTTGCTGGTGCTGGGGCGGCAAACAACGCTGGTGGTTCGCGATCCAACGATTCGATCGCTGGCACCGACCTATCTCAATCCCATTTTAAGCTGGGGCATTCCGTTGCTGCTGGTGGCTCTCTACGCGGCGGGCATTTGGTTTGAACAGCGTCGTCGCACTCAAGCTGGATTAACGACTAAAAAACCCAGTCACCTGGCGTTGCAAATTGGACTGGTGTCTGCGATCGCCGTCGTCACGGTGCTGCTCTTCCAGTCCTATCAAGGGGTGCCGCAGTCCGTCTTGATTTCCCTGGGCGTGATCGTCGCCTTCTGGCTGATCCTCAAGAAAACTCCCTTTGGTCGCCACCTCTATGCCGTGGGCGGCAATCCCGAAGCCGCCCGTCGTGCTGGCATCAATGTGGTCGGCATGAAACTAATTGTATTCGTGTTGGCATCAACTCTGGCAGCACTGGCGGGAATTATGTTGACCTCACGTAGCACAGCCGTAGCCACCCAAATTAGCGCCACGCTGTTACTAAATGCGATCGCGGCAGCGGTGATTGGCGGTGTCAGTTTGTTCGGGGGCCGCGGCTCCGTTTGGGCCGTCGTGTTAGGTGCATTGATTATTGGCAGCCTGGATAACGGATTAGACTTGCTGAATCAGGATCAAAGCGTCAAAGCGATCGTCCAGGGCGGTGTATTGCTGCTGGCCGTCACCATTGATGCGGTGGTGCGGCGGGCGAATCCTGTTAGGAGCAAGTGATGTTGTGCAGCTAATATTAATCTGGCAACACTGGTTACTACATATTTTGGAATTGCATCCTAATGTCGTAGGATGTGTTAGGCATCGCCGTAACGCACCAATGATATACGCTTCGGTGCGTTACGCTATCGCTAACAGCACCCTACAAACTGGAGATACTGGGCTTGGCTCCCCTCGCCCTCTGGGCTACGGTGTACACACAAGTCGGGTCTGACTTCGTTTGAGTCCTTTTCGCCCCCTAAATCCCCCAATTCTGGGGGACTTTGAATGGTTTGGCTCCCCCAGAATTGGGGGCTGGGGGGCGGTTTGTCAGTAATTTGGCTAGACTTGATCATTTGTGTGTACACGGTAGCTCTGGGAGAGGGGTTGGAGGTGAGGGCGATTGAGTTTTGTCAGCCAACCAGGATAGTGGGTATATAGATGGAAATAACTCATTACCAATTACCAACTACCAACTACCAGCATAAACTCCAATACAAAATTTAAGGTTTGGGCAACGACTGTGACTGATGTTGTAATTGGGTTGGACTTGGGTACGGGAGGAGCGCGGACGATCGCGATCGACCTGCAAGGAACCGTGATTGCCCAACAAACAAAAGGCTACCCTCTGTTGACACCCCAACCCGGTTGGACGGAACAAGATCCATCCGATTGGGCTGCAGCCAGTCTGAGTGCGTTACGGGATGTTACTCAACAGCTTGCTGAACTTGCAGCAGGACAACGCCGTTCTCCTTACAGCGCGATCGCCCTGGGGCTGTCTGGACAAATGCACGGCATGGTGGCGCTGAATGCGGATGGCAACGTCATTCGACCGGCCATTTTGTGGAATGATCAGCGCACGGGGCAGGCAGTCGCTGAAATTGAAGCGGCTGTTCCGCGCCAAGAACTGATCCAACGTACTGGAAATCCTGCGATTACTGGCTTTCAACTGCCAAAACTGGTGTGGTTGCGCAGGGAAGAACCGCAGGCGTTTGCCCAACTCCAGCAAATGCTGCTACCCAAGGACTACATCGGCTACGTGTTGACTGGAGAAGCCGCCACCGAGCCATCCGATGCATCGGGTGTGGGATGTTTGAACCTGGCAAGTCGGGAATGGGACACGGACATTCTCAACGCGCTCCAGCTCAGCCCAACGATGTTTCCCAGAGTGATTGCCTCAACCGCGATCGCCGGTCGGTTGCAGCCAGAGATCGCCGCCCGTGTCGGATTGCCTGCTGGATTACCCGTAATTGCTGGCGGTGGTGACAATGCGGCCGCCGCGATCGGGCTGGGCATTTCGACGCGGAACCTGAACCGGGGTAGTTTGAGCATCGGCACATCGGGGGTGATCTTTGTCCCCTGCGATCGCCCGCGTCCTGACCCAGACGGTCGTGTGCATTTATTTTGTCATGCGGATGGCGGATACCATCTCTTGGGAGTGACATTGGCTGCAGGGGGTTCCTTGCGTTGGTATCGAGAGACATTTGCACCCGCGATCGCCTATTCCGATTTGATGGAATTGGCCCATCGTTCCGTGCCCGGTGCTCACGGCGTGTTGTTCTTGCCCCATCTGTCGGGAGAACGGAGTCCCCACCTTGATCCAGATGCACGCGGAGCCTGGGTAAATCTGTCGCTAGCGCATACCCAGGCAGATGTGGTTCGGTCTGTGCTCGAAGGGGTTGCCTTCAGTTTGAGCGCCGCACTCAACGTGATCCGCGAGATTGCGCCCGTTCAGCAACTCTTAGCAACCGGCGGCGGCGCGCGATCGCAAACCTGGCTGCAAATTCTGGCAGATGTGTTGCAAACAGAGCTGATTGCGCCCCCAGCGTCAGAAGGAGCGGCCTACGGAGCCGCTATTTTAGCGATGGTAGGCGTCGGTGCCTATGCCGATTTAGACGCCGCATTCAAAATCCTGCCACCGATGAGTCAGGTTGTCCAACCACAAGCAAACCCTGCCTATGAAGCCGCGTTTAAGCGCTATGAGGTACTATACGAAGCTCTTAAAGCAGTTCGCTGATCAACCGCTAAACCACGTTCAGCTCAGGATCTGTAGCTTTTCCTGATAGCGGTTTTCGTGTGCGTAGAATACACTCACTGTACGGACGAACGGCCGTTCGTTCCTACGCCTGTACTTCACTCGACTGAAAATTGCTATACGAAAAACTCCAGGTCTGGACGTGGACAAGGTTCAATTTCTTCAACCTTGCTTTCAGGGCGCTACCCGATTTTTCTTATCTGCTCTTAATCCACGTCTCAACCTACGTTAGGGTGCAAACTCAATACTCCAAGTAGCAAATCAATCCATCAAAAATTCGGCTGCCCGTTTAAGCTGGGACATTTGGGTAAGGCAGGAGGCAGGAGTCAGAATACAGAATCAGTATTTCTTCTGACTTCTGGCTCCCAACTTCTGAATTCCTTCCTGGCGTTGCTGTCCCGCCTTAAGTTAGCAGCCAAAATTCTGGGCGTTGCTGATTCTAGTCGTTCGTCAGAATGGATTTGAGGGATAGCTCAAAGTTTTTGCACAAGGTAGGACTCATTATGGCAACTCGCACTTCAGAAGAAATCCGGTTAGAAGCAGCACAGACTCACCAGGCTCACTGGCGCAGATGGGGCCCTACTTGAGCGATCGCCAGTGGGAACGGTGCGCGAAGACTACAGCTCCTCTGGGTCCGCTTGGGATTATTTCACGCACGATCAGGCCCGTTCGCGGGCCTATCGCTGGGGCGAAGATGGGTTGCTGGGGATTTCAGATAATCATCAGCGGTTGTGCTTTGCGATCGCGCTCTGGAATGGCGCAGATCCGATTCTGAAAGAGCGGCTGTTTGGCTTAACCGGCAATGAAGGCAATCACGGGGAAGATGTCAAAGAATACTACTTCTACCTGGACAACACGCCGACGCATTCCTATATGAAGGCGCTCTACAAGTATCCGCACACCGCGTTTCCCTATGCTCAACTGGTGGCAGAGAATCGTCGTCGAAATCGCCGTGAGCCAGAGTTTGAACTACTGGATACCGGGGTATTTGATGAAAATCGCTATTTTGATGTGGTTGTGGAATATGCGAAGCGATCGCCGGAAGATATTCTGATTCAAATTACAGTCATTAATCGCGGGCCGGAAGCCAAAACGCTGCATCTGCTGCCAACGCTCTGGTTTCGCAATACCTGGTCCTGGGATGGCGATCGCGATCAACCAACGCTGCGGAGGAATGAAGGATTCAGTAAACACAGTGCAGATGTGAATCATGAATCAATGTCCGACGGCTTCACCCATGTAAATGTAATTGAAGCGAATCATCCCGAATTAGGCAAACGGTGGCTATACGCTCAGGGAGATGCGGAACTACTGTTTACCGAAAATGAGACGAACACTGAGCAACTATTTGGTGTCCCAAATGCGTCTGCCTATGTCAAAGATGGAATTAATCATTACATTGTCAATGGTCAAAAAGATGCTGTAAATCCAGATCAAACAGGCACCAAAGTCGCTGTTGATTACGTCTTAACACTGGCACCTGGAGAATCAAAAACGATTCAATTACGACTCAGTGATACACCGCCATCGGATTTTGGATTTGCGATTTCGGATTTTGGATTGAAACCTGAATCTGACAATCTAAAATCTAAAATCCAAAATCTAAAACCGCCATTCCAGGAATTTGAGACGACCCTGGCGACTCGCCAGCAAGAAGCCGATGAGTTTTACCAGCGCATCACGCCCTTCCCGCTCAGTGACGAGCGCCGAAATGTGCAACGACAGGCGTTCGCGGGAATGCTGTG
Source organism: Leptolyngbyaceae cyanobacterium RU_5_1 (assembly GCA_012034055.1). Lineage (GTDB taxonomy): Bacteria > Cyanobacteriota > Cyanobacteriia > Leptolyngbyales > Leptolyngbyaceae > JAAUSG01. The sequence continues at coordinate 7,497 of JAAUSG010000129.1, read as the reverse complement.
GTGCAAGCAGTTTTACCACTACATTATCGAAGACTGGTTGCAGGGCGATGCCGCTGCCCCCCAGCCCCCTGTAGAGCGAAAGCGGGGCAGAAATCACGGCTGGTTTCATCTCTACACTGATGACATTCTCTCCATGTGCGACAAGTGGGAGTATCCCTGGTTTGCCGCATGGGATCTGGCGTTCCACTGCATTACCCTTGCCATGATTGATCCCGATTTTGCTAAGTATCAACTGGATGTGCTGACGCGGGAATGGTACATGCATCCGAATGGACAGATTCCGGCTTACGAATGGGCGTTTGGGGATGTGAATCCACCCGTTCATGCCTGGGCGACCTGGCGTGTTTATAAGATTGAGCAAAAGATGTACGGGAAGGCCGAGAGTCCTGACGGACACGCCGGAGGCGACCGCCAGTTTCTAGAGCGCGTCTTTCAAAAGCTGATGCTCAATTTCACCTGGTGGGTAAATCGCAAGGATGTAGAAGGCAACAACGTTTTTCAGGGTGGATTTCTAGGACTAGATAACATTGGCGTCTTCGATCGCAGTGCCGCACTTCCCACTGGCGGACACATCGACCAATCCGACGGCACAAGCTGGATGGGGATGTATTGTTTGAATATGCTGGCGATCGCCTGGAGCTGGCAAAAACCAATCCGGTGTACGAAGACATTGCCACCAAGTTCTTTGAACATTACCTCTATATTGCCGATGCGATGAACCACATTGGCGAACTGGAAGCCTCGTTGTGGAATGAGGAAGACGGCTTCTACTACGATGTGCTGCACTTGCCCGACGATCGCCAGATTGAGATGAAAGTGCGATCAATGGTTGGTTTGATTCCGCTGTTTGCCGTCGAAATCTTAGACCCAGAAACGCTGCAACAGCTTCCCAACTTCAAGAAGCGCCTGGAATGGTTTATTCAACATCGTCCCGATCTGCGCCGCAATGTAGCCTGCATGGAAACCAGAGGCATGGGCGCGACCCGACTGTTGGCGATCGTGTCCAGAGACAAGCTGAGACGGATTCTGCAAAAAATGTTGGATGAGTCTGAATTCTTTGGCGACTACGGGATTCGCGCCGTTTCCCGCTACCATGCCGAACACCCTTACATTTTCGATGCCAACGGAATGGAGTGTCGTGTGGACTATGAACCCGCAGAATCGAGCAGTGGGCTGTTTGGTGGCAATTCTAACTGGCGGGGGCCGGTCTGGTTCCCGGTCAACTTCCTCTTAATCGAATCGCTGCAAAAGTTCCACCACTATTTGGGAGATGACTTTAAAGTTGAATGTCCCACAGGGTCTGGTCAACTGCTAACCCTATGGGAGGTTGCCTCCGAATTGTCTCAACGACTGACTCGCATCTTCCTGAAAAATCCAGCCGGTCAGCGTCCGGTCTATGGTGGCACTGAGCAATTTCAGACGGATCCGCACTGGCGCGATTTAATCTTGTTCTACGAATACTTCCACGGCGATAACGGAGCCGGAATTGGAGCCAGTCATCAAACTGGATGGACTGGATTAGTGGCAAAACTGATTCAGCAATTGGGCGAGTATGAAGGGCAAGATCAGCCCCCAGAGAGTGCTCCAGAGTCTGCGCCAGACAGTGTAGCCGCGATCGCGCCAATTACGCTGTTAAACCTGCCTGTATTGTAGTAATCTGTTACCAATTTTTGCCAGCACACTAATCCTTAGAAACAGCCTATGGAGACTATTCAGGTCGGCAGTGAACAGATTGAAAGCTCCCGCTTTCGCTGGATCACGTTTAGTTCACCGGAAGCGGTGGTGGATGATGGTCAAGATGTGATTCAAGGGCTGAGCCAGACTCAAAAAACCTTGCCCTGCCGCTATTTCTACGACGATCGCGGGTCTGAACTGTTTGAGCAAATCACAGACTTGCCGGAATACTACCCGACCCGCACTGAGCAAGCCATTCTAGAGAAGTATGCGGTTGAAATTGCTCAACTGACTGGGGGGTGTGAGCTAGTGGAGTTGGGCAGTGGCAGTTCTCGTAAAACTCGCCTGTTACTGGAAGCTTACAATCAACTCAATCATCAACTGCACTATTGTCCGATTGATGTGAGTGCAGGCATTCTGAAAGCCACGGCCATAGCCCTGCTGCGTCAATATCCACGGTTAAAGTTGAGTGGCTTGGCAGGAACCTATCAGCAAGCATTGGCACAACTGCCCCCGACTGAACTAGAGAACCGAATGCTGATTTTCTTAGGCAGCACCCTGGGAAATCTGAATGACGAAGAGTGCAATACGTTTCTGACTCAAATTCAACAAGCACTCCAGCCTGGAGAATTCTTTCTATTAGGCGTAGATTTGCAAAAGGCGATCGCGGTGATTGAAGCCGCCTACAACGATGCTCAAGGCGTAACGGCTGAGTTTAACCTCAACATCCTGCGTCATCTCAATCATCGCTTTCAGGGCAACTTTGCCCTGGATCAGTTTGCTCATCATGCGTTCTACAATCCAGTTGAGCATCAGATTGAAATGCATCTGCGCAGCCTGAAACGGCAAACGGTTGTTCTCAAGACATTAGACTACCAGGTTGTTCTGGATACTGGAGAAACAATACGGACTGAAATTTCTCGCAAGTTTCACTTGCCAACATTGATAGACAGCCTAAAAACCCATGCTCTTCAGCCCTTACACATCTGGACTGATCCCCAGGGATGGTTCGGCTTGCTGCTCTGTCAACGCCAATGCACCAGTGGCGAGTGTCCTTAATTTAAGCAAACGCTACAGTTCAATTCAGGAAAATCTCATTTTTCTCAAAGTATTCCGGCTAGAGTAGAAAATGTGAACGCCATGCATTCCAGGAGCCGGACGATGAATACCCACATTCTTTTGGTAGAAGATGAAGTTAAATTGGCTCGGTTTGTGGAACTGGAATTAAATAGCGAAGGCTACCGCGTCAGTGTGGCCCATGATGGTATGTCCGGCCTATCCTTGGCACGCGAGTCTGAGCCAGATTTAGCAATTCTGGACTGGATGCTGCCGGGATTAACGGGCGTGGAGTTATGTCGTCGTCTGCGCGCCACTGGGAGCAAAGTTCCAGTGATTCTGTTGACCGCACGGGATGAGGTGGGCGATCGCGTCGCCGGACTGGACGCTGGAGCCGATGATTACGTGGTCAAACCCTTCAGCATTGAGGAACTGTTGGCCAGAATCCGCGCTCACCTGCGGCGCACTCAAGAACCCGACGAAGACCTTTTCCAGTTTGAAGATTTGAGCTTGAATCGCCGCACTCGCGAGGTCTATCGGGGGCAGCGGGCGATCGAATTAACGGCAAAGGAATTTGATTTACTGGAGTACCTGCTCAGACATCCCCGCCAGGTGTTTACGCGAGACCAAATTCTGGAAAATGTTTGGGGTTACGATTTTGTGGGCGACTCCAACATCATCGAGGTCTACGTTCGCTACCTGCGGTTAAAACTGGAAGAAAAGGGCGAGAAGCGATTAATTCATACGGTACGCGGCGTAGGGTATGCGCTGAGAGAGCAATAGGAGTAGTCACACAGCATTTCAAAAGCAGACTTCAAACTTTGCCAGCGAAACCAGATAGCACAAAGATCCCTCTTTCCTGGCTGCTCGACACTGGCATAGGTATTATGGAAGATGAAGACCTAAAACAGGAGAAGTTTGATCGTGAATACATCGCATTATTAACAGATCGTGATCGAATGCGAGTACGCATTAAAACCCGCCCTAACTATCGTCCTACTTATGTGTTTCAACTTGAATGTAGGTTTGGCGACAAAGATGATTGGATAGCCGTCATTCGAGCAGATGATTTTCACGATCGCCCTCATCTAGATGTGCTATCCCCCGATGGTGATTCCCGAAAGGAGTGGATACAGGATTGGGGAGACGATAAGCGCAATATGAAAGAGGCACAGCAGTTAATCAAAAGTAGATGGGAAAGGGAGAGACAACGCTATGAGTCAGAACTTGAGCGACGGTGAGCGAAGTCGATTAGGGAGAGTTAATTTAGATGCCTTTTTTTCTCATCTTAATTTTTTGGTAGATAACCCCGAAGCGATTGAAACGATACCAGATAATTCAACTGTAGTATATCAAGGAACAGGAGATCTTTGGGTTGATGCTCAGAATGCTAATCTAGCAGCTCAAGCAATAGTCAATGGAGAAAATGTTCATCTGTTGTACCTGAGCGATTTTCCTTGACCTTTCCTGAGGGGCGCAAGGTCACTTTTAACACTGGTTATGCGTGGACTAGAAACGAAATTTCTCAACTTACAAAATTGTCTGTTGCTCAAATACGCTTTTTGGAAAAAGAAAAAGCTGTTGTAGCTCGATTAGAAGGTGCGCACGGCAGTAAAGATAAATACTTCAATTTTTCTCAAGTAATACAGTTTCAAGCTTACAAGTTGATTCTAAGTGAGAAACCTAGACGGCGAGGTTTTGGGCAAAGCGCAGCTTTGAAAGGGGCAGATTTACAGAAATTACTTGAATTTTATGCTGAGAACAATCTGAAAGTTGAAATGCTTCAACATTCTCCTGTCCTGTTTGATGGACAGATTTTTCCAATTGCATCCGATATGTCCGGCTCACAAGAATTTTTGTCGGTTATTCCTTCCTTAGATTGGAGATCGCAGCCAATCCGTACTGTAACCCTTTACCCGCCACTATTTGAAGTTTTCAAACAGTTGTGTGAAAACGCATGGAGATTAGCAGAGTCTCAAGTGTGGACACAGGAAGAACTGGAAGAGCGATTAATGCTTGCAGCATAATTCCATCTGCTAGGAATAAACAGGATAGAGTTGTTACATCTGGAATCCTTGACGTATCCTGCAGTCCCGTGTATTGAGCCGCGATCGCCTACTCCCCATAGAATTGGGCTTTCATCCTCTCACAATAGGCCGGGAGATTGCTCAACGCTGCAGCCCGCTCTTTTAAGGGAGACTCCAGCGGCACCCAGAGAATATTAGCCAGCAGACCATAGGCTGAGGCATCCAGCGAGGTAGGCTGATTACCCATAAAAAAGGGTTTGTCTGCCAAAAATCTGAGAGAGCGTTCAAGTCGGTGCTGCCAATCTGGTAAATTTCTGCCGCTGTATGTCTTCCCATGCCGTGTCCTTTGAGGCTCTGGGAGATTTGCTTGCGGGCAATGATCGACACAACGGTTTTCAGGATAGGCGGAAGCGTATCGAAGAATATGGCTTTTGTTTTCTCCCAATTGACGGGGTCTTGCCAACGGCTATAGACCACTGCCCAGTACAGGTTCTCTTCCATCAACCGCTGCATTGCCAGCGCGATCGCCCGATCCATTTGACTCAACCACCGATCCAGTGGATCTCCATAGGTCGCCTTCAAATAGTCAATAATCAAGTTTGAATCAGCGATGGTTTTACCTTGATCTGTAATGTAGGGGAGTTTGCCTTTGGGTGCTTTACGCAGGTCTGCATCAGGTGCAATTTCAAACGGAATTTGAGTCATCCGTAAGTACGTCTCTAGCTTGAGACAAAACGAGCTGGCATTGGGCAATCCCCAAGCAGGTGAAAATTGATAGAGCGTGATCATGTCCTCTCCTAATTCATGAGTTTGGAAGCGATCGACATCATGCGAAAGGATGTGGGGGTAATGGGTAAGTATTGCCTGCTGCTGGATAAAGCAGAGTGTAGATTAGGCTTTTGCAAGCAGGTTTGAGAGTTCGGCGTGCATGAAGGCAATGTCGGGATCGCGTTGGATAGCCTGGTCATAGCGCTGCTCCGCAGGGGTTCCCGCTTCAGAAGCACGCAGTAGAGTTTTTGCGTGTCCAAACAACTCATTGATTTTGCTTTGTTCAATCGGCTCTTCCGCCTCCAGGGTTTCATCAATTTGCACAATGAACTGAGAGATGGGACGTAGCCAGTTAAACCATTCATGCCTAATCACCAGTTGAAAAAACTCGCTGTTCGATTGAATGCGCCCGTAGTTTTGTTCGTAGGTTGTTCGCTCCGAGTCCAATAGTGCTTTATGGAGCCGGAGTAAGGAATGACGCACTTCCCGCAGATGTTGAAGTGTGGAATCTTGAATATCCATGTGTTTATTCAGGTAGAAAGGTTGACTGGTTCCTAGGCTCTTGCCTGGGAACCGACTTGCGAGGGCTGCTGCCTCGTTGCCGGTGGAGGCAGCAGCCCTCCAATCTGGCATTCCAAGTCAGAGTCTTGGAACGAGGGTAAAGTGTGAAGTTATTTCTTAACGACTCCTTAGTGGGGTGGGTTACGACTGGGGAAGAGCGCTGCAATCAGGTTGTGTACTCGGCATTGATCTTGACGTAATCGTAGCTGAGGTCGCAGCCCCAGGCAGTACCGGAGCCAGAGCCATTGCCAACGCTGACCGAAATGATCACGGGATGCTGAACAGATTGAGGACTGATACCGCGATCGCGGCTCACCGGTTGATTGCCTTCCACCAGCAACAATTCGTTGCCCATTTCAGTACTGACCTTGGGTTGATCCTGGAGGGGCAGAATGCTGGCGGCGGCTTGTTGCTTCAGGTAAGCATTGGCTGCCACCCGGTCGAAGGGTTGAGGCTGTCCTCGCTCCATCATCAGGAAATCGCCCAATTGAATCCGCAAATCGTCCTGGTTAAAGGGAACTCCAGCCCGTCCAGCGGCACCCGCAATTCTGCCCCAGTTAGGATCGCGACCAAAGATGGCGGATTTTGTTAGCGCGGAACCGGCGATCGTGCGGGCAATTTGACGGGCGGCGGTATTGTCGGGGGCACCGGATACCTGGACTTCAATCAGACAGGTGGCTCCTTCTCCGTCACGGGCGATCGCTTTCGCCAGATAGATACAGACCTCCGTCAGCATCGCCTCCAGCTTTTCCGCTTCCAGTCCTGGTTCCGTAATGGCTGGAGTACGCGATTCACCGTTTGTCAATGCCAGGATGGTGTCGTTGGTGCTGGTGTCGCCATCCACCGTAATCTGGTTGAAGCTTTTATCGACGGCCCGGCCCAGCATCTCCTGCCAGAGATGGGGAGAGACGGCGGCATCACAGGTGATGAAGCCAAGCAGGGTGGCCATGTTGGGGTGAATCATGCCCGATCCTTTGCAGATGCCACCTATCCGAACCGGACGATCTGCCAACACGGCTTCCAGGGCGATCGCCTTGGTCACCAGATCGGTCGTACAAATGGCCTGTGCTGCACGGTCTGATCCTGTTTTTGAAAGCTGCTCAATTACTTTAGGCAGTCCAGCTTTCAAGGCATCGAGTTTAATTCGTTGACCAATCACACCCGTGGATGCTAGCAGAACGGACTCTGGGGGAATCCCCAACTGATGGGCTAGGGACTGGGCAGTTTCAAAGGCATCGAACAGACCCTGATCTCCAGTTGCTGCATTTGCCTGACCCGCATTGCAGAGAATGGCACGGGCACTGGCTTTGGTGCGTAGGCGATCGCGGCAGTAGGTAACCGGAGCCGCACAGACCTGGTTGAGGGTGAAAACGCCCGCCGCGATCGCCTCCACATCCGACACAATCAGTGC
>JAAUSG010000128.1 GCA_012034055.1 Leptolyngbyaceae cyanobacterium RU_5_1 | reverse complement strand
CTGGTTCCAGGCCGTCCTCCGCATGGCGCCGAAGATCATCCCGACGCGGCGATCGAGGGCGTGCTCGACTGCGGCGCCATGCCGGGCACGCGCTGGCCGCGCTCCGCCAGGGGCTAGAGATCATTCGCTACGACGGGCCGTCCTTCGAGGCGGTCAGCGACATCGCTGCCCAGTCGGGCGCGACGGTCTTGCGTGGGCGGCCTCGCGCCCTCGACCTCGCCGAAGACGGCGATCCTGCAGCCTTGATCGAGGCCTGCCGGCGCTGGCTCCGCGAATGACGGGCTAAAGCAGGAACAGGCCCTTGAGGCCGAGATAGAAGCCGATAAAGCCGGACAACGCCGAGACGATCAGGATGCGGATGGCGAGGAGCTTCTTGACCGCCGCCTTCTTCATGAGGGTTCGCACCGCCGGCGACAGCTCGGACGCACATGCCGCCGGTGCCGTGAGCGAGCGCCTGGGCTTCGACCCCGGCGCGAGAGCTTCATCAGCGTCCACGCGCCCGCCGCGATCGCGATACCGACGCCGGTCAGCCACACGGCGGCATAGATGTCCGGGTATGCCGGCAACTCGGCGCCCACGCGGGACAGCACGACGGCGAAGAATGTGAGCACCGACGCATTCGCCAGCACGAGATACCGTACGAGATACTCCGGCCGCCGCGTCGCCTGCTGTTCGCTGCCGAACAGGTCGCCCGGACGCAGCTTCGCGAAGACCTCCGCATCCAATTCGCGGCGCTGGTTGAACAGGTTCCACATTTCGCTGGCCCGTCTTCCTCGATTCCGTGGTGATAGTGCGCTTGCGCCAGACTATGCACGAAACGGCCGACGGCGAAAGGATCGCGACCAGCATGGCGATGCGTCCGCACGCGTCGTTGCGGTCGGGCGGCATGATCGTATCTGCGCTGTCACAAAATTGTGATACGCAGCGGCATTTTGCCTCCAATAGGGCCGGCAGGCGGCGCTCACATCAGCGGAGGTCGGCGCGCACGGCCTGAACGCTTCCGGCAGCAGCAGCCGTAAGTTCATATGCAAACAACTACATTTCAACTATCGGGATATTCACGCCATGTCCAAATGATCGAAAAATCGAGTGACGATAACGACTAGCTTAAGGCAAGGGCGTTTCCGCGAGGAAGGGTCTGCAGGAAGCTGGCGGCAAAGCTGCGAGCCGACGGACAGAAATGTCATAGCAGGCTGAGATCCCTGTGGCAAGTGAGCACAACATCACAAAGCCTTTTGGTTCAAGGGACACAGTAAATGACGCGGTTGTGCAGCGACAGTTCACGGTGATCTGGGGAGATCTGCTCAAGAGGCGGTCTGTGAACCTATGGGAGTCGGACTGAGGGCGATTTGGAAACGAATCGACACCCCACAGAACCCTAGGGGAATACAGGCAGCGTGAAGGGTGGCAACGCCAGTCATGATTGAGCAGAAGTCAGCAGAGGCCAGAGTAGCCAAACGCTCATCGTAAGGATGAAACAAGGTGAAGGGCTGAACTTCAAAGAGCAGGGAGGAGCCGCAAAGCTCGACGGGGCGATGAACCTGGACGGGGGAGCTGAATGGTCGGCGCTTAATTGTGTAGCCAACCCTGGACATCAGTGCTTCGGAACTGAATTGTCTAAACCTCTTTGAGGAAGCGCCCCATGCGGATCCGCACGTGGGGTGCTGTGGGGACTGAGGGAGAAAATCCCCCGGTTACCCGATTATACGGCTGTCGGCATTTGGGAAACTATAGCACTAACACAGAAGCTTATAGGACTCAGAAGCTTATAGGACTTGCAAAACAACTGTACTTGTCTTAGGGTAGGGTACCTAATTCTAGTTTCGCAGGCGAAACTCATGTCCACAGGATATTTTTCTGTAAAAGAAACCTCTGAAATGCTTGGTTATTCAGAACAATATGTTCGCAAGCTGCTTAGGAGTGGTGAACTCAGCGGAGAATTGGTCAGTAATAGATGGGTGATCGCATCAAAATCGGCTAATGAATATCGCTATAAAGAAAATGAACCAGATTCTGTTGTTCCAGATCATGAGAGACGGTCTTCTAGCAAACCTACTTTGAAGGCGTTAAGCTTCTTTTCTGGCTGCATGGGACTTGATTTGGGGCTGGAAAAAGAAGGAATTGAAGTAATCCTTGCTTGCGAAGTAGATAAAGCAGCACGAAGGACAATCGAAACGAATAAACCTGATATCGCTCTAATTGGCGATATCAGAGACTATTCAGCTAGCAAGATCAGAGAAAAAGCAGGACTAACACCTCAAGAAGATATTGATGTAATGGTTGGTGGTCCACCATGCCAAGCTTTTAGTAGTGCTGGTAAGAGACAAGGTTTCAATGATGAGCGGGGCAATGTATTTCTAATGTTTGTCGATTTGATTATTGAACTCAGACCTAAATTTGCAATTATCGAAAACGTCCGAGGGTTATTATCTGCTCCGTTAAAGCACAGACCCCATGAAATGAGAGGAAGTCAATATCCACCACTTTCTCAGGAAGAACAAAGAGGAGGAGCACTTCTCAACATCATTCGTAAGTTGAAAGATGCAGGTTATGGTGTGTCTTTCAACCTATACAATTCAGCTAATTTTGGCTCACCTCAGCAACGAGAAAGAGTCGTTATTATTTGTAGTCGAGATGGAGAAAGGCTCCCCTACCTCACGCCTACTCATTCTGAGAAAGGCTTATATGAACTACCGAAGTGGAAGACCCTCAGAGATGCACTGACAGGACTGCCGAAAGATCGACACAATTTTGTTAAATTTCCAGATAAGCGCCTCAAATATTATCGACTTCTCAAGCCTGGGCAATACTGGCGTGATCTACCGGTGAACTTGCAACAAGAGGCATTAGGAGCGTCATATCATGCCGGAGGTGGAAAAACAGGTTTTTATCGGAGATTAGCTTGGGATAAACCTTCTCCTACACTCGTTACTCACCCAGCAATGCCTGCAACAGATTTAGCACATCCAGAAGAGGATCGACCTCTTAGTATTCAGGAGTATAAACGTATACAAGAATTCCCTGATGATTGGATTATTGAGGGTAGTCTGCTTGATCAATATCGACAGGTTGGCAATGCCGTCCCTTGTTCTCTTGGTCGGGCAATTGGTAGGACGTTAGTAAACCACTTGAACGGGGTGGAGCCAATTGTTTTTAAGGATTTTCCCTACTCTCGATATCTAAAGACTAATGATATTAGTTGGGAAATAGATGTTTTAGAAAACTCCCATTCTAGTTCCATAAAACAACTGTCCCTATCTCTGATATAAAGCAATTTTTTTATTCCTGTCACAAGGGAGTCTTCTGTTGAAAGTCTATGTAAGCGGCTTGAATTTTGAGTATCATCTGCTTTACATGAAACTTCAGTAACTCATAATCAAGTCCTACCATAGACCAAAATTCAGCACCACAAGCGCGGCGAATACTTGTGCTTGAGAACGTCCAATTACCTCCTGTACAAAAAGCGGCTGCGAAAAGTCGATTCTGATGAAATTCTAGCTCACTTCTTGATCTCGGTGCTTGACTTCCTGTGAGGGTATTCCGCTGTGTTTTGATTTGTACAAATACAGGGGCACCTTTTCCTTGACGCAGAAGAACTGAATCAATACCCGTAATTTTGATCCCAAAGTCTTTTTCTGGGCTGATCGCATAGGGACTAATGTTAGCGATTGTCTCCCAAAGATCTCCCATCGGTCTACTTAACTGTCTGGAGATTGAATTGCTTTCAACAAAGACTGCGGCTCCGCACAGTTCGTAAAGATTACGTGGGTTGACTTCCATTTCTGCTGGAGATCTGACTAATGATGGGATGGTGTCGATAAAGCGATTTGCAAACTGTTCACACTCATTTGAAATCGCTGTAGATTGGCGATCCCCCTCAAAAATAGATCCGTGAGAAATATCTACTTGAATCTGGTATTGGATAAAGTTAGGTAAGGCTGGTGTGAGTACGGCTGCAATCTGGTAAGCACGATGTAGATCGGAGTTCAATTCAGCAGGTACAGTAACCAATTTTGCATACTCTTCAATCAATTGAAATCTGTCTGAAATCGAGAGCGGTATGAGTTGATCGGCTTGAATTGGTTGCATAAAGCTCAATACTTAGCTCCTTATCAACTTTACCTGCTGTTACTGACTGATAACATCCTGAGGCTGTGAACTCAGCTAGACAACCTGGATGTATTGCCTTCACAAATAACTTGAAGCCGCATAACTAGGTAATCAGTGGCAAATCTGCTGGATAACATCCTCGATTTCCACGGTTGTATTGCACATTTGCTGGATAATCCCCAAGTTTTCAGGATTTAAACCAAAAAATTGCGGGTTAAGTCCGACTTTTGAGATGTTATCCGGCAGATTTGCAGGTTAAGTCTGGAAATAGGGGGTGTTATCCAGCATTTTTGACGGATAACACCCTGGACTCCGGAGTTATCCAGCATCCAAAACGGATGACGCACTCCCAGTCACCCCGCTTGCTTAAGTCAGATGCAACCGTTGAAGTTGAAACTAGGTTGTGGAGCAGCACTGTGTGATCTAAAAGGATGGGTTAGGCGTCTTAAGCTCCTATGGGTAAGTTGCGATCGCGCACTCGCCGCGATCGCACTTGCTGGAATGAGGGTTGATCGCGGTTCGTGGATTGGCAGCAACGCTACTATGAAAGCCTTACTTGACACCCACACTCCCCTCTGGTGGGTTACAAATGATGCGCGATTGCCTCAAACAGTTCACGACGTGATTAACATCGCAGACAATACTCTCTAATTCACTTTGCCCAATCAAAGCACATTGGAAAGGAAATCGCAGCAGGTAGGCGATCGCAACCCATTCTTCCTCAAGTCTGCATCCATTGCTGAGCCTGGGAGTTGGAACGACCTGAATGTTCCAGTTCGCTTAAAATCCCTAGTAGTCTACGGCATAAGTTTAACAACCGTTGACCCTCTAGAGACGTTACATGTAACGTCTCTACGGTTGGCTGATTTATGCCGTGAGGTACTAGTGTTCGGGGATTAAACAGTCGGGATTCGGCTGTCTCAATGCTCATACTGCCGTCTGCGATCGCTGCACAAATTCCCAGACTCATCACAGCAACCCAGCGTTCAATTTCTGTCCGCTCTGCCAGCCTCAAAACTATCGCGATTACCGGGATTGCCATTTGATTAGTTGCTCCATCTTGACTTGATAAACTTTTCGCCATTCACCAGGTTCGACGTTTCTCAGCTCTGCCAGTAGAAATTGATTTTTGACTTTTAGCCTCTGTACACCATCCTGAGCTGGGTAGAAATCGTCTGGATAGTTCGGTGCATCTTCAAGAGAATCGTATATTTGCGACCTGCTCTAGCAACTGTTCTGGGCTGCGGGCGAGTTCTTGGCAGCTCAAACCCTGGCAAACGAATCCGACAGCCCCTTCTGGTAAATTAGGCTCCCAAGTGTAAACAGTGGTGGGTAGGTATTGGGGTGCAAGGGTTGCCAGCGGGTCGGTAGTGGTGCGGATCAGGGTGTGGTTGTGGAACCAGTCGAGTGCGGAGAAGAGGCTGGGCACGATTGGGGCGATCGCTCCATCACACTCCCAAACGCCTGCAGCGTTTGCTCTGCCTTGTCCAGATAGCTGAGGTCCTCTGTTAGCAAGGCCAATCGCACTAAATTGGCGATCGCTACTCCGTTGGCGGCGGGTGTGGCGTTGTCGGCATAGCTGCGCTCCCGAACCAGCAAATCGCGGCTGGCATCGGTGTTGTAATAACCACCCATCTCAATGCTCCAGAGGAATTCGTCGAATTCTGATTGGGTTTTGAGGGCGCGATCGAGATAGGTTTCAGGTTTCAGGTTCCAGGTTTCAGATTCGGTTCCTGACCCCTGCATAGCCTGATGCAAATCCAATAGCGCTTTGATGAACAATGCATAATCTTCGGACTGCGCTAACACATCTGCCTGACCGTCGTAGTTAACGCGATGGAAGCGTCCATTGATCCACTGATGGGTGCCGATAAAGTCGGCGGCCTTGATGGCTAATTCCAGATAATCTGGCTGGTGAAATACAGTTGATGCCCGTGCTAACCCAGAAATCATCAGGCTGTTCCAGGCAACAATCATTTTGGTATCGGTGACGGGCGGAATGCGACCTGCCCAGGGGGTGGTTTTTGCGGCTTGATTGTTGCGGGCAGGGGGAAAGACGGACAGGTCGGCTGCAGAGGAGCCGTAGCGTGCCTGAAACAACTTGGACAGTGCGGTCTCTAAGGAGTCGCTCAACTTGCCGGGATGGTGTCGTTGCAGAACGTTGTAGCCCTCAAAATTGCCATTTTCAGTTACCGTGAACTGTTCTTGCAGTTCTGCCAACTCCTCTGAAGTGAGTAATGCTTCTAGATCTGGATAGTCCCAAACGTAGAAAGCGCCTTCTTCGGGTTCTGCTTCACTGGGATCGACAAAACTGTCGGCATCCTGGGCAGCGTAGAAGTAGCCTTCGGGGGCAGTCATTTCGCGCTGCAGCCATTGAACGGTAAGGGCGATCGCGCGTTCAAACGCGGGTTCCTGTGCTCCGGCCGCCCACAGGTTTGCTAAATACTCCACAATCTGTCCGTTGTCGTAGAGCATCTTCTCAAAGTGGGGCACAGTCCAGGTCGGATCCACGGTGTAACGATGGAAACCACCGCCAACGTGATCAAAGATGCCACCCAGTGCTAAATCCAGTCCCCGTTGGGTGCTGACTTCTTTGGCGTTGTAACGGGATTCGACGGTGAATCGCCGCGATCGCAACGCCACCTCTGCATAGGGAATCATCGGAAAGCTGGAACCAAGAGACTTGGAGGAAACTACGCCGGTGTTGTATTCCAGTCCTTGCTGCAGCAGTTCACGGCTTAATTCTTGCGCGGGTGGCAAAACAGCCGTCCCCTGGAGATTGCTTAACACTTCCGACTTAATCGACTGCAGCTTCGTTTTTTCAACATCGTAGTAGCGGCGCACTGCCTGCAACACCTGGAAGAAGCCCGGTCGCCCATAGCGAGGTTCTATGGAAAATACGTCCCACCATAAAATGGCACCAGATCATCGGGGGAGAGAAACACGTTCAAGGGCCACCCCCCTTGCCCAATCATCATCTGAACCGCTTGCATATAGATGCTGTCCAGATCAGGACGCTCCTCCCGATCCACTTTGATCGGCACGAAGTTGGCATTCATGTAGTCCGCGATCGCACCATCCGAGAAGGCTTCCCCCTCCATCACCGTACACCAGTGACAACTGGAGTAACCGACCGAAAGAAAAATGGGCTTGTTCTCGCGTCGTGCGGTGTCCAGCGCTTCATCACACCATGGCCACCAGTCGATGGGATTTTCAGCGTGTTTGCGCAGGTAGAGGCTTTTGGATTGGGCAAGGCGATTGGGCATAGAAAAAGACAATTAACGATTCAAAATGCAAAATGCAAAATTAAAAATGGAAACTTTCCCGGCGTAAATTTCCCGTTGACGGTAGGGGCGGGTTTTGTTGTCAATCTGAGGCTACAAGCAGAGTCTGTGGCTAAACCCGCCCCTACCGCGATCGCCAATCAACAGAAAATTTGCGGGTGGTAAGATTTTGAATCGTTGCTTGAGTCTGTGAGCTGTCCGATAGGCTCTAAGATTGAAAAAACGATAAGAACACTCTGGAGTCATGCGTGTATTTGTGCTGCTATTTAATGTTGGAACAGACAACGAGGGGCTGCATACCTTACGAATTGGCGATCGCGACCTCGTGCTGATGTTTGAGGAAGAAGACGACGCAACTCGTTACGCCCTTCTTCTAGAGGCACAGGACTTTCCAGCCCCATCCGTCGAACCCATTGATGATCAAGAAATTGAGGAATTTTGTCAGAGCGCTGGATACTATTGCCAGCTCATTCCCCAAGGATTCGTGCCTCAATCCGACGCCGAACGCCTCCTACTCGTTCCTCCAGAACGAAACGTGGAAGAAACCGATTGGCAATTGGAAGCCCAGAAATTGCGAGACGAACCGGCGATCGCAGAGTCAGACTTGGAGCAAATTCGGCGGCGATTGGAGGGGCTGTTGTAGTGGAGGTGGATAGTGACTAAGTAGACTCCTGTCTACTCACTCCTGTCTCCTCCCCACTCCCCACTCGCTAACCAGCAGCCGACCTGGCAGTTTGCACTTGGTAGCCGATGTCACGGCGATAGTACATGCCCTCAAACTGAATAGATTGGGTGGCAGTATAGGCGTTAGCGATCGCGGCATCCAGGGTCTCACCCAGGGCAGTGACCCCCAACACTCGTCCACCATCGGAGACCAACGTTTGCGATTTGCGTTGAGTTCCAGCATGAAACACAACGGCTCCTTCTGATTCTGCCTGATCAATTCCAGTGATCATCTTTCCCTTGGCATAAGCGTCAGGATAGCCAGCCGCTGCTATAACGACACAAGCGGCTGCACCGGGTTTCCAGGCGATCGCAGGCAGGTCTGCAAGTCGTTTCTGGGTACAGGCCAGCAGTAATTCATGCAGTGGCGTGTCGAGCAGCGGCAACACAACCTGGGTCTCCGGATCCCCAAAGCGGCAATTGAATTCAATTACCCTGGGATCCCCATCGGGAGTAATGATTAATCCGGCATAGAGAACGCCCCGGTAGTCGATCTTGCGTTTGCTCAGGGTGGCGATCGCAGGGTCCAAAATTTCCTGCTGAATCCGCTCTATCAACTCAGGAGTGACAATTGGGGCTGGAGCATAGGCTCCCATACCCCCTGTGTTGGCTCCCGTGTCACCTTCTCCAATGCGCTTGTGATCTTGAGCTGGGATTAAAGGGCGAATGGTGATACCGTCGGTCAGCGCCAGAATCGAGACCTCCTGCCCGGTCAGGTATTCCTCAAGCACAAGCCGATAGCCTGCTTCGCCAAATTTTCCGTTGAAGGCATCCGTAATGGCAGCTTCTGCTTCCTCAACCGTTGTTGCGACCGTCACGCCCTTGCCAGCGGCTAATCCGTCTGCTTTAACAACAATAGGCACACCGTGTTGGCGAACATAATCCAGGGCTGGCTCTGCTTGAGTAAATATGACTGACTGGGCTGTGGGAATTTTTGCCTCCTGCATGAGTGCTTTTGCCCATACCTTGCTGGCTTCAAGTTGTGCCCCCAATCGGGTTGGACCAAATACAGTTAACCCTTGCTGTCGTAGATAATCAGTGATTCCTGCCGCTAGCGGAACTTCTGGACCTACTACAATCAGCGAAACTCCATTCACCAGGGCAAACCGCCCAATGCCCTCAAAATCTTGAGCGCTGAGCGCCAAATTTTGGCAACGCGACATAGACGCTGTGCCGCCATTTCCAGGTACGCAAGTGACTTGCTGTACTTTATTGGACTGCAATAGCTTCCAAGCCAGTGCATGTTCCCGACCGCCGCTCCCGACAACCAAAACCTTCACGTTTTTGTACCTCAACCTGATCGTCTAACTGCGATCGCGAATTCATCATCGGACGCCAATCATTATGTCATGCTCTCATCATTAAATTTTTGCAACCAAAGAGTTAGGGTTGTGTTTCAAAGCTATTGTTCGTGTCCGTAGGGACGTTCCATGAATAGCCCTCCCGTTGATTACCCCTTTAGAGACCAGTGCCCAACACCCAATTCACCAGGATTCGTACCCCAAAACCAGTCGCACCAACGCTGTTGTAGCTGTTTTCCTTGTCTGCCCAGACTGGACCTGCGACATCCAGGTGTGCCCAGGCAGTGTTTTTGATAAACTGCTTCAGGAACAGGGCGGCAGTGATCGCTCCACCAGGGCGGGGACCGGTATTCTTCATGTCAGCGACGACAGATTTCATGCCTTCAAAGTACTTTTCTTCCATCGGCATGCGCCACAGTTTCTCGCCAGAGGTTTCGGAGGCTGTCAGGAGTTGATTGGCGAGATCGTCACTGGGACTCCAGAGTCCAGCAATGTCGTCACCCAGGGCAATCACACAGGCTCCAGTGAGGGTGGCCAGATCGACGATCGCTTCCACTCCCAGCTTCTCAGCAAACACGAGGGCATCAGCCAGGGTGAGGCGTCCTTCGGCATCGGTGTTGTTGATTTCGATCGTCTTGCCGTTAGACGCCGTGAGGATGTCGCCGGGGTGCATGGCGTGACCGCTGATCATGTTTTCCGTGGCGGCGCTGATGAAATGAACTTCCACATCGGGTTTGAGTTGGGCGATCGCTTTTGCCGCTCCCAGGGTTGCCCCGGCTCCACCCATGTCGGTTTTCATCATTTCGATGCCGCTGCCAGAGACTTTGATGTTTAGCCCACCGGAATCAAAGGTCAGTCCTTTACCGATAATCGCTAGCTTACGGCGGGGAGTACCTTCCGGCTTGTAGGTGAGGTGGATGAATTTGGGCGGCAAGTCAGACGCCTGGGCCACACCCAGATATGCGCCCATGCCCAATTTCTCGCAGTCTTCTCGCTCCAGAATTTCTAACTCCAGTCCGTATTCCTGGGCGATCGCGCTGGCCGTTTCTGCCAGGGTGATGGGTGTAACGATGTTTGCAGGGGCGGCAACCAACTCCCGCGCTAAAATCACTCCAGAACAAATCTGACGCGCACGAGTGATGGCGGCGTCCTGTCCAGCCAATCCCAATAAATCAACCTGTTCTACCCTGGGGCCTTTGTCATCCGGTTCAGATTTGAAGCGAGTGTCTTGATAAAGGGCAAGTTCAACCCCTTCGGCGATCGCTTGAGCACTGGCGGCCGCATCCCCACCCAATATCGGCAGAGTGATTCCCAATGTTTTGCATTTCTCCTTCTTTGCCGATCGCGCACTCGCCGCTCCAGCTCGCCGCAGCCGCTCCAGCTTAAAGTCGTCTACCTTGCCCAATCCCACCAAAACGATTTTGCGAATCTTCGTGCCGCTGCCAACTCGTGTGGCAACACTATTGCCTTCTTTACCTTTGAACTCTGTCTCGGCAATCAACTCTTTGACGGTACCAGCCAATTGCTCATCTAATACCGCTAAATCGCCACTCAGCTCTATTTGATCTTCAAACAAACCCACCGCCAACGCATCACCAGACCACTCCAGGTATGACGTATCTGTTACTCGCAAATCCATTCGGGATATCCTCAACGTTCCTGTTTTTTGAGCAAGCGGTAGAACCAAACATCTCAGGGGAACAATCATGTGCCATCGGTCGTCCGTCGTGTGTTGCATCCCCAATAACCAGTGACCAATGACCCTTTTCTACCCCTGTTTACTTAGTCTCACCGAGCAACTAAACCACGTTCAGCTCGGAATCTGTAGCTTTCCCTTCAGAAAAACTCCAGGTCTGAACGTGGATAAGGTTTAATTCCAGTATTGCTCAAAAAATTAACGGGATGTAGACCCGGAGGTGATCAGTCCTCGTCCACCTTTTTGCAAAATGCTACAGTCGCGAAAGGGTTTTGTGGTTAACATAGTGCAAAAAAATAGTGCGAAAAATTCTATGACCTGACCAGACCTTTGGTCAAGTGAGCCTTTTCAAACTCTCTAGTTCTGGTAGTAGACCAATGCAGCAACGACGAGCACGGGTTTATCGAATAGTTGGCGTCAGCCTGGGGGTATTGTTGGTGGGCAGCGCTTTGACTAAAGCGCTGATCAGCCGTCAGCAGGGTAGCGAGTTTTTACAATCCGGTGGAGAACTACAGGCTGGTGCTGTCCAAATCAAGGATATCAACCTGATCAAGTCTTTAGCGCCTGAAAAGCGGGCGGAAAAGCTGTCCGCGATCGCCAAAAGCAAGGAATCTCTCGATCGCAGCCGTGCTCGCTATCTCCTGGCAACAGAGCTGCTGCAGCAAGGGCAAGGCAAGAAAGCCCTGGAGCAACTGGATGGACTGGAGTCAACCTACACAGTTCTGGCCAGTCATGTCTTGATGAAACGGGCCCAGGCTTATGACCTGGTTGGCGACAGCGCAACGGCAACGGCAACCAGGCAGGCAATCCTCAAGCACCACCCCAAAGACCCAGCCGCCGCGGAAGCCCTGTACGCATTGGGTAAGACCAATCCCCGCTACTGGGATCAGGCGATCGCTCAGTTTCCTGCCCATCCGCGGGTGATGGACATTGCTCAACAGCGACTGAAGCAAAATCCGAATCAGCCTGAGCTGCTCTTGCTGATTGCGCAACATGGACTGTATTTGCCAGAGTACATGGGCGTACTCGACCAATTGGCAGAAAAATACGCCAATCAGTTGAAGGCAGATGACTGGGAAGCGATCGCCTTTGGCTACTGGGAAAAGCAGGTGTACGGCAAAGCCGGGGAAGCTTATGCAAAAGCACCCCTGACTCCCCGCAATGCTTACCGGACTGCACGGGGGCTGCAACTGGGCGAAAAACCAGGAGCTACGGCTGCCTATCAGCGCATGGTGGCTACGTTTCCCGATGCCCCAGAAACTGGGCTAGCCCTCATCCGGTTGTCGCGGATTGTGGAGCCGAAAACTGCGATCGCTTATCTGGATCAGGCCATTAGCCGGTTCCCCGATCGCGCTGGAGAAGCGCTTTTGGAAAAATCCAGGCTGTTAGATGGACTGAATAGCGGTCAAGCCGCCACGCTAACCCGACAAATTCTGCTCAATCGCTACGGCAAGTCCAATGCCGCCGCCGAATTGCGTTGGGATATGGCCCAGAAGAGTGCTGAAGCTGGAGATATTGAAACCGCTCAGAAATGGGCCGCTCCCCTGTTGAGCCAAAACCCAGACAGCGAATTTGCCCCCGAAGCCGCCTTCTGGTTGGGTAAATGGGCCAATCAACTGGGCAAACCCAATGAGGCTAAGCAAGTCTTTGAAACCGTCCTGACCCGTTATCCAGAGTCCTTTTACGCCTGGCGATCGGCGTCCATGTTGGGGTGGGATGTCGGCGACTTCTCCAGTGTTCGCCAGCTTAAGCCACCGGTTGCCCGCCCTGCTGCCCGTCCGGCGCTACCGACCGGCTCTGAGTCCCTGCAAGAACTCCATCAACTGGGGCAAGACCGGGACGCTTGGGCGCTCTGGCAGGCAGAGTTTCGTGACCCGATGCAACCCAGTGTGGCAGAGCAATTCACGGATGGCGTCATGCGGTTGGGCGTTGGCGATCACCTGGACGGCATTTTCATGGTGTCGCACCTGAGTGAGCGCGAATTACCCGAAGAACAGACCCAATACAGAGCACTGAAAAAACAGCTCGGCTACTGGTATGCACTCTATCCGTTCCCGTATCTGGAGCCAATTGAAGCCTGGTCGCAAGAGCGGCAGCTAAATCCGCTCCTGGTAACGGCATTGATTCGTCAGGAATCCCGCTTCATGCCGGGGATCAAATCCTCAGCGGGGGCTGTGGGCTTGATGCAGGTGATGCCAGATACCGGTACCTGGATTGCCAAAAATTAAGCTGAAGGAGTTTGAGCTGACCGATCCAGACGACAATATCAAGCTGGGCACCTGGTACCTGGATTACACCCACACAGAGTACGACGGTAACTCGATGCTGGCCGTTGCCAGTTACAATGCGGGTCCTGGTGCCGTTGCCGATTGGGTCGCCAAGAAAGGCGTTGGCGATGCCGATCAGTTTATCGAATCGATCCCCTACAGCGAAACCCGAGGGTACGTCAAATCTGTCTTTGAGAATTACTGGAATTACCTGCGGCTTTACAATCCAGAAATTGCTCAAAAGCTGGATCAGGTCTCCAATCAATATCCAACTGTGCAGTAAACCTTACGTCTGCGATCAGCCCACTCCCTACTCCCCACCCTCGCCGAGACTATCGTATTCAACAGAGAATTACTATAATCCCAATGTCAACTGCCAACTCTTCAGAATACCGGTATCCCCTTGGGCGTTGTCTGTGATCTTTAGCTGCCAACGTCCCTGGGCAGATTGATCAATGACTCTTGTCAGGAGCGGAGTTGTTTGCAGGGAGTAGGTTCCCTTGAATAACGTTCTCCGGCCTAGAGTGCGCCCGTGCAATAGCACGACCTGGTTTGCAGGCGAGATCAGGCTAATCTCCAGATCGCTCATGAAGCTGTGCTCGATTTCCGCAGTAATCTGAATACTGCGCACAGGGGCTGTTTCAGAAACTTGAATGGTGCTGGTGATGCCTTGCGAGTCATCGTCCGGAATGGACAGACTGGTGGTGTTTTGGAGCTGAATTTGGCGGGAGGCTGCGATCGCGGCTACCCTTCGTTGCACCGCTGCCTGCACGGCTTTAAATGCATTCACTTTTCCATACCCAAACCAATCACAGCGTCCACCCGCTTCATAGGTTCCCTTGCGGAAGCCAAATTGAGGATCAGGGTTGGGATCAACAATCTTGTCGGCCGTTTGCTGCAAAACTTGCCTCACCTCAGCAGCCTGCAACTCTGGGTTAGCAGACAACACCAGCGCAGCCACTCCAGCCACCAGAGGACAAGCACTCGATGTCCCCCCAAAATCTGTCGTGTAATCACTGAGGTCATAGCCCACCTTACCCACCCGGTCTGAGGTGACGATTCCTAAGCCGGGTAAATCCGATCGCACTTCAGGCGGCGTGAACACATAGCCAACCTGCTGCAACCCCATTCCTGGAGGCGCATTATTGCTGGGCGCACAGACCGAGATTTCCCTGCCCCAGTTACTGTATGCCGCTTTCCGATTCAAACTGGTGGAAGCGGCGACAGCCATCACATCTGGATGAACCGCGAACCCGCTCAACCATTCTGTGGCTCCCTTCAAAACATTATTCGGCCAGCCCTGCTCATTGATGCTGCTATTGATTGGACGGTTGGCATTCCCAGCCGCAAACACAATCACACACCCCTTGCCGTTGCGCCCTTCAGTCGCCGTGCGGACGATCGCATTCCGTTGGCGGAGTGACAGCGGAAAGCGGACAGCCGCTGGGCCCCAACTGCAAGAAATGACGGCGGCCCCTTTTGTCGCTGCCCAGCCAAACAACTCTTCAATGGCGGTGTCGTCCAGAAAACACTGGTGCGCAGCGGCATCAGGCACATCCAGGCGCTGCTCCGACTGAGCAATCCGGT
>JAAUSG010000001.1 GCA_012034055.1 Leptolyngbyaceae cyanobacterium RU_5_1 | reverse complement strand
CTGATCTGCAAACACTGGCCACGCAACTTCGTGCTCGTAAAGTCAGTGATGAGGCGATCGCGATTCGACAAGCAAAATACTTTGTCGATCGCGGGGTTACTATCCGATGCCTTTCAAGTTCTTTACATGATTAAGAACCCATCTACAGAAACAGCAACTGCTGTGCAAGAGCTAATCGATTCTGTTTGCAAACCTGGTGAAAAACCTCAGTCAGGACTGACGTATTTTGACTAAAACCTCGGAGGTTTAAGCCACCATCATTGATCACGACACTTGATTTCTGGTTAAACCTCCGAGGTTTGCGTAAAGTCCCCAACTAATGCAAATTAGCGTCCCAGATGGCGACATAGATGCGGTCTTTCTCGTTCCGCTCAATGACGCCTTTCAAAGACCCCCGCGAGAAGGAATATTGATTGGATTTTCGTTTCCAAACATTTGTCAATCCCTGTTCAACGGTGGGGGTAAGGTTGCCATTCAGCATACCGTTGAGTGTTTTTGCATAACGGCGCGATCGACCGATTGGGCAAGGATGCTTCGGTTTGGCGAACCCGTTTGGTGCTTTTATCGTAAAGGTAAGCCACTGTAATCTGGTTTGGCACCAGGTCGTAGAGTGCCGATCGCGTGTTTTGCCAGTAGCCATTCCCAGATTGGGTGGGTTCACCGAGCTGATTTTTGATCCGTTGTTCGGGGGTTTCAGGTGGAAATCCTGGTGGATCAGCAGATGGGCTGTTGGTAGGCTGTTGGGGTTCAGGCGGCGAGGGTTCGGGGGAGGGGGAGGCGCTGGGCTGAGGTGGCTCCGGCTCCGGTTCCGGTGTTTGAGAGGGTGGCGGTTCTGCTGAGGGCGATGGAGACGATGCTGCAGACGGTGATACAGGTGCCACAGGTGCTGCAGACGGTGGTGATGGTGGAGTGACAATGGGTGGCGTCTGCTCTGCTGAGGTGGGTGAGGTCGTTGGCGGGGTCGGAGAGGGTTGGGATGTAGAAGGCGTTGAGCGATTCTGATACCAAACGGCTCCCAATGCTGACGCGATCGCGCTGGCAACGATCGCTAAACCAATCAACACCCAAACTCCGGTTCGCGATCGCGGCGGCGGGGATGCGCCAATGGCGGCAGGGGTGACTGGGGAGACGGGCGATCGCGGCGGCTGACCGGGACTGACTGGAAGGGTGGCAACGGCCGACGTGCTTGGAGCAGCACTTGCCGCCACCGGATTGAATGCGGGAATGGCTGCCCGACTCGATGCCCGACCTGGAAGCAATTTCAGCCATTCGGCGACGGTTGCAGGACGGTACTGGATGTCCATTGCCATGCCGCGGGTGACGGCCTGGTTAATCGCCGCACTCAACTCGGGGCGCAGGTCGCGCGGAGCAGGCATCGGTTGGCGATCGCGCAAGACAGCAGCAACAGGGGGTTGAGCCGTCAGCAAGGCATAGAGTGTGGCGGCTAATCCATACACATCCGAGGCCGGGGTTCGTTTTGCCTGCGCCATGTACTGCTCGATCGGAGCATAGCCAGCCGAAATAATACTGGTGTGGGTTTGGGTCGCTCCCACCGTAAACTCGCGGGCAATCCCAAAGTCAATTAGCACCACCTCTTGAGTGCCCTGACGCAGAATAATGTTCTGCGGCTTCACATCCCGATGCAGCAAGCCGTTGTTGTGAATCACCTGCAGTGCTGCGCCAATTTGGTGCATGTAGTGGATGGCAGTTGCTTCGGGTAGGGGATGATCGGGAAAGACAACCTCCTCCAACGTTTGACCGGGGATGTAATCCATGACGATATAGGGCATCCCGTCTTCGATAAAGAAATCGCTCACCCGCACAATGTTGGGATGTACACACAATGCCAGTCGTCGCCCTTCATCCTGAAACTGCCGCTGCACCTGGGCAAATTCAACAGCTTGCTGGTTGGAGGCGCTCAGGGTTTTGATCACCACCGTTTGCTGCAGGTAATGATGGGTCGCCTTAAACGTAATCCCAAAACCACCCTCGCCTAGAATTTGATTCAGCGTATATTTTCCGCTCTGTAGTGTTTTGCCAACCAAAGAACTCATGCCCAGCGAATCGCCTCCCACCTTGCTTACGAAATTGATCCTTTATCAGGATAGTCAATCTCAATGATGCTTCCCCTGAATTTACTGTACGAGCGCAGCATTCGGTAAACAATCTGTGCATTTTTGTGGGAGGCGATCGCCGAGTACTTCGCCCCTAATTCAATCCAGATTTGGCTTCCTGGGCAACCTGTTCAACTTCGTCTTCAGCCAGCTTTTCCAGAGTTGGACGGGCCTCGGGAGCTTTGAAGTGAGCCAGTGCTTGGGCAACCCGGTAGCGAACTTGCCAATCGGGATTTGCCGCGTAGGGGATCAAGAGTGGGATTGCACGCTCATCGCCCAATTCACCCAATGACCCGATCGCCGCCATTTGTGTCAGTTCATTCGGCGATTGGAGGGCATCTTCCAGCAACGCAAATCCACGCTCGTCACCCAACGTACCCAGAGCCGCAATAATGCTAAATTTGACCAGCCATTCGGGTGAGGAAATGTAAAGCGTCTGTAAATCTTCAAAGGCTTCCGTAAGCTGGAGAGCCGCGATCGAGTCCGCGGCGGCTGCCTGAACATCCGGCTCCGAATCCTTGAGGCGACCGCGCAGAATCGTTAATGCCAACGCCAAATTGTGCTGACCCAGCGTTGCCAACTGACTGACGGCAGAATACCGAATCCGCGGATTACTATCATTGACTGCCTGCCGAGCCAGCTTAAACGCCGCTGCAGGTTCCAACATCCGGGTTTGGTTCATCGCTTTCAGGCGATCGCCCAAATCCGACGAATTCAGTAGTGCCTCAACTGATTCAGGAGTAATGTCCATATTAGTAATTAGCGAATTAGTTATTAGTTGTTAGTGGTTGGTCATTGGTCATTGGCTTCGACGTGAGCGCTCAGCCGAACGGTCATTGGTCATTGGTCATTGGATTGCAGATTGTAGATTGGACACTCTCCGCGTCTCCGCGTCTCCCCATCTCCCCACCTCCCCCCACCTCCCCCACCTCCTCATCCCCTCATCCCTGCTCTGCTGCCATTGCCCGAATAATGTCGCCACGGGTCAGGATGCCAATCACACGACTGGTGTCGTCTAGAACGGGGAGGCGGTGGACGTTGCGATCGTGCATCAGGTGGGCGGCTTCTCCCAGGGACTTGTTGGGCGCGATCGTGATGACATGGCGATCGGTCATCACTTCGCCGACCGTTTGGCCCAGCACCTTGTGCAATTCCCGCTCATACCGAGCCGGGTTTTCCAGGTAGATGACGCTATCCAACAGCATGACGTAGGCCGGAGGCGTTGCTCCCGTCTCCTTCCACATCAAATCGGTCTCAGAAATGACCCCTACCAGTTTTCCAGCCTGGTCTATCACCGGTAAACCACTAATGCGCCGCTCTGCCAGGACCTGGATGACTTCATTAAGCGGCGTTTCAGGACTGACTGTGATCGGATCACGAGTCATCACATCTGCAACTGTTTTGGGCATACTCAATCGTTGATCCCCTTACAATTTCTGACCCCATTTTAGGGAATCACGGGGATCAGCCCTAGTGGATTCATAGGATGTTACATGACAGGCTTCAGCGCATCCTGTGCCGACACCCCCTCACCCTGATAGCCGAAATACCAGAGAGTGGCCGCGGCTTCGGCGCGAGTAACGGGTTTCTTGGGTTGGAATAGGGTAGTGTAGCCAAAGGCGCGGCGGATATTGGCTAAATCACTGTTCTGATAGTCTGCCAGAACCGCCCGTTGCGCTTTGGGGTCGATCCGAGCCGCATCCTGGAAGCCCCAGGTTTGCTGGATGGCGTTCAGACTAGCCGTTGGCAGGGACTGGCGGGTGTCCATTGGAACTTTCCAAAGCAGCAACGTTTCGCGGTTGAGTTGGGCGTCGGGCGGAAAGTGACGGTTGTGCTGCTACTGGATAGAGAGCTGGGAATGATGCCTGCTTCTGCTAAACCCTGAATGGCTGCAAAGTCCGGGTCAGAGGCGGGCAAGTCTCGAAATACTGGTTGGCTGCTCGGTTGAGCAGGACGGATTTGCTGGGCAGATTGGTCAGCATAGAGGCGGTTGTAGGTTGCAAACAGCCAGCGGGCATATTCACGACGAGAAACAGGCTTATTAGGTTGAAAGGCTTCTGGGCTGGTGTTGGTTTTAGTTCCAGAGGCGGACAAGCTCAGAACTCCGAGTTGAGCTAAGTCTTCCACATACTGCTTCAGCTCCTTCGGTGCTTTGGTTAAGTCGGTGAAGGTGGAGCGGCTTAAGGGCGCGATCGCCTCCGTCTGCTGTGTGCCTTGAGCTGTTTCCGCCTCAGATGTTCCCGAAAGCCCCAGGAAGGTCTCTTGCGGTTGATTTGCCGATGACGGGGGAGTAGTCGCAGGGGGTTGTTCAGCCTGAATACTCTCACGAACGTACTGAATGATGAATTCCGTTCCAGTTGAAGAACTGGCTGGAGAGTCCGTGGGTGTCGGGCTAGCTGAAGGTGAGCCAGTGGGTGTTGGGCTGGGGGACTCAGTGCTGGTCGGCGTTGGGCTGGGAGACGCAGCACTGGCAGCATCAGAGCCGGGCTGAATGCTAACCGTTACCTTTAGCTCATTGTGTTGCGCAACCACTATATTTGGCTGACTGGTTTGTGGTGCTCCATCCAGCGTCCAGTTATTCGACTGCAGTTCCTGTTGATAAAAAGCGAGGACGCGATCGCGGCCATCCTGACTAAACCAGCGCGTTGAAACCTCCTGCCCAACGGACTGATTCACCTCTGTTGCGCTGGGTGTCACCTCGCGTAGCTCTGAACCTGGATAGCGAGGAATCTCCGTTGGAAACCCTGCCGGAAGCTGCACCGGTGTAGAGGATGGGTCACCCGCGATCGTCGATAACGTGCCATCGGGAGCCGCTTCTCTCAACTTCGGGTCTGCCGCCAGCGAATCCTGAACCGCCTGCCCCAAATTGGAATTCGCACAGCTCACCAAAGGCAGCAGGATGCCAAAAATCAGAAGCCATGAAACTGTCGAACGATGAAAAGGAAACACAGTTCAGTTGCCAGAACCCAATGTTCCTACCCTAGCTTAGATTGTGAGTGGCGGATGGAATTGAGGGCGGAGGGTATATGCTTCATTCACTACCTGAAATAATTTGATTAGCCGTCAGTTTAATATCCGGGAACGTTTTGCAGGGTACGATTTCCGCACCGATGTACTCGTTCCGCTGGTATTCTCCGGTTGGTGTGCGGGTCAGCACGACCACCTTTTTGCTATTGCCTCTATGGGAATATCTCGACGGCGGAATCCGTCCCGCATAGTCGATGATCCAAAATTCTGTTACTCCCAGCGCCTGATAGGCTTCCTGTTTGTCTTTTAACTCGCTGCTCCAATTGGGTGAAACCGTTTCGACCAGCAGGTGAGGAACCGTTTGAATGCCTTTCACACTATCCGTTACGGGTTCCGGTCGTTCAATCACGGCCAAATCTGGACGATGACCTGAAGCCGCATCCAGCTCCACAGAACGCCGTCTGCGAGTTGTCCATTTGTGTTTCAAACGTCGTATTTCCAGACTGAACTTTTCATCCAGAAACCGAATGAGTTCCTCGTTTAAATCCGAAGGTTCAAGCATTTCAACCAATCCTTCTAACAGTTCTAGGGCTTACGCAGGTAATGGGTCATTGGTAGTCGGTAATCGGACATTCAACTAATTACCCACTACCCGTCTAAACACAAGATCTTTCGGTCATTTGCGTAAGTCCAAAGTTCATCTTGAACCGGGTCATCCCGGTGCTAAACCACGTCCAACTCAGGATCTGTAGCTTTCCCTTAAGAAAAACTCCAGGTCTGGACGGGGACAAAGTTTAGAGTATCACTTCTGAGTACCTGACCTTGATCAAGTTGACACGGACCTTAACTAATCGCGGGGTCCCAGAATTCCTCGTGGAGGACGGGGTTCAATGTCTGGATCTTCACCGCCGACCTGGTTGGTGCGGATGAACCAGAGCAGTGCGCCTTGTTTCAGAAAAATGTGGACGATCGCATCATGGGCATGGAACGGTACAATGGTGCGCCAGGCAAGCAGCGCCCGGAGCAGCATCTCTAACAGATTATGAACGTTGCGGGTTTTGATCATCCGCACCACGTTTCGACGCCAATCGGGATGGGCAATCCCAAAGGGAACCATGCGGCGTTCCAATATGTGCCCTAGCGACATCAACTGACGAAACCGTTGGCGTTGGGGGTGGTGGGGGTGACGCTGTAACCAGGCTCCAATCTGTGGGGTTGAGCGGACGACAGACTGCAGCTTTTTAATCGTCAGGTAGAGAGCCTGGTTGGAATCTTGAACGCAGGAGGTTGCTGGATTGATAAAGGCAGCTCCGGTGCCGTGTCCGGTGCGGTAGCAGGCCGCGATCGCCTCCAAATGGCGGTTGAACAAGGTAAGCGGAGACAATCGAACCCCATCAAAATCGTAATCTTGAGTAATCACATCAAGCTTAATCAAGACATCTGAAATGGGACGATTTCCCAGCCAACCGCGCTGCAAGTCGCCTGCATAGCTCGACCACTTAATCGTCCCAGAGATGATGCCGTCAGGGTTATGTCCGTAGACCTGTTTGTATTCAATATCGAAGCGCAGGTCGTTGGTCAGCGGATCGCGAATGACATGGGCAATTCCATAGGCAAAGTGACCCAGCACCAACCCAAACGGTGCTTTTTCGCCCTTCTTGCCGCCAATTCCGCCATAAAGATGCACTACGATCGCCGCATCTCCCTCTTGCCAACAGGTGGATGGATTGAGGGGAGATGGACGCGCAGAGACCAACACGGTTTTAGCAGTCCCTTTGTCTGCGACGGTGTCCTTCCAGTTATCCCGATACAGGTAGGTGGATGCTGCTTTGTACCCCAGGTGTACTTCATCGGGCTTGAGTTGGGTGATCGATCGCGGCTCAATGGCTTGCACGACAAATGTTCCTTCGGCATCATGTTCGCCGTAGACATACCAACCCTGAGAGTTGAGGGGCGATCGCTCAATCCGATAGTGGGTAGAGCGGCAAATTCCAGCTCGGTCTGGTGCTGCCTGGGGAATCCGCACTCGCTCCAGGGGGCCGTCAAACAATCTGGAGGACTGATTGAAGTGGCGCACCCAGAAATATTCACTGGTCGGCGATTCCTGCTCCAAAATCGAGACCAGTGCCATCACACGTCCACTGATCTGTACGGGATCTGAGTGAATCATCAGCGATCGCTCTCCATCCCGATTCAAGGCGACGATCGCGTCGCGCAGCATCACCACCACGTCGTCCTGATGTCGGGCACCCGCCAGGGACTCCAGTGGGTTGACCTGCCACCAGCCATTAATCCGTTCTGGATGGAGGTTTCCCCTCGCCTGACTGAGCGCCGTCCAGTGGTTGAACTCGACATCATGAGTCACCGCCTGCACTAGACTCTGCACCTCTGGGTCAGAACTCCAGCACAACGGCACGATCTGCCCAACCAGATCGGCGTGCTCAGGAGCAGCATTATGAATCTCAATCAGAACAGCACCATCAATCCGCCGCCGTTTCAGTGCTGGCAGAATCAACCGTCCCGTCCATCGTCCAATGGGATGATAGAGCCGTGGCAAGGCTTCCACAAAAATCTCCGGCTACGCGATCGTTGAGTAGTTATGCACCTGGAGACTTGGCTAGACATAGGGTGACTGTAAAAGAGTTCCAAACCCAATCCGTTTTCTATACGGGTAGGTTTAGGCAGTAATTTTTTGGATTGATTGATTACTGATCGGCTCCGTTCTCTGTACGGGCGGGTTTAGCCAATTTTTTTGGATTCATCGACGATTTATCGACAAAACCCGCCCCTACTGGCTGTACACTTGAGGGCCCATCCAGACATTGCTGATGATTTGCCCAAAGATGAGGGGCGATCGCCCTTTGCCAGGGTTGTTTGCCCATTAGCCGCAACCGCCCACTGTTGCCAGTGTTGATCACCCAACATGCCAGCTCGAAATAGCACCCGTTCTGGTTGAAACTGGCTCCAGCCCAGCAAAACAGCATTTGTATATCGAATTTGGGTCGGCGCAACTGTACTGATTCTATTTTGGCTGCGATCAACGATAACTGCGTAGTCAGACGCAATATCTGAGCCAAAGATAGACTCAAATTCTCGGGCTAGCAGGCGATCGCTGGTTTCAGACCAGGACACTGGAATCACGATTGAAATGCGTCCGGTTAACTCCCTACTGCTGTCCAAAAAGGGGTTGTCTGCCAACGGTGAAGCGGGTGTAATCGGCTGCAGATCTCCCGTGCGCAAATTCTCCAAAAACAGCACACTCGTTACATGGCTACGGAAATACTCCGATTCCACCTGCATTTGAATACGACTATAGGCAGCATATCGTTGGTCAGGAGAAATTAAAGACTGGCTACGGTAACAATATAGCCCAGCAAGATGGCTGGAGCTATTGGCGTTGAGCGTTGCCAACACCCAACTCCAGGGAATCGGATGCGGACTCTCTAAGGGATCAACTTGTATAGACTCGTAAGACATAACAGAAACCAGACGTGTGTACGGAAACCTTGTGTACAAAGCTCAGTCCCTGGTTTGAACGGAGTCATCCAGAACAAAGCCTTGCACAATGGGGGTATGAAAAGTATTTCAAACCTGAAGAACTTAGTGGAAAGCCAGCCTATCTAGATTGCTCAAGGGGCGTGGACTGTGATCGCGGCTAATTTTTGGAATAGCTATCCCAGCAGCCCTAAATGCAGACAGGATGCCAAACCCACTGATTTTGGAAACTATCAATCTACAACCCTGAGCAGCGTCTAGAGCAAACACTCACAATATCTTTAGGAGGAAAACGTTAGCTGGAGCGACAGAATGATTTACCTAAAGGTATAACAAGCATTTCCAATGCTGGTGTCATGACTTAATGAAGTTTCTTAGATATTTAACGTTTAGCAATGAACATTGTTTTCTTTGGAACCCCTGAATTTGCTGTTCCTAGCCTGGAGCGTCTGCTCAATCATCCTCAATTCAATGTGCTGGCGGTTGTCACTCAGCCAGACAAGCGCCGTGGACGGGGAAACCAGCTTACCCCCTCACCTGTTAAGGCGATCGCCCTAAGCCATCAGGTGCGAGTCTGGCAGCCCAAAAGCGTCAAGAAAAATGTGGAAACACTGGATCACCTGCGATCGCGTCAGGCAGATGCCTTTGTGGTGGTTGCCTATGGACAAATTCTTTCTCAAGCGATTTTAGACATGCCGCGTTTGGGCTGTATCAATGCCCACGGATCCCGCTTGCCCAAGTACCGGGGAGCCGCCCCGATTCAGTGGAGCCTATATTCTGGTGAACCAGAAACAGGCATTACCACCATGCTGATGGATGCCGGAATGGATACAGGTTCGAGGCTATTGGAAGTACGGACCGCGATCGCCCTCCTGGAAAATGCCCACGATCTGGCAGCTCGGCTAGCTACTCTATCCGCAGATTTGCTGGTTGAAACGCTGCTCAACCTGGAACAGGGAATCTTGCAACCCATCCCTCAAGACAACGCCCAGGCGACCTACGCCCCGTTGATCCAGAAAGCAGATTACCGGCTGGACTGGTCACGTTCAGCGATCGCCCTCCACAACCAGATTCGAGGCTTCTTCCCCAACTGCCTGACCGAATTTCGGGGAGACCTGCTCAAAATCATGGCAACAGCTCCATTGGGACCAGCCCATTGGGCCAATCTTCCTTCCGAAATTAGAGTCCTGGAAAGCGATTGGGCATCCCTGAGTCAGACCCCTGCTCAACCCGGTGAAATTGTGGCGATCGCGAAAGGACTGGGCCCCATCGTCCAGACTGGCGACGGACTCCTGCTCCTGCGCGAGGTGCAACCACCTGGAAAACGCCCCCAACCTGGCTCAGACTTTGCCAACGGCAGTCGATTAGCGATCGCTGAACGGCTGAGTAGCCTGAAGCGGGAAATGGATGATGGATGATATTGTTGGCTATCTCCATGTGGGCAGAAATGGTTTGTCTACCGAGTTTGGTGAATTTACATCAACACTGACAAAAGTTTTAGAAGTTGAAACGAAGAATATTAGGGGAAGCGGAGCCTACATTAAGCTGAGAAGTTACTATACAAGTCAGTCCAAACGATAAACGATGTATACGTTGCGATTTCCGTTTACCTTACCGTCAAACCAAGAAATTATGGTAAAGGAGGAGAATTCATGGCAGAAGTGGTGAAAGGATTGGGTATTGGTGGACAGACCCTGGCAGAACGAGAATTGGGATGGAATCGACGCACAATCCGCAAAGGAATGCAGGAATTACTCAGTGGACAACCGATTGTCGATGGGTATGAGCGCAGTGGACGCAAGCGCATCGCAGCCAAACTGCCCAATCTGTTGGAAGACATTCGAGCCTTAGTAGACCCGCAGACTCAAACCGACCCCAGCTTCAAAAGTACCCGCTTATATACCCGCATCAGTGGGGCATGATTATGGGCTTGTGTTTGCTCGTCTACAACCTGGGGCAACGCCAACTGCGCCAAGCGCTCCAACAGGCAAATCAAACCCTCCCGAATCAATTGGGTCAAGGTACGCAAGCTCCAACCCCGCGTTGGGTCTTTCAGTCTTTCATGGCAGTTCACTTTGTGGTGCTTAATGGCATGAAACAGAGCGTCAATCTAACGGACGTTCGCCGTCGGATTCTCCAATTTTTTGGTTCTCCTTGCCGACAGTACTACTTGCTGTGTTGAGGAAGATAATCCTTATTGTGCCAGTTGGAAGTGCGGAATGTGGGTTAGAACATTTGTTGTGTCTCGTAAGTAACTCAAAAACTTAAAAACCCTTGAAGCTGTACATTTCAAGGGTTTTACCTCATAAGCTGGTGACAAGACTCGAACTTGCGACCGGCTGATTACAAATCAGCTGCTCTACCAACTGAGCTACACCAGCATTCACAGTCAGTACATTAGAATAGCAAATTCTATGGTGATCTGAGCAGCCCAGTTTAATCGGACAGAACTCAGTTTGATTGTTCGATCGCCTTAACCAGGCTACTTTACTCGTTCACTAGGGCGAACGCATACAAAAGTACATATCTCAATAAGTGCCAATTCCGACTACTTTATTGCGAATAGTCTCATTAGTCAGGGCTTATTGCGAGAAGAGTTGCCTGCTTTAGCGTTGTGTAAGCCTAGGTTGTGCCACCCCTAGTGTGTTAAGAAACGTGTGCGTTCGCCCTAACTCGTTCCCTTGATTGATTGACAAACTCCTGAAACTTTGCCCCATCGTAGGTTAAACCACGTCCAGCTCGGAATCTGTAGCTTTCTTGTAAGAAAAACTACAGGTTTGGACATGGACAAGGTTTATGTTGAGTCCTCAAAATGAAGATCGTCATCTAAAAATAATTACAAATTGAGGGAGTTTAAATTTTTTGAGTTTTATGTTTTGAATAGAGTTGTTACAGAGAGTCACCGTTAATTTCTGGTTAAGGTCACGTTATAAATTTGCAGATTGAACTTTAACGTAGAATCTGCGAGTTAAATAGCTTATCTGGCTACAGGTGCATTACTTGTTGATCGGTTGAGTATCTTACCCAAGTTCTTCTACTGTTATGCCTATTCTAGATCTCCAGAAAGACGCTTCTGAGTCATCAAGAACTCCTTTATCCCTAGAGTCAAAGCTAGAAGATTTAATTCTGTATAACTATCAGATCGAAACATGCCAGTTAAGCATCGATATAGCCAAAATTTTTGATGATAATCCGCTGCTTCCAGGGGTGGTTTTAACAGAAAACAATCGATTTTTTGGGATGCTTTCCCGCAGGCGCTACTTGGAGTTTATTACTCGCCCCTATGGTCCCGAGCTATTTTTGAAGCGACCTCTACGAATTTTCTACAACCTTGCTTGCATTGAGGTTTTAGTTCTTTCAGGCAAAACTAAGATTGTGGTAGCGATGCAGCAATCACTGCAGCGATCACCTGAGCTTTTTTACGAACCAATCGTCGTTCAACTTGACTCAGAAACTCACCACTTACTGGATGTTCATCACTTGCTGCTGTCCCATTCACGAATTCATGAACTAACTACAACCTTGCTGAATGAACAAACTCAGGCAAAGTTGATTCAGACTGAGAAAATGGCCAGTCTGGGACAAATGGTGGCAGGAGTTGCTCACGAAATTAATAACCCTGTCAACTTTATTTCTGGAAACATCGAATACCTGGCTAGTTATTGTCAGAATTTAACTCAAATACTGAGTGTTTATGAGACGGAATTTCCTCAGTCTTC
The DNA here is from genome assembly GCA_012034055.1 of Leptolyngbyaceae cyanobacterium RU_5_1. GTDB lineage: Bacteria > Cyanobacteriota > Cyanobacteriia > Leptolyngbyales > Leptolyngbyaceae > JAAUSG01. The sequence goes on along the minus strand of JAAUSG010000001.1, from coordinate 101,449 downwards.
AGCAAAGATCGAGCAGATCAAGGAAGAAGCTGATGTTGATTTTATTGTTAGCGATCTTCCTCAGATGATTACAAGTATGAAGGTTGGAGTGGAGCGGTTGAAGAAAATTGTGGGTGCTCTACGCAACTTCTCACACATGGATGAAGTAACCAAACGACCCATTGATATTCACGAGTGCCTGGATAATACTCTGTTAATCTTGAATAACCGCCTCAAAAATACGATCGCGGTGGTCAAAAACTATGGAGAACTGCCCCCGGTCAGTTGTTACTCTGGTCAGATTAGCCAGGTTTTCACAAATCTGATCAGTAATGCGATCGACGCCTTAACCGAACGTTCCAATTCTCCTCTCAACCCAGATTGGAACCCACAGATTGAAATCACAACCAGCGTTGTTACAAATGAGGAGGGAATGGGAGACTGTTTGCAGTCAGCGGCAATTTACATTGCAGACAATGGTCCTGGCATTCCTCTTGAAATTCAAACTCGCATTTTTGAAACGTTCTTCACCACTAAACCAGTCGGTAAAGGAACCGGGCTGGGCCTGGCCATCAGTCGCCAAATTGTGGTTGAAAAGCACGCTGGACAGCTTGATTTTCAATCTGAATCCAATCTGGGCACAACCTTTGAGATCAGGTTGCCGTTGAGCTGAATTTTCAATTCATCGGGTACTCCCGTTCTGTAAACAGCTACGATAGAATTGTTAAGGCTTCTTCACCAGAATTTGTGTACAGCCCGTTTAGAAAATTCCTTAAGAAGTTTGTAATTCTGTAGATTCCCTCACCCACGATTTTCTTACCCATTGTTCGGAACGATTCCTATGACTCTCCCAATTCGCAATGTTGCCATCATTGCTCACGTCGATCATGGCAAAACGACTCTTGTTGACGCTCTCCTGAAACAAGCAGGCACGTTTCGTGAGGGGGAAGAGGTTCCAGACTGCGTAATGGATTCTAATGACCTGGAGCGGGAGCGCGGGATTACAATCCTGGCAAAAAATACTGCCGTTCGCTACAAGGATACGCTGATCAATATCGTCGATACTCCCGGCCACGCTGACTTTGGCGGTGAAGTGGAACGGGTATTGGGGATGGTGGATGGTTGTCTGCTGATTGTGGATGCGAATGAAGGTCCGATGCCACAAACGCGCTTTGTACTAAAAAAGGCTCTGGAGAAGGGCTTACGACCCATTGTGCTGGTTAATAAGATTGACCGTCCTCAGGCAGATCCACATGGGGCGGTTGATAAGGTTCTAGACCTGTTTATCGAGCTGGGCGCAGATGATGACCAGTGCGAGTTTCCGTATATGTTTGCGTCTGGTCTCGCGGGATATGCGATCGAGCAATTAGACGATGAACCCGTCGATATGCAGCCGCTGTTTGAGGCGTTCTTACGGCATGTTCCCCCACCGGTTGGTGACCCCAATGCACCCCTGCAGCTCCAGGTTACAACCCTCGACTACTCTGAATACTTGGGTCGAATTGTGATTGGTCGAATTCACAACGGCACGATTCGGATTGGTCAGCAAGCCGCGCTGATCACGGAGAAGGGAGAGATTGTCAAAGCCAAGATTAGTAAGCTGATGGGTTTTGAGGGACTGAAGCGGATTGATGTTGAAGACGCTTCGGCAGGCAACATTGTCGCCGTAGCAGGGTTTGCGGAAGCCAATATTGGTGAAACAATTACCGATCCAGCCGATCCTCAGGCATTACCGCTGATTAAGGTGGATGAACCAACGCTGCAAATGACCTTCTCCGTGAATGATTCACCGTTTGCAGGATTGGAAGGAACGAATGTGACCTCGCGGCAAGTCCGCGATCGCCTCATGCGCGAACTGGAAACCAACGTTGCGTTGCGCATCGACGAAACCGACTCACCTGACAAATTCCTGGTCTCTGGTCGCGGCGAACTGCACCTCGGCATTCTAATTGAAACCATGCGGCGAGAAGGCTACGAGTTTCAGGTCTCCCAACCTCAAGTGATCTACCGTGAAGTCAACGGGCAACCCTATGAACCCTATGAGACCTTGGTTTTAGATGTACCAGAGGATGCCGCAGGAAGCTGTATCGAGCGGCTAGGACAACGCAAAGCCGAAATGCAGAATATGCAGGTGGGTGGCAACGGGCGTACCCAATTGGAGTTTGTCATTCCTGCTCGTGGTTTGATTGGCTTCCGAGGTGAATTTATGCGGCTCACTCGTGGGGACGGCATTATGAACCATAGCTTCTTTGACTACCGCCCAATCGTGGGGGATATTGAAGCGCGTCGAAACGGAGTTTTGATCTCCTTTGAGGAAGGCGTTGCCACGTTCTATGCGATGAAAAATGCCGAGGATCGGGGCGTTTTCTTCATTACTCCCGGCACTAAGGTCTATAAAAGCATGATTGTCGGCGAACACAATCGCCCTCAGGATTTAGAAATCAATGTTTGTAAGACCAAGCAACTCACAAACCACCGTGCATCGGGCGGTGAAGAATTAGTGCAGTTGCAAGCTCCACTGGACATGAGTCTGGAGCGTGCGCTGGAATACATTGGACCGGATGAGTTGCTAGAGATTACACCCCAGTCCATCCGTCTACGCAAAGTAGCAAAGACGAAGAAACTAGCAAAGCGCTGAACTTGAGGAGGCTAGTGTTCTCATGGTTCACTATCAGCAGATTCTCAATGTTTCAACAACGGGCAAATCGCTGTGCAAGATAACGCCCAAGGTGCAAGCCGTGGTTGCTGAATCAAAGATGCAAACAGGACTTTGTACGCTATTTCTACGCCATACCTCTGCCAGTCTGGTCATCCAGGAGAATGCGGATCCAGATGTACTGACCGATCTCAGCAACTTCTTTGCCAGGCTGGTGCCAGAAGGGTACCCCTACATCCACAGCACTGAGGGCCCAGACGACATGCCTGCCCATATTCGGACTGCACTCACCAACACGTCTGAGCAAATTCCAATCATGAATGGTCGATTGGTCTTAGGTATTTGGCAGGGCATTTACATTTGGGAGCATCGCCAACAGGGCTCAAATCGTGAACTAGTGGTGCATATCTACTGAAGCACAGGCGATCTTTGATTGGCTGAGTTCTAACGTACCTGCTGATTCCACAAAGCGAGTTTTGATGCATCTGTCTGCCTGTTGTAAATGGGCAAAGAAATCTGAGTTACTGGATATAGCAAACCCATTTGAGGGTATGGCAGCAGAGGTGAAAGTGAAAAAGGCTGGCACTGAGGAAGATGAAGTCTTCCCTTTCACTAGGGAGGAGCGCGATCGCATTATTCATGCTTTCGTAGAAGATCACTACTACAGACGATACGCTCCTCTAATTCAATTCCTGTTTTTTACAGGATGTAGACCGTCAGAAGCTCTAGCCCTGCAATGGAAACATATTAATCGTTCAACAATTACTTTTGAACGTGCAGTCGTTTATGATGGGGAAGGGTTGGTCTTAAAGGATGGACTAAAGACTCAAGGCTCTATCGTCTGAATTATGCACGACCAATAGCTAAATGCCAGCAAATCAAGCAACGTAACTGAAAATTATCAAAGTTTCTAAAACCATAGCCAGAACGCTTGATCAGTTTTAGTTTATTGTTAATTCCCTCAGCTCTATCGTCTGAACTATGCTATTCCGTTCATTTCGCGCGTTCCCAAGCTCTGATTGGGAACGCTGATCGAAAGGCTCTGGCTTCACACCAATAGAGGCGAAGCCCTCTGAAATTGTGTTAAGAGGCGAAGGTTTGTAACGAGGAGAAATCAATTCAAAATTCAAAATTCTCCGACCTCGCACTTCGCACCTCTCATCTTCTGCCCACCAGTTCCCGCAACCAAACCTTACAGGTAACGTAGAACGGGAGCTGATAGTGTTCTATTAGCAACCAAGCTACAAATGAAAAGTGGGAGAGAAACGCCAAAGCAACCCATATTGTTGGGAACCAGTACCAGGTGCTGCCTTGCATCGGCGGGAACATATGGGAGGATATCCAGATCAGGGAGGGTGGCAACACAACCAGGACTGTACCTACTAACCAAATCATGATTGTCAAATCTGCAGTCATCTGGTTAGTCGCTTGCCAGGCATGTCCATTCCAGCGCCAAGTCATCGGTTGGGAACTGTCTTCTACCCGAACAGACTGATCGCGCAGATCAGCGGTGAAAATGTGACGGCAAAAACTGCAGGCAAAGGCATCCATTAACACGATCGCTGAAATTTGCCCATGACGGCAGACTGGACAAAGATACGTATTCTGATAGCTCAAACCACACCGCTCCAACACCCTTGCAGCAGACTGGCGACCTTCAGGTGCATTATCCGGCTTCATCATCGTGTTTTAACAACTGACAAGCAACCCTTCCAAGCTAACCCAGTGATTTGCGAATCTCAACCCCATTTTGCTGTAGGACAATCACTGGCTCCGAAGAACTTGTTGCCAGAATCCGTTTAACCAGCACCTTACCATTCTCCAAATAATCACCCACAGAGACATATCGGCTACTGGATGCATTCGGCTCTTTCACAATGACATTCCACTTGCCACGCACCTGAACGACCCCACTCACCTCGATCGCTTCTGCCAATGAAGTTGGAGAGGGTGGCGTAGCCATTCCTGGAGTATTGGGCACGGTCACTGGGGGTAACGGTGAGCCTGCAGGTGGAACTGGCAAACTTGGTAGGGGGGCGATCGGATAACCCACTGCTACCGGTGATTGTGGCAATTTTGCGGATGGCAAGCTCCTGCCGCTAGACGCGGGTGAGCGAGAACCCAGGAGGTTAGGCGAACTACGGTTAGACGAAATCAAGATGGGTGTGGAACTCGGAATCACTGCAAAAGGATCATTCCGACCCGTCGCAATGGTTGGAATTCTCGCTTTGGGGTTGGTTGGCTGAAGTAACCCTGGCACCGAGGGAAGCTGCCCTTCTGACGACCTTGCAGACGGAGAGACCAGAGGATTTGAGAAATTTTGCTGGGCTGCCACGATTGTCGGCTGAGTTGTTGGAGATTGCGCCCGGTTCTCATCAGAGCTGCCAGAGCAACCAACTACGAGAGCTAAAACACCAAACCCAAGCCACAGTTGCCGTTTCATTGCTGCGACTCCCTATCGTTATGCTTCAAACTGACCCCAGGATAGCCGTGATTTACAAATGTGGCGCACAAAATTTGGAGGAGGGCAAAAGGAAGAGTGAAGAGATGAAGCAGTGAAGAGATAAAGGGTAAACGGTAACTCACTTCACTCTTTACCTCGCTCCCTTCCTCCCTTCCTCCCTTCATTTCTTCATTTCTTCATCTCTTCCTCCCTTCATTTCTGCCGATGAAATTCTTTAAATGACCAATAGCCGCCTTGAGAACGGTAGAGATGGCATTGATCAGTAATTTGGCGCATCACGACCCAGGAAAAGTTGCATTCTTGCAGATAGCTTCCCCAGTGTTTTTGAAGGCTGCGATGGGCCATACGCAGGTTGTAGGACGGAATTGCAGTTGAGATGTGGTGAGGAATGTGGACATTGATGTGATGACAGAGGAATTCAACCCAGGCAGGATAGTCACAATGAACCGTTCCAGACAGTTGAGCTTCAGCCTCATTCCACTGATCAGCTTCCTGGAAGGCAATAGTAGGAGCGGTATGGTGGACGAGGGTAAATGTACTCATCCAGAAGTGATAGACCAGCCAGGGCATTAGCCAGAATTTAACAAATCCCCAGATGCCAGTTGTTGCGATCAGGAGGGGAAAGGCGATCGCGGCAAACAGAACCACTACCGCAATCGACTGCTTCACCTTTGCTCGGTCTTTCGCTGCAAAGTTCGCCGGATTGAAATGCAGAATCGCCCAATGCGCGATCGATGCCAACCACCAAAATCGACCCCGCATGGACTGATAACCTCCTTGTCCAAACCGATTTAGCTCACCATAAAACTCTGGTCTAAGGGGCTGCCAGGCATTGTCCACATCCATTTTGTTGGTGTGAGCATGATGCTGATTGTGCATAATCCGCCAGCTATGGAACGGGTAAATCAGTGGCAGCATCACCAGATGTCCCACTAAATCATTCACCCAGCGTCGCTTCGCAAAAGAACGATGTCCGCAATCATGTCCAAGCACAAAGGAGCCAGTCAAAGCAGTTCCGGTGAAAATCCATGCGATCGGTAGCAGGAACCAGGGCACGATCGCAAGACTTAGATAGCCCAGACTCACCATGAAACTATTCACCAGCACAGCCGTCCAGGCTTTCCACATGTTTTTCTGAAAGCACTCTTTTGGAAGAGTCTTCAAAATGTCTTTCAAACGCAGTTCTGTAGCTTGAACATCTGTAGCTTGAACAGCCGTTAACGAAGAAGGAATTAGAGGTGAAACCGTCATGAATGATTCTCGTTAGGTTTAGCACATAAAAAACCTGCTACGAGTGATGGTGAGCAGGCGATCGCTTAAAGGTTTTTGGAGGACAATTCGCCAACAGGAACCTTAACTTCATTAGAGAAATCAACGTTTGTCAGGCAACAATTAACCTTCAAAACCCAAAGCTGGCATTGTATAAAGTTCCGCCGTAGCAGCAAAGGGTGAGTTTTACGCTCCAATACACCCCTCCAACGCACACCACGAAACGCAAGGTTTGCTTAAAAACCTCAACAAAACCTCATTATGTATACCACACTTCAGGGGGTAGTATATCGGAACACAAAGTGTCAGCTATCCAGTAGAACTGGTTTTCCGCAAGGTAATGTAAGCTTTGTGGGCAAGAATTTGGAGCACCTCAAACCCAAATCAGGTGGTCGCAGAGGAGGTCTACTCTGGAGGAATTTGGCAAAACCCAGGAGTGCGATACCATCAAACCATAATGTATGCCGTAACACAGTCATGGAACCACCAGCACTTTCTACCGAGGTGATATTGACTCACCCGCGCCAATCGTTGGGAAATGTTCGACTGGACTGGACACCGCATCCGGGGTCATACCTCGACTTAGAAGGACAGACCTACGCCGTCCTGGAGCGTCAGCATCGATATCAGCTCAAAGCCGGTCGCTATCGACTTCATAAAGTTTCGTTGTACGTCCAATCTGCCCCACGCCCATCCGAGCGAAGTATGGTGAATGGGCATTGGGTAATGGGAGATGCCAGTTGCCGGTTCAACGCTTGTTCAGCACTGATTCGATGTGCGGTTAATCCAGAAGGTCCCTGTGGTACTTGCCGGTACTATGAACGCAGCCAGGCGGTTTTAGATTTCGGTAATGGGTAATGGACAGGAAATCGGCACTCTGGGTTGGCTAAGTTACTAAAAGCAGAAAAACCCCTAGTCTGAGGACAGGGGAGTGTTGGATCCGCAAGATTAGGTTGGTTGAGGAATTGACGTGGCTGATGGATATAGAGCTGATCGCCTCAAATCACTTTCTTTCCAAATCGAGATTCCATAGCCTTTCTAGCTTTTCAATTCGCCTACGTCGGGTATTAGCTCGATACTGCTTGAATGAGAGTGCTCCCAACGAGATCGCGATCGGAAGAGCGATCAGAAATCCCACACATATCAGGGCTGGGTCAGTTAAATGAGTTGCCGTATGAGTTGTGGGGTGCTCTGCTTGCTGAGTCACTAAGCTTCGCTGCATTTACACCTCCACAGGCAAGCAGAATCGCCAATTTAATGCACGGGGCCGACGACGGTCAGAGTAGTCCAGCATTGAATAGTTAACGTGGATCTCTTTTGAAACCCAAAAACGCCAATTCACAGCTCGAAGTGGACGGCTAAACTCGGTAGGAGCCGGGGCAAATTCAAACACTTGAGCACGGTAGATGAGTTGCATGGGGCTTTACCTCACTGAGTAAAAGATTGAGTGAATGTGTATGGTGTACAAGGTTGTCTCTCTACTGATTTATACGTTTAAATTTCAAAGAATATGCACACGATTGCCCCACCCCTTTGAGGGATTGCTTCTTGAACAAAATTAAAGTTCGGTAGCTTAGAGGATGTTTTAAAAGTCCTCCTGTTTGTAGCAAAGCGTGCAAGATCCCCCTTTTCTTGTATGCCCGAAGGGCTTTAAGCCCCCTTAATAAGGGGGACTTTGAGCTAATTTCCCCCCTTAATAAGGGGGGCTAGGGGGGATCGCTGAGTGCTTAACATTACAGACCACACCTTTTCAAACATCCTCTTAGGAGATTTCCAGGAAAGAAACTACCAAAAAATCCTGGTAAAGGCGAACGGCCGTTCGTTCCTCCAGGGGTAAAATCTTTCTCAGAAATCGCCTTAAACCACGTTCAAATGGGAATCGGTAGCTTTTCCTTACGAAAAACTCCAGGTCTGGACGTGGACAAGGTTTATATGGCAGAAATTCCTTTCAAGTATTCCCCCCATTTGGCTGCAAGGGGTGGTTCGGTAAAGGGGACACGGATCGGGGTAGCGCGATCGCTACACACAAACTCCAGCACAGCCCGTCCCTTGGTGGGCGGATTTTCCCAATCAACAGCGTGCCCATTTACCAATAGTCGAATTGCCTGCACCTGCTGCAGTGAAAATACCTCCAGATTCACGGGCCCCTTTCGAGTCGGCGTTCCCCACGTTACCTCATCTCCCTTCTGCCCTAAAACGGCGTAAATATCGTACTTCGCCTGGTCAAATTGCTTTGCCCAAGCTTGATAGGACTCAACCTTCTGGTATTCCCGCCAACCAGACCAGGTAAGCCAAATGAAAAATGCCAGCAATGGCAACCAGAGAAGACCACGTTCCATACTCCTCACTCCTTACCATCTTCATCATCTGCAACATACCAACTAGCCCCAGTTAGGAGAGGCATAGGTTATGGTGGTAAACATCCTGACCGTTGATAGATATTATGAAAAAGTTTTTGCTGCTAATTCTATTTTTAGTGGGATTAGGCTGGGCAATTTCTAACTTTCAAGGATTGGCAGCTCAGGGAACGTATAACTCGATTGTGTTAGATTTTCGTGAGGATATTGGAGCTGCCCAGATTGAGAACCAGGTAGAGGCGATCGCTAAACAATATAACGTCCCTCTGCGCTACAACAGCGAGTTCTCTTTGGCAGACCACATTTTTGTGCTGCCCGGCGATCGCAAATTGTTGGATGCCCTGAAGCGATCTGAGCTACGCAAGTACACTGAGTATATCGAGCCAGACTATATCTATCACAGTTATGCCATCCCCAACGACCCCGACTACACCAAGCAGTGGAACTTGCGCAGCATCAACATGGAGCAGGCTTGGGATGAGAATAAAGGCAAAGGGGTGACTGTTGCGGTGATTGACACAGGCATCAGCCCAGTTCCTGACTTAAGCGAAACCAAATTTGCTAATGGCTACGATTTTGTCAACGATCGCGCTGAGGCAAAAGACGACAACGGTCATGGAACGCACGTCGCAGGCACGATCGCCCAGTCCACCAACAATGGCTTTGGGGTTGCCGGAGTCGCCTATGAAGCAGCCCTAATGCCATTAAAGTCTTGAGCGCTGGTGGCGGTGGGACTACGGCTGACATTGCGGAAGCCATCCGCTTTGCGGCAGATAATGGGGCTGGTGTGATTAACATGAGTCTAGGCGGCGGCGGTGAGAGCCAAATTATGAAGGAGGCGATCGACTATGCGCATGGCAAGGGAGTCGTCGTCGTTGCCGCGGCTGGGAACGCGGGACGAAATGCGGCCGAGTATCCAGCTCGCTATCCTCATGTGATTGGTGTCTCGGCGTTAGACCCGGTTGGCAACAAAACGCCTTATTCCAACTATGGTGCAGGAATCGACCTCTCAGCTCCCGGTGGATTAATCCAGGGGGACGATCAGGCAGGCGGCATTCTGCAACATACAATCAATCCACAAACGGGTGAACCCGTATTCAGGGCATTTCAAGGCACTAGTATGGCCTCACCCCATGTGGCTGGAGTTGCCGCGCTGATTAAATCTACTGGTATGAATAATCCCGATCAGGTCGAAGAAGTGCTCAAGCAGTCTGCGCTGCCGGTTAAGGATGACGGACTCAACCACTATGGTGCAGGCAAATTGAATGCGGCTGAAGCGGTGAAGCTAGCCAGCCGTGGCAAGATTTCGTTCCAGGACTTTTTCCGCTGGCTGCGCGACAACGGCTATCTCAATCCCCGCTTCTGGATTGATGGCGGTGTTATTGCTCTGTGGCCCAAGATCATCATGGTGCTTGGCTCTTACCTGTTGGCCTGGCTGCTCAAGAACTTCTTCCCCTTCCGCTGGGGGTGGTCATTGTCAACGGGCTTGGTCGCTGGTAGCTCTGGTCTATTCTTCCTGAAAGGGGTCTATCTATTTGATGCTCCCCAGTGGCCGTTTCGGGTCTTGGGTAGCTCCATTCCCGAATTGGGCAATGCCGTTCAAGCCAGTGGTGCCTTAAATCCCCTATTTGCCAGCGTGTTGGTTCCAGCCGTGTTGATTGTCTTGCTATTGGGACATGCGCAGTGGAAGTGGTTCGCGATCGGTACCACGATTGGAGTTGCCATGTTCCTGGCGGTGAGCGCTGTGACAGCACCGACCCTGATGTGGCTGGGAGAGGGCGCGATCGCCCGCACCTTCCTGGTCATGAACGCTTTTCTCTGCTTTGCCTTGGCACGTTTAGTCTTGAAACCAGAGGTGCAAACTCGATGAGTATCCACGTTGAAGGAACAATTGAACGCAAGGGTTTTGGTTCAGGCACTTGGGCTTTGGTCAGCGCTAGCGGAGAAACCTACGAACTTCACAAAGCACCCAACGATTTGCAAAAGATGGACTCAAAGTGAAGATCAACGGCGAAGTCCGCGATGACGTTATGACCTTTGCGATGATTGGTCCTGTGTTGGAAGTGAAGGGCTTTGAAGTAGTGGAGTAATTATGAAGTACGAAGTGCGAAGTACGATTGGGTTCTTTCAAAACTCATACTCATAGTTTGCACTTCTCAATTCGCATTTCTCAATTCGTCTCCGCTAACACCGCCTGCAACCGACTCCTAAATTCTCCCTTTGGGTGCCCCCCCTTGACTTCACCTAAGATTTTGAACTCTGCTTCGGGTGAATCGCACACAATATAGGTGGGCCAACCCATCTCGGCTTTGTCGGGATACTGCGTCAACAAAATCTTGCGGTACTTACGGTAAGTGGCGGTGTCCTGCATTTTGACATCAACAAACGTCAGCCCCAGCTCTTCAACAACCTTCTGGTCGTAGAAGGACATCTTGTGGCAAATCCCACAGTCTTCTGAAGAAAATTTGATTACCGCGCGATCCATAATCTGACAGCCAGCTTAGTGAACTTTCCTAGTATTTTACGCTGGTCATTGGTCATTGGTCATTGGCTGTTCACAAATGACAGAGGACAAATGAGGACAAATGACAGTCTCGTTATTGCCACCGACCTACTCATACAAAAACAGTCACGAACTGGGTCATGACTGTTGCTAAACGTTGATTTTTGGACTTAGTGAACTACGCCGCCAGGTTTGCTGCTGCAAATTCCCAGTTCACTAAGTTATCCAGGAAGTTCTTGATGAACGCTGGGCGGGCATTGCGAAAGTCAATGTAGTAGGCATGTTCCCAAACATCCAGGGTCAGCAAGGGTTTTTGACCGTGAATTAGAGGATTTTCGGCGTTGGGGGTTTTGGTGACTTTGAGGGTAGCACCGTCATCAACTAGCCATGCCCAACCGCTACCAAATTGAGTCGCGGCGGCGTTGGAGAATTCTTCCTTGAACTTGTCAAAGCTACCAAAATCTTTGTCAATTTTGGCAGCCAGATCACCTGTGGGAGTGCCGCCGCCACCACCGCCAGGCTTCAGGCTATTCCAGAAAAAGGTATGGTTCCAGGTTTGAGCGGCGTTGTTGAAAATACCTGCTTTACCGTCCTTGTAGGAGGTTTGAATCACCTCTTCAAGGGGTTTGTTTGCAAGGTCGGTGTCTGCAGTGAGCTTGTTGAGGTTATCAACGTAAGCTTTATGGTGCTTGCCGTAGTGGTACTCAAACGTCTCAGCTTTCATGCCATACGGCTCTAGAGCATCCATTGCGTAGGGGAGGGGAGGCTGTTCAAATGCCATGTGTTCTTCTCTCTACTAGTTTGCAGTTAATAGTCTAAAGCCTGTCTGTTCTGTAAAGTGCTGTATCCTGAAGGCTGCATATTCAGTAATCTGAAAGTCTATGAGACAACCGGAAACAGAATTTAACTGAAAGGATTTTATCTTAAATGTCTCTGCCCGACTAGTTAAAGGACTATCTCCAAAGATAGAAATCGGTGTACAGGAATTCGGGTTATGAAAGTTTATCGTTCGGCTTGGCTGACCGTTAGCTGTATTCTCGTAGCACTGAGCAGTTGTACTCCCAACGGGGAGTTGAGCAGTGAAACGCAGTGCAATGCCGCGATCGCCAAAGCCTCCTATATCTGGCGTGTTCGGTACTACAGCGATCGCACCCGCGTCAACCCCAACAATCTCCGGATCGAAGAGTTTGCCAGTGCTGAGTTGGTGAACCGTAACGGTGAGAAGCCTGCTAACACTGCCACCGATCCGGATGACAACGGTGTGTGGTGGCCTGCCCAACCACCTCGTCCAACCACTAACGAGATTCAGCAGATCCGTCAATTTGGCGAACGAGTTGACCCACCGGAGCTGGATCGCCGCGTGAAATACACGTTGCAATGTGCAGATGGTGAGCTGATCACGGATGGTGACCTCTACCGCCAAGCCTCGCCAGCCTTTCGAGCGGGGGAAACCGTGCGCGTCAGCTATAGTCTGGGACGGGTGCTGATGGCAGACATTCCGTCAGTTGGCGAAGTCACGGCTGAGAATCCATCTCCCAGTCCAGACGGCGAATCGGTGAATCGCGATCGCCAATCCCCAAACCAGCAGGATTCAGCATCAGCATCCAATATCCTTTATGTTGACCCCAGAACCGGCAATGACCAGGGAACGGGAACAGATAATCAACCGTTGAAAACGATTACGCGGGCGATCGCTCAAGCGCAACCCGGCACCACCATCCAACTCCGTCCTGGCAGCTACAGTGCCGATACTGGAGAGGTATTCCCGCTTCAGCTCAAGCCCGGTGTGACCCTGCGCGGAGATGCTCAGTCCCAGGGCAAGGGCATTGAAATTACTGGTGGTGGCAAGTTTTTGAGTCCAACCTGGGCTGGACAAAGCGTGACCGTTGTAGCGGCAAAAGATTCCTGGATTGTTGGTCTAACCCTGAAGAATCCAAACACTCGCGGAACGGCTGTTTGGATTGAATCAGGTTCACCGCTGGTCGATCGCAACACCTTTGCAGGCAGCAATCGGGAGGGCGTGTTTGTCTCCGGCAATGCCGCACCCCGACTACGCAACAATCTGTTTGAACAGAACGAAGGCAATGGTATCTCTTTCACTCGCGATAGTGGTGGCATGGCCGAAGGAAACGTAATTCGTAGGAATGGGTTTGGGTTGGCCATTGGCGATCGGGCCACGCCCCAGATCCTCGAAAACCAGATCACGCAGAACCTGGATGGATTGGTGATCAATGGTGACGCTCGCCCCACTCTGCGCCAGAACACCATTCGCGACAATCAGCGGGATGGCATCGTTGTCACCAACAACGCTCAACCCACTCTGCAGCAAAATACGATGCAAGCCAACGGACAGTATGACCTGCACACGACCTCCAGTCATTCGCTGATTCTGGAGAAGACAGATTTAGCAGGTTTAAAGGTGACAGGACGAATTAACTAAACCATGTCCAGCTCGGAATTTGTAACTTTCCCTTCAGAAAACTCCAGGTCTGGACGTGAACAAAGTCTAAACTACGTCCAGCTCGGAATCTGTAACTTTCCCTTCAGAAAAACTCCAGGTCTGGACGTGGACAAGGTTTACATAGCAAATTCAACTCTTTTTCGCTATGTCTGGTTACTTCAACCTTAAATTGTCGCTACGATGATGACGGCGTTTGCAGACTGATGACTCATGAAATTCAGCGAACTAGTCAACCACCTGAATGTTCCGCACGATCGCACAAGTCTTGGCTCCAACCCTAATCTGGACCCAGAAATTACGGCCGTAATGGCAGTGAATGAGGCTACAGCAAACAGTCTCAGTTATATCGAGGGCGGCAGGTTTACAGCGCAGGTGAAGACGACTGGAGCGAGTGCGTTGATTTTGCCAGGGGACACTACGCTGCAAGCTGCCACCGCCGCCCGCGGCATTGCCTGGATTGAAGCCTCTACACCACGACTAGCATTTGCCCAGGCGATCGCCCTTTTCTACAAGCCCTTTCAGCCCGCGCCAGACATTCATCCCACCGCCGTCATCCACCCCACGGCGACTATTGGGCAGGCTGTTTACATTGGACCCTACGTTGCGATTCAGGCAGGCGTCACGGTTGGAAATCATGCCTGCATCCATCCCAACGTTGTGGTGTACCCAGCGGTGCAAATTGGCGATCGCACCGTTCTGCACGCCAATTGCACGATTCAAGAGCGCACTCAAATTGGAGCAGACTGTGTGATTCACGCTGGGGCCGTGATTGGCTCCGAGGGATTTGGCTTCGTTCCCACCCCGCAAGGCTGGTACAAAATGCAGCAGTCTGGCTGTGTTGTCCTGGAAGACCGGGTTGAGATTGGCTGCAACTCCACGATTGACCGTCCTTCAGTAGGCGAAACCCGGATCGCTCACGATACCAAACTCGACAACTTAGTGCATATCGGTCACGGCTGCCAGATTGGCTTTGGTTGCGCCTTTGCCGCCCAAGTCGGTTTGGCCGGTGGGGTCACGATTGGGAATCGAGTCATGCTGGCAGGACAGGTCGGCGTTGCCAATAGTGCCAATGTGGGAGATGGCGCGATCGCCTCGTCTAAAGCAGGCGTCCACCACAACGTCAGACCCGGACAAGTTGTTTCCGGTTATCCCTGCGTTGACCACAAAATTTATCTTAAATCCTCTGCTATCTACAGTCGCTTACCGGATATGTACCAAACCGTAAAGCAGCTTCAGAAGCGGGTGGAGGAGCTGGAAAAGAGTTGAGGAACGTGGATTCAATAACATGCAAAAGTTCGTTGTATGAACCACGTATCGTGTTTGACTCTCCCTTGAGTGTAAAGAAACGAAGAACCCTCTGCGTAGGAGGAACATTATGGGCGAGACAGGTTTCCTCTGTCTTAGCTTTCAGTCGTGATCTGAAAGTTGTTACAAATACTTCATGGAGGAAAACCTGTTGTCACACTCACCTGTGTTTGCAAGCCTAACCAAGAGCGCCCTGGCAGCCACCAGTCTTGCCATCATTACTGCAATGCCGACCCTTGCCAGCGCCTCATCGTTCACGTCTCAGTCCACAAACCTGCATGAATCGTTGACCAGCGCAGCTCATCCCCAATCAACGGGTGATTCGTTCGGTCAGATGACTCAGCAAGGCTGGTTGATGGCGGATAGGGATGACGATGATGACGACAAGAAAGGGCGTGGCCGCTATGATTCTCGGGAAATTCGGGTTGACTTGAACCGAGCTAAAAATCTTGCCCGTCAAGCTGCCGAATCAGCCAATGGCGGACTCCGAGTCTATCGTGCAGAGAACTCGATGCATGGACCGGCGAGCCAATGCCCCTACGTTGACAATGGGGATTCCTGGACATTCACCTTCTTGGGCGGCCGACCAGGTTTTACGACCCGGATGATCGAAAGTGTCGTTACGGTCTACAAGTACAGCCCCAGAGTTGTGGTTGCCTATAACGGCCCGATTCGGACTGTCCGACAAACTCAGTTTGTTAACTTTACAAACTTTACAACCAACCAGCGCACGGTGCTGGTTGATCTGCTGCGGGGAAATTGTGATTGCAATTATTTGGTCAGTGATTCGCTGCGGACTCAAATTTTCAATCAAGCCCGATCGCTGCCGCCTGGAATTCAAAAACAACTGCTGCGCGGTAAGGGGCTGCCTCCCGGTATTGCTAAGAAATTCGTGCGGTTGCCCAAACAGGTCAACACTTACCTCAACTTGCCAACCCAATACGATCTAGTTGTTGTTGGCTCCAATGTAGTGCTGCTCGACCAGGTTCGTTATGTCGTGGTAGACGTGATTTCCAATGTTCTGTAGGTCTCCCAAGGGGCTACCCGTTTAAGCTGGTAGAGTTGGGTAGGGCAGGAGGCAGGAGGCAGGAGGCAGAATCTCTCCTGACGACTGGCTCCTGAATTCAAAATTCCTTCCTGACGTTGCGGTTCCGCTGTAAGTTGGTAGCTGGATTTACTTCATATTTCTCATTAACATCTGTTCTCTGACTTCTTCGCGATCGCCTTTCAACACATCAACTTGATACCGTTCGGGTGAGAAGACTGCCTGAATCTGTTTCTGCGCACAAATCCAGGAGAGGTAGTCCAGTGCAACGAGTCGCTGTTGCCTTAACTGAGCGAGTTGTTCTTCCTCTAACACGACAGCATCTTTGGGCGCGATTCCTTCGGAAAGCGACGCTAACGCAGGATCAATTGTCTCCTTAAGCTCCAGGATTTTGGCCAGGTCTGCTTGCAAATCGTCTGGAAGCGGTGTTGAAATACCTAATTCTTCAGGAGAAGTGGTAATTAGCGAATCCAAAAATTTCTGGAGTCCTAAAAACGCCAATCGGTACATCAGGAACTTGCAGAATTTTCCTAAAAAGTAACCACCATGCACATCTCGTCCACCTTTCGGGAACTTTCTGGGTGAAAAGGTTGCAAAGCCAACTAACAGTCGAATGTAATCCAACAATTTGAGCGGCGATCGCTGCCCATTCAAAATCAATACATTAGCATCAATGAACTGGCAGTCAGCGTTATAATCGGCGCGATCGCGATACTCTGTGCAGTCAAAATAGGTGAATAAGTCGGCGATCGACTCTTGATCTTCCTGATTGCTAGCGACAGTTTCTTCCCCTTCTGTTTGCTGGTTGGCTGGATCTAACTTTTGGCTTCTATCCTTGTTTAAAACACTAATTTCCAAATACTCAAGCAGATGACAGTTTGGATTTGATAGCTCATCCAGATTTAAAATTCCGTAGGCTTGAGGACGTTGTTTAGATTTAAGGGTTTGTGCATTTTTAGGGCAAACCGTTACATTTCCCAACCGGTATCCCTGAGTTCGAGTCTTTGCTGGAAAGGAGAAGTAGTTGGCTGCTGTTGATGCAATTCGTAATGCTAAATCACCTTCATTACTAAACAGATAAGCTTCTTCAAATCGTCGCAGTGCCGAACGCAGGAAGTTGGATCTACCAGAGGTGATGGTTAACACCGGAATATCGGGTGCAACCAGGATTAAGCGCCCTAACCGAAAAACTCGGCCCACCCGTGAAGAAGGATTTTTTCACTCGTGTTATTACCGATCGCGCCGACCGATCGCGGATCGAAAATATCGGACAGAATGCGAATAACTTGAGTGGTCACCTGCGCACCCATGCTATGGCCGATAAATGATAATTTAATCGAATGCTGCCGCCAAAATCGCATCGCTGCATCATTTTCCATGCTTTCAACGAGCACCAAACGCTCAACGATTTTGATCAGCACTTCATCACTTAGTTGAAGTGGAATGTCATACCGGAGCGTTTTGATGAACTGCTGAAATTTTGCATCATCGGGGTCAATTTCTAAGTCTGGCTTTTTGCTGAGTTTGTAGCTGATTGTTTGAATAATTTGAATCAGTGTTTCTTTTTCAAGATCTTGAATGTCCTGAATTTTACTGGAGATTTTTGCATACAGCACCTCATCGGTTAACGCATCCCGCACTTTTCGCTGCACCAGTCCGTGATCAAGCTGACGAATCAACTCCACCAGATCTGGAACACCAAACTGAGTGGCTCGATAGCTGTCTCTAAAGTAAAGGGAAACTCTTAATAGAAATAAACTGAGAATAATTGAGAAGGGAACTATGCCTAAAACAGCAAAGAGAACAGTGATAAATGAGTGAGTAATAATGGATAAAACCAAGCAAGCGATGGAAATTATTAACCCACCATATAAAAGAATTCCCAGTAGCAGTGGAAGTGCTTTGAGTGCTTCCGTGCTCAGACCTTTTCGCTTCAAGCTTTCTGACGGCCAGCGATATCCGAGAAAAACCAAACTGTCCAACTGTTTATGAATGGATGGATCATCATTGACATAGGTGCAAAGGGGCTGATACCAGCCTTCTAAAACTCCATCTCTTCCACCTTCCTGAAAACCTGTGTTATAGCCATGCATGGCAATCACTAGCCCTAAATCGTTGCCAGTTTTGCTGTTTTGATACAAACAATCAATGATGGTTTGAATGGTTGGTCGATCGCGATCAACCATGGTGCTCAATTCATCTTCTACGTTGATCGGCGCAGTGCTTCTGATCAAAAATCCTGGAATCGATCGCTTGCGATGATCGTTGAACAAATTTTCAATCCAAATATCCATGCCAGCGCACCTATACGACCTTTCACAACTCAATCAGATTGCTGTACCCAGTAGAACAACCAGATTTTTTGTAGGATGCGTTAGCGATAGCGTAACGCATCAAGACCTGATCTACGGTGCGTTATGGCTTTGCCTAACACACCCTACATCTTGCATTAAAGTTGGCTACCTACTTAGCGAAAATCTTTGTTAACCATAGTGGGTTGCGTTGGATATCCTCACGTTTTCAAACAAAAATTAGCACAGGATGGGAAAGGGGTGAGGCAAAAGGAGGGAGGTGAGAAGATTTGATCTTTGTGTGGTTGATTAGCTACTGTGCAGTAGTTGACTCAACGACGAATAAGGAAGGTGATATGGAGGTTATTCCAGCGATCGATGTATTGGGTGGGAAGTGTGTTCGGCTCTATCAGGGGGATTATGAGCGATCGCAGACGTTCGACGAAAATCCGGTCGCGGTTGCCCGTCGCTGGCAAGCAGAGGGAGCCACTCGCCTGCATCTGGTTGATTTGGATGGAGCTAAGGCAGGGCATCCGGTGAATTTGCCAGCAATAGAGGCGATTGTACGGGCGGTGGATGTGCCGGTACAGGTGGGGGGCGGTTTACGCGATCGCTCAAGTGTCGCCAGCCTGCTCAATCTCGGTGTGCAGCGTGTGATCCTGGGTACGGTAGCGGTCGAGCAGCCTGAATTGGTAAGTCAGCTTTGCCAGGAGTTTCCAGAGCAAATCGTGGTTGGAATTGATGCCCGGAATGGACAGGTGGCGACGCGGGGTTGGCTGGAAACGTCTGAGGTGCAGGCGACCAAGTTAGCGCAGCAGATGGCAAAGTCTGGTGCGACCGCAATTATTTACACCGACATCTACCGAGATGGTACGTTGCAGGGACCCAATTTAGAATCGCTTAGAGAATTGGCAGGTGCAGTTGAAATTCCGGTGATTGCGTCCGGTGGCGTCAGCTCGTTAACAGATTTGCTGAGTTTGCTGGCGCTGGAACCATTGGGGGTGACGGGAGCGATCGTTGGACGCGCCCTGTATACAGGTGAAGTGTCGCTGAAGGAGGCATTGCGGGCAATTGGCCCAGGGCGCTGGCAGGATGTTCCACCAGACTTTGGTTCATCAGCGTTCGCGTGAGGATTATACGATTGCTCGACGGCTTTGAGCTAAGTCACGAATCAGCGGCAGGCGAGATTGGATATATGCGCTGAAGAGGTGGGTTTCGTGGGAATCGAGCGATCGCTGAGCTTTCAGTTGTCGCAACAACCATTGCACTAAGCGATCGTCATCCAGACTCAACAGCACTTGCGTCTGGGTCGTTTCGACTAAAGACCAAATTTGACGAAGCATTAGTGGAGACATGCAATAGCATCCAAACGGACATCAGTGGGCCAGGACTAAGCAGGCAGGGAAAAAAATACATTTTTCTGCTTGCCAAGATAGGAGCATCACACATACTCCTTCTACGTTCCAACATACTGAATCCATCACGGCTGATCCGGGGATCATACAAGATTACATAAGAGTTACCAAACAGTTACCAAACCCTTAAGTATCTTATGAACAGCCCGATCAAAGTCTAATATTCGTAAACAACGCTATTTTGATAAGTTGTCGGCTTGATCCGAGTTTAGAGCTGAGGACAAGAGCCAGAACGTCAACTCCTTCTGAGTTCTGGCTTCTGAGTTCTGAATTCTTCAGTCATTCGGAGCGCTACCGTTGACCGTATACCGCGATCGGTTCCTTAATGAGTCGAATGTAAAGGTGTTTGAAGGTAGATTTCAAAACCCGGGGAAGTCCAAAATCAATCGGTACCAGCTGATCGGGAAGTCGCCAGTCTGAAATCTGCAGGTCTTCGGGGCGCAAACTGGGAAAATCAATCGTGTTTAGATCTGGGCAAAGGCCTACCCGTTGAGAGGCGGCCACCGTGGGAACGGTGGCTGGGTCAACCTGCAGGATTTCAACCAGAGCGCGATCCAGGGCAAAAACATTGGGAGAGGCTCCTAGAATGCCAAGATTGCGAGGTTCGCCGCCACTGGGTCCGTTTCCTTCATGTCCAATGATGCCATCCAGGATAGTGAGGTCTGGATCAACAGCACGAGCGGTTTCGACCAGCATGGCACCGAAGCGATCGCGGCTCTTGCCCGCTTCCATGTGCCACCACGCCTTCATCTTGCCTGGAACGCAGCCAAACAAGTTCTTCACGCCCAACGTAATGGTGAGCTGAACATGAGACTTAACTTTTGGCAGATTAATGATCACATCAGCGTCCATCGCTTCCTTAGAGAGCAGCAAATGGTTGAATTCATCGCTGACGGTTTGATAGCGCTTGCCGTGAAACTCGACGATCGGCAAGTCCAACTCCTGGATCAGCGGTAAATATCCGTTTGCCCGTGCGACACCCGCCGCGCTCCCAAATGCCGGACCATCACCCAAAAACGGACTTCCGCCTGCTGCCTTGACCATTTGCGCAACGCAATACACCACTTCTGGGCGAGTCACACATTCCTTAGTCGGACGTGCTCCAGTCAGCAGGTTAGGCTTGAGCAGCACGCGATCGCCCGGTTTCACATAGGCTGACATTCCACCCAGCGGTTCTAGCAGAGTTTCCAGGGATTGGCGAAGCAGGGTGCGATCGTAAGACGTGGCGCGAATCAGGCTCACCGTAGACTGTGGTGTGTTCATGCAAGAGGGGTTGTGGGGTCAAAGCCAAGAGTCCAAATATCGTTGAGACACTTCAAGCTTAGGGGTTGAAATTCTAGGCTCAGAATTGAGATTACCAGATAACTGCCTTTGTCCCAAAAAGGTTCAGGCTCTTTTAGGAAATTTCCAGCATCCGAATCCGAACGGTTTTTGGGGTGATGACAGTAAAAGCGACTGGCAGTTCTTCGGCATGTTGACGAACAACTTGAGCAACAACATCTGCCTTCTCGACGGAATCAAGTCCTGCTAGCCGGAGCAATACAATGCCTGATGTGATTCGCTTAAGTCGAAATACCAACTCACCAAAATCTTTGTCGTTGGTTAACAGCAGTGCTGATTCTTGATTTGCCAGGTTCAGTACAACATCATCTGAGATTCCTGGTTCCATCTCGGCAACATACAAAACCTGATAGCCCTCTTAGCGCAAGCGTTCGACGATTTGAGCATCAAGGTTCTCGTCCGCCAGAAACTTCATGAGGCAACATCAGAAATTGGGTAAATCACATCTGCCCGTAAAGCCTGTGCCGCAAAAGCCAGTGCTGCCTGGATTGCCTCACGAGTAAGTCGGGGATGGGCAGTGAGAATTTGCTCTGGTGTTTCACCAGCCGATAGCTTTTCTAAAATCAACTCAACGGTAATCCGAGTCCCTCGAATCACAGGCTTACCCATCATGATGTTGGGATTAGACACAATCAGTTCTTTCACTTTTCGCACCTCGCACTTCGCACTATAGCCCCATCGGGCATTCAAGAAACGCACTTCGCACTTCACTACACGATAGCATCCAGCAATTTCCCTGCTCCTAATCGAATCGGATCAGTACAGGGAAGTCCAGTTTCCTGTTCAACCTGCGCGATCGCTGTTGCGCACTGCGTTCATCTAGACGATGGGTGTTGAGGGCGATCGCGGCAACGGGAGTGGGTGCAAACGCGCCTGCACCTTGTGCGACTGCCTGATAAAGCTGCACAATGTCTCGCAGCGGCGGAATTTGGATATCGGGAATTCGGCTCAGGTGCGTTTGTCCAGCCCGGTGCACCAGGATGAGATGAGTCGGTTGGCTGCCCCGGAGCAGCGGCAACGTCGCGGTGGAAGACGGATTGACGAGCGAACCCTGTCCTTCGATGTGGAGAATGTCGTAGTCATTGCCAAACTGCATCACCATCTGCTCGACGGCTCCCGACGCAAAATCAACTCGAATCGCGTCCAAGGCAATCCCGTCTCCGGCAATCATTAGCCCTGCCTGACCCGATGCCAGAAACTTAGACCGCAGTCCACGATCGCGAGATGCTCGATGCAGTGCCAGGCTGGTGGACATTTTGCCGATCGCCATATCCGTGCCCACCGTTAACACTCGTAGACAGGGCAGAGTGCGCGCCTTGCCCGTTCCAACCGCTAATCCCGCTGGTTCCTGGCGCATATCCCAAATCCACTGTCCAGACTTGAGCAGCGGCTTGATCGCTGGATCGTCCGCAAGACTGGTATGCAGTCCATTGGCGATCGACAGTCCGGCCGCAACCGCTTGCACCATTTCCGGCCGCCATGCATCGGGCAGTAGTCCCCCTGTTGGGGCCATCCCGATCGCCAACACATCTGGTTGGTGAGGCAGCGCATCCTCAACCGATGCCACAATTGGAGCCGGTCGGGGAATCCCGGTTAGATCAACGAGAGACTCTCCAGCAGTTTGGCGATCGATGACGGCAACAATCTCTGCCTCACTAAATCGCAACAGGGACAGCCCTGTTTTTCCCCGGTCTCCGCGAATTCCTTCGTGTAAAAAAATTGCCACTCGATGATTTGGCTTGAGCATGGAGATGAAAGGTTAAAAACTACATCTAACGTTCATTCTTCATTTTTCATCGCTAATATGCTGTTTGCTCACACCCAAATCCTGAGTGATTGTTGAGAGTAACTCACCCGTTTTGAAAATCAGTGAGTTTTGAGTTCTTGAAGGAGAGTCTGAATGTCATTGACTAGTTGTTCAGACCCTTCATGGTTGAGGTAAACTTTCATGCGTTTCAAGAAGGTATGGGTTTCCAAACGCGATGGAAGCTGAAGGATTTGGCACACCTCCGGAGCCGTAATTATTCCAGAGCGATAGGCTTCAGCCACTAAAATTTCCAGCAATCGATGCGATACGTCTCCCCATTCTGCACTCAACCGTTGGGCAACGTTATCAGGAACGTCAATCGTGATTTGCATGGTTGATTTACCGAAAGCATTTTGTTGTCCCTATGGTAAATCGCTTTCCCAACCACCGAAATGGCGATCGCTCACGTCTAGACCTGTAGCTTTCCCTCAAGAAAAGCTACAGATTCTGAGCTGGACGTGGTTTAATTACGCGCAACGCCATCCTGTCGGGCGGCGCGTTGAACGGCGGCAGAGACGGCTGTCGAAACGCGATCGTCAAACACAGAGGGCACAATGTATTCACGATGTAAATCGGAGGGCTTAACGAGGGACGCGATCGCCTGTGCTGCCTCCAAATACATGCTCGTGGTCAGAGTTTGAGCACGGCAATCCAACGCCCCCCGGAAGAGACCGGGAAACGCCAGAACGTTGTTGATTTGGTTGGGATAGTCACTGCGTCCAGTTGCCATTACGGCCACATCTTCGGTGACCAGCTCCGGTTGAATTTCCGGGATGGGGTTGGCCATGGCAAAAACAATGGGGTCGCTGGCCATCGATCGCACCATCTCTGGAGTCACGACACCAGGGGCGCTGACACCGAGAAAGACATCCGCGTCGTTCATGGCATCTGTCAGAGAGCCGCCCTGCTCAACCGCGAACTCCCGTTTCTGCTCGGTTAAATCAGCGCGGTCAACAGAAAGAATTCCCTTCGAGTCACACATACAGATATGCTGTGCTCCATCCTTTTGCAGCAGACGGGCGATCGCGATCCCTGCGGCACCAGCTCCATTAATCACAATCCGCACCTCGTCCATCGACTTTTTCACCAGCTTCAGCGCATTAATCAGTGCGGCCAAACTGACAATCGCTGTCCCGTGCTGATCATCATGGAAAATTGGAATGTTCAATTCCCGCTGCAGACGCGCCTCAACTTCAAAGCAACGCGGTGCCGCAATATCCTCCAGATTGACACCGCCAAATACGGGTGCAATCCGCTTCACCGTTTCCACAATCTCATCCGTGTCCTGAGTGGCGAGGCAAATGGGAAACGCATCGACACCACCAAACTCCTTAAACAGCATGGCTTTGCCTTCCATTACTGGCAGCGCTGCTTCTGGACCCAAGTTGCCTAACCCCAACACAGCACTGCCATCGGTAACAATGGCGACCATGTTTTGTTTCACCGTCAGATTGTAGACCTGCTCCGGATCTTGGGCGATCGCTGCGCAAATTCGTCCCACACCCGGTGTATACGCCATTGCCAGATCATCCTGACCCCGCAGTGGAATGCGGCTCTGAATACTGATCTTGCCACCTCGATGCAGATTGAAGGTGCGATCGTACACATTCAGCACCTTAATTTCTGGCAAGGCTTTCACAGCGTCCACAATCGTCTCAGCATGTTCTGTACTGGCAGCATCAACGGTAATATCCCGTGTGGAAATCTGGCGGGTTTGCTCAATCAGGTCAATTTGCCCCAAACTACCACCTAGCGTTGAAATAGCCTGAGTCACACTGGCTAACATACCGGGACGATTGGGATTCTGAAAGCGGATCGTTAGACTGAAACTGGAGTTGGGTGTCAGATCTGTCATGGTATCTCAATTATCGGATCATCAATAGCGCAACATGCTGTGGCACTGTGGAACTTTAAGCAGAGGTATTCAATCCCTCAACCTCCAAGATTTCCTTCGACCTGCCTAGCTTAAAAGAATATAAGACTTGTAATTGTGCCATCTCACACCAATTGATGTGAGATAGAGAGATGCACGCCTTCTCACTCTTAGCCTTTGGTTCTTAATTCTGCCAATCTAAATCTACAATCCAAAATCCAAAATCTAAAATCCTAAATTTCCATCTATGCCAAGTCTTTACACTGAAATTGAAATTAATGCCCCACGTCGCAAAGTTTGGCGGGTGCTTTTTCACAAAGAAATGTGGGTGTACTGGAACACGTTTCTCTATGACTGCAGTCCCAAACAAGGATTTGAGGAGGGTCAGGATGTGCTGCTTTCTTTGCGAAGAGTTCCCGGTGACGACGAAACAGAGTTTCAACCCCGAATTACGTTACTTCACCCTAATGTATGCCTGAAATGGGTTTCTTCAATTCCCGGTTTTGTGATTGAACAGGTGTTTGAACTGCAGGACATTGGCCGCGATCGCACAAAGTACATTCATCAAGAAAACTTCTCTGGTGTGCTAACTCGTGTGTTCTTGCCCTTTATTAGACAGGATGAACAGCAAGGCATTCGACGCATGGCACGAGAGCTAAAGCAATATGTCGAGCGGCTTTAAGAGGATGTTTGAAAAGGTATGGTCTGTGATGTTAAGCACTCAGCGATCCCCCCTAGCCCCCCTTAATAAGGGGGGAAATCAGCTCAAAGTCCTCCTTATTAAGGGGGCTTAAAGCCCTTCGGGCATAAAAGAAAAGGGGGATCTTTCACGCTTTGCTACAAACAGTAGGACCTTTCAAATATCCTCTAAGTCTCCTCCTGCTGGTTACAAATAGCCCTAACCTTGGAAAGAGGAATTCCTACTTCCAGATTCATACAATAAAGCCGAAACGTATGAATCATGGAGTGTAATAGTATGGCTAATCAAAATGAAGAAAAAAGTCCTCAAGTAGAAGAAGATGTAGATACTCCGACTGGCTCTGGTGGTTATCAAACTCCTCTGGATGAGAGTATTCGCAAGACGGGAACTGCAATTCCAACAGGCGGAAAGCGTACCGCTGAACAAGAATCCGGCAGCAGTGACCCGCTGGTAGAAGGGGGCGGCAATCAGGGAACTGAAAAGCGTTAGGGTGCAGTCTAATACTCTTTCGCTTAAGAAGTATTGGACATTTGATTAAAAGAAGAGCGATCGCGTTTTGCGATCGCTCTTTCTCGTAAGAAAATTGATAAATTTCTAAAAGATCACCCTTCGATAAATGGTTGTTAATTGAATTTGAAAGGGTATAGAAATTAAGGTTAATGTAGCATTAATGTCCTCGTATTCAGACAATAACCACTTGTTATCTGGGGTTTTTGCGTAATGCTCAAGATGAATCTTATATTGATCAACTAAGACATATTCCTGAAAACTTGTTAGTGTTCGGTAAAATTCAAACTTTTCACCCCGGTCTGTAATACTCGCTCCTAAATCCAGCCGCTTCTTCCAGCTCCAAATACTCTTCCGGTAAGTAGTGTTCTTTAGCTTGCATGGCTGTGATGGGATGAGTACTTTTGTTTAAGTTTAACCGATGGATTAATAGCAGAAAAAAGGAGCGATCGCCCTTTACAACGCGATCGCTCCCTCAATTTTTGAGATTTCAACAAGGAGCCAGCCGCTAGATTTCCTAGCCCCTAGCCCCTAACCCCTTCTCTTAGTAATCGTAGTCACCCATACCAGCGCCAGCACCCGCAGGAGCTGCATCCTTCGGTTCGGGCTTGTCAACCACGATGCACTCGGTGGTCAGCACCATGCCTGCGATCGAAGCCGCATTTTGCAATGCAGAACGGGTCACTTTAGCAGGATCCACAATCCCAGCTCCGAACAGGTCAACGAATTCGTTCGTTGCAGCATTGTAGCCGACATTGAATTCCTTCTCCTTGACGCGTTCAGCAATCACCGCACCGTTTTGACCGGCGTTCTCAGCGATCCGCTTCAGGGGAGCTGGTAGGGCACGAGCCACGATCGTCGCACCAATCAGCTCTTCGCCACTCAGGTTGCTGTTTGCCCAGGCTTCCAGTTGAGGAGCCAGGTGAGCGAGGGTGGTACCGCCGCCTGGAACGATGCCTTCCTCAACCGCCGCTTTGGTTGCGTTGATGGCATCTTCTAAGCGCAGCTTACGATCTTTCATTTCGGTTTCGGTTGCTGCACCGACCTTAACCACCGCAACACCGCCAGCGAGCTTGGCTAGACGCTCTTGCAGCTTCTCCTTGTCGTAGGAAGAATCAGTTTCTTCCATCTGACGACGGATTTGCTCGACACGAGCTTTCACAGCGGCTTCATTGCCGTCTGCCACGATGGTGGTGTTGTCCTTGGTGATGGTGATCCGGCGGGCTTTACCAAGCATGTCGAGCTTGACATTATCCAGCTTCAAACCAGCATCTTCAGTGATCAGTTGACCGCCTGTGAGTACGGCAATGTCCTCCAACATGGCCTTGCGGCGATCGCCAAAACCAGGAGCTTTCACAGCCGCCACATTCAGCACACCGCGCAGACGGTTCACCACCAGCGTTGCCAGTGCTTCCTTCTCAATGTCTTCGGCGATGATCACCAGCGGGCGACCGGCACGAGCGACTTGTTCTAGCACAGGCACCAAGTCTTGCACCAGGGTGATTTTCTTGTCAGTGAGCAGGATGAACGGCTCGTCCAAAATGGCTTCCATGCGCTCGGTGTCAGTGGCAAAGTAGGGAGAGGTATAGCCCTTGTCGAAGCGCATTCCTTCGGTGACCTCCAGTTCGGTGGTCATGGATTTGCCTTCTTCCAAAGAGATCACACCCTCTTTGCCAACTTTATCCATTGCTTCCGCAATCATCTGCCCCACTTCTTCGTCGTTTCCGGCAGAAATGGTGCCCACTTGCGCGATCGCCTTAGAATCTTCTACGGGACGAGCGTGTTCAGCAATCTTGTCCACCAGGAAGCCCGTTGCCTTGTCAATCCCGCGCTTGAGCTGGATCGCATTAGCACCGGCTGCAACGTTGCGTAGACCTTCCTTAACCATGGCGTGGGCCAGCACCGTTGCTGTTGTGGTGCCATCACCCGCCGCATCGTTGGTCTTGGATGCTGCCTGACGAATCAACGCCACACCGGTATTTTCAACGTGGTCTTCCAGCTCAATCTCTTTCGCGATCGTGACCCCATCGTTGATGATCTGAGGAGCACCGAACTTCTTCTCCAGAACTACGTTGCGACCTTTAGGACCGAGGGTAACTCCGACAGCCTCAGCCAAAATGTCCATACCGCGCTCCAGGGCGCGACGAGCGTTTTCGTTGTAAATGATGCGCTTTGCCATAGGTATCCAACTGTGTAAGGGTTTAAGTGACTTAAGAAAGAGAATTTTAGATTGGAGATTTGAGATTTGAGATCAGGTTGGACAATCTGCAATCTACAATCCGCAATCATCAATTAGTTGACGATCGCCAGAATGTCCTTCTCGGACAGCAACACGTACTCTTCAGTACCCAGCTTGATATCGGTGCCAGCATACTTGGAGTACAACACCTTGTCGCCAAGTTTGACTTCCATTTCCTGGCGAGAGCCATCGTCACTGCGCTTACCCGAACCAACGGCCGCCACTTCACCCACCTGGGGCTTTTCTTTAGCCGTGTCAGGCAGCAGGATGCCACCGGACGTCTTCTCTTCGGAAGCGCTGACCTTGATAAAAACGCGATCGCCCAAAGGCTTAACAGTAGAAACGCTCAACGATACAGCTGCCATAGACAATTCTCCAAACTAGCAGATTAGACTTTAGTGAAACTTAAAGCTCCAGGACGATAAGCCCGATCCAGTGATGCACCAATGTGACCGTGCAACAACCAAAACGAGCCGCTCCTGGTATCAGAACCAACTACTTGTAGAGGTAGCTGGAACAAACAAATCGAGACCACTAATGTAAGTCTAGCGGAGTTGGAGTCAAAAATTAGCACTCTCAACTCTTGAGTGCTAATTTAGCGAACGCACGAGTGTCGTTGCAATAATTTCCTTTGTACGGGTTTCCGAACTCAGAGGCTAGGGATTAGGGATTAGGGGTTAGGGATTAGGAAAGTTTCTAAGCAGCAGAGTAATTTGGAATAAAGCTCTAAACATCCAGTTCTAGTGTCATTCCGTAAGTCAGCAATGCCCTCTACTCCCTAGCGCCTAGCCCCTAATTCCTAGCCCCTTCTTGCTGAGATGCTTGCTGAATTTGGGTGTTGAAGTAGTCTTCACGAAACTTGAGCTGTCTGGCGATCGCTAAGCCGCGTTGAAATGCGGCGATCGCCCGTGGATACTCTTTCTGCAGCAGGTGAACCTGACCGAGCTGATCGTAGGCATTCATCACGCCATAGGTGTTATACGCCTGTTGCTCAACGCCAACCAGGAAATCGTAGACTCGCACCGCCGCAGGCAAGCGATTATTGGCGCGATACATCTCGCCCAGTTTCTTCAAAGCGTCGCCCGCGTAGGCTAACTGTAGTAGGGGTTGAGCCAACTGATAGGCCAGTTGGTAGTTCGCTTCTGCCAGGTCTAACCGTTCGATTAACCGGTAATTGTCGGCTATTTTCACTTTCAGGGCAGGAATTGGCTTCGGGTCGTTGAGGGACTGGTAAAACTCAACGAGTTGCTGCTGGTACGGAATGGCCTGTTCGGGCTGCTTGGCTTGCTCGTGGATATAAGCCAGTTGAGTTAAGTAGATAGGCGTGTTGTAGACATCTTTTCGAGCTTTTGCGCGATCGAGTAATTCTCCATACGCCTTTGCCGCATCCGCGTAGTTGAACCAGCTCATGTGCAACTGACCCAGGGTGATCAGGGTGGCTTCGATTTTGAGCGAATCGTTGCGCTGGCGGGCTTCTGCCAGAAGTTGCTGATAAATTCCAGCCGCCGTTTTGGGGAGTCGGACTTGTTGATAGGCTAATCCCAGGGCTTCCAGTAATTGATTTCGGTTCTTGATGTCACCAGCCCCAGGTTTGCTAGCGACCATTTCAGTGGCAGGTTTCTGTGTTTGCGCCAGAATTTCATCCAGGCGCTGGGTGATGTAGCGGATCTGAGGTTGCTCGTTTTCTCTCCAGGCAATATCCCCAACTCGACCCAGTGCCAGCACTTCAGACGGTAATGAACCGAGCAAGCGCCGAAAACGAAGTTCCCGGTTCCAGTCAGCAAACGCTCCAATGCGATCGCCCTTCTGCAGTTTGGCCGTTGCCGTTGCATTCAAGCGATCGGCTCCAGCAGCGATTTCCTTGCGCTCTTGAGCTGTGAGCGGACGCTCTTTATAGTCATACGGAATCAGTGGGTCCGGCTCTGTGATTTCCAGGGGATTGGGGGGGAACTCATCGACAGGCGGCTGCTTGCGCTGGTTAGCGGGCTTCTTCTGACTATCTTGAGTCGCAGGCTTCTGGGTTGGCTGCACAACCGGTTTCTGGACAGGTTGAATCGTAGGCTGATCGGGTTGATTGGTCGGCGATCGTTCAGGTTGCGCAGACGGCGACGGGTTGGTTTGGGCTACAACCTTGCCAGTCATCATGCAGGCAAACCAGAGCAGCACCGTTGCAGCAATCTTTATGTTCAAGATATTCAAAATCCCAGTCCAGAAACCAAACATCTGTCCTTACTCTGCCTCAAAACCACTGATTACAGCAACGGGGGAGCATGAGAGAGGGAGCAAAGCTCATTGGCTTCAGTCGTGAGATGCACAATCCCCTCTCACGCGAGACGGGACTTTTAAGCGTGAGAGTGCGTCAAAATCCCTAGTAAAGCTCACTAGCAGCAAATCCCCCAAAAATCCAGTCTGGCTAACCACGAGCACGAAACTTCAATTTTGGTTAAGCACTCTGCCAGTAATTCGAGCGGGGACAAATGCCGCTGACGAGCGTCCAACGGGCATTGCAAAGGTTTGTTAGACTCGTGAGTATAATTTCCACAGCCTAATTCAAGGAGAGACTTCATGGTCACTGTTGCACAGTCGCGACCGAGTGAACGAGCCAAATTTATTCAAAAAACTTACTTGCATCTAGCAGGGGCAGTCGGTGCTTTCATTCTGGTGGAATTTTTCCTGTTTCAGACGGGGATTGCCGCTGCATTGACTGAATTTGTTGCAGCCAGTCGATTTAGCTGGTTGCTGATTTTGGGAGCCTTTATGCTCCTGGGTTGGTTGGCAAGAGGGTTGGCTGCAAGAGCAGACTCTACAAGCACCCAATATGCTGGTTTGGGAATCTATGTTGTTTTAGAAGCGCTGATCTTTGCACCGATACTTTATATTGCAGCTTATTTCTCGGATCCTAGTGTCATTCCTACGGCTGCAATCCTGACGCTTCTAATGTTTGCGGGTTTGACCGCCGTTGTGTTCATTAGCCGCAAAGACTTTTCATTTTTGGGTAGCATCCTGACCATCGGTGGATTTATTGCTCTGGGTGTGATTATTTGTAGTGCATTGTTCGGCTTCACGTTGGGTCTCTTCTTCTCGTTCATCATGGTTGTGTTTGCAGCAGGCGCGATTCTGTACGACACCTCCAATGTGCTGCATCACTATTCAACCAACCAGTATGTCGCCGCTTCGCTGGAGCTATTCGCCTCAGTCGCATTACTGTTCTGGTATGTGCTGCAGATTGTCATGTCATTGTCCCGTCGTTAAGGGTAGTCTTGTTCATGACTCACCCCCAATGCACTGGCTAATTCCTTGACACACCTGAACCAGCCATCGGCAAGCAACGCTAGTTGCTCATCCGCTTAACAAGCCCAACGCACTCATTCTCACCAATCTTCAATTTCCACCTTTAGTCAGCCGCTGATAACCATTGCTCAATGAGCTTTCGAGCTTCTTGATAGGAGGTAGAATTTGCAGGAATTTGATTAGCTTTGGTAATCGCCTCTTTAAACTTTCTTTCCGCTGCAAGTTTTTTAGCTTGAGCAAGTTGGCATGTGTACAAAAGATTTTGGACATCGACATAGAAATGCGAGTCTGGAGAAGCCATTTTTGCGCGATTCACACAGGTTTCATATTTTCCTTGCTCTAGTAAAAACCTGGTTTCATTTAGAACCGTCTGTGCAGTTTTGTATACTTGCCATCGCGTGTAGATTATCGGTAGAGCAAGTAAACTCAGAAGGGCAATAATAACTTTTAGCCCATTCTTGTATCGAGAAGGGTGTTGCTGAGTGGCAGTATTATTTCGCAAAATTCCAGATGAGTTTTCAGGACTTTCAACCATCATCGTTGATTCATACCTTGAATCAGCAATGTCTGGATAAGTAGACTGCCGTAGAGTAACGTTAACACCCCATAAACTCAGTTCCTCTAAATCATGTAACACTTCCATTGCTCTCTGGTAACGATCCTTAAAGTGGTAACGCACCATCTGAGTCAAAATCTTAGCCAGTCCGGGGCTAACGGATATTAGATGTTCCCAGACAATTTCTCCCGTATTACTGTCTTCCTGAAGGTCATTAGGACTTAGCCCGGTTAACGCTTGAATGCCAATGATGCCCAAAGCATAAATATCACTGTTGAAACGTGGCTTACCCTGGCTTTGTTCAGTCGGCAGATATCCTGAAGTTGCGATCGCGATCGTTGAATCGGGCTGTTCTTGCAAATTAACCAATGCCTGTGCAATTTGCTTAACAGCACCAAAATCGATTAGAACAAGCTTGCGATCTAAGTGACGGCGGATCAAGTTATCAGGCTTAATGTCACGATGGATGACTCCTTTGCTGTGAACAAATTCCAGGATGCTCAAAACTTCTTTCAATAGCTGAACGACTTGACCTTCAGTCCATTGAAGTCCCAGAGGCAATTCAGCGCTAAGTGGGTTTCCTTCGATAAACTCCTGAACCAGGTAAAACTCCTGATTCTCCTCAAAATAAGCAATCAAGCGAGGAATCTGATCGTGGTTTCCTAGCTGTTCTAATGTCTCGGCTTCGCTATTGAATAAACGTCTTGCTGTTGGCAGAAAATCAGGGTCAGTCCTGGCAGGCTTCAGATGTTTGAGCACACACTTGGGATTACCAGGTCGGTGGGTGTCCTCAGCGACATAAGTTTGAGCAGATGAACCGAAACCCAAGACTTCAACAACACGATAGCGCCCATCTAGCCTACCTTTTGCTGCTACAGATGACTTGTTTCTTTTTTGTTGAAGCTGTAAGCGTCCCTCGTCGGTGCGTATTGGATTGATCCGGTTTGTCCGTGTATAAAGTTCTACTGCTTTGTCAAATTCCTCTATATCCAGGTATCCCTCAGCCAAATCAAACAAAGCACTAATATAGTTGGGGTTTATTGCTAGAATTTGCTCGTACTGCTTAATTGCACTCGACGCATCACCACGTTGAAGTAAACGGTTGGCTTCTTCATAGATAGGCTGGACTTCTGGAGCAAGGTTTTCCAGTTCTCTTATTTCTTGTCTCAAAGTATACCGTTTTACTAACCAGCGGCGAACTAATTCAATGGTCACTTTATAAAAGCTGAGTGAATTAGGATCTACAGTAGTTCCTAAATGTTCTAAAAAATTCCACTCAAGTAATTGAACCTCTGCTTTTTGCAACTGCTTAGTTAGGATAATTCCATATTTCTGTAGGAGTTCTAAAGGCTCTCCTTCTAATACAAACTTAAAATCAGAAACTCTATCCCCCGTAGTCGAATTTGAAATCTTTGTCTGCTGAGTTTCTGCTGTTGCCAGAAAGACTAAACGTTCTGGAATTGGTAATCCATCCCAAAACCAAGCCAAGCCTCCCTCACCGATTTCAATTGCCCAATCAACAACTTTTTCTACATTTGCACGAGTAACCTGCCAACACTGCTCCTCTCTAGCACCGACAAATAGGGCAAAACAGATGACTTGCGTAAAATAGGGGTGTCCTGCTGATAGTTCTAAAATTGCATCAATGGCATCAGCTTCATATTCCAATACCCCTTTAACAAGTTTCGTGATCAATCGTTCTGCACTACGTCTGTCCAGTAGTCCAATTTCCTGACTCGGCGCTTCCCGAAATAGGCTGAGCAAGTTCGGCATATCATCCAGCCGTCGCCCTACAACTGGGATGATAAAGAGTTTTTCTTTTTCACGAACGATTGACTGAAGGTAGGGAAAGAAGTGATTAATTGCAGCATCGGGTTTGTGATCACCCAGCGCATCAAATTCATCCAACAGCAGCACTAGATTTCTATCGCCTAATGCTTCACAAACTTGAGGCAAAAACTGATCGGCAAAGATTTGTTGATCTTTGTCCAAATCTTCTCTGGTAGGCAATGATACTTTGTTTTCTAGCAGGTCAACGTGCTCCAAAATATCTCTGGCAAGCTCATACAAAACTTCATTCAGGGACTTCTGGCTTTTGCCTTCTAACGACAGAGGAACAAAAACAAACTGCTCCAACCTGACGACGTTAGGAATCTGAGCCAGTACTGATGATTTACCGATCCGGCGCTGACCGTGCAATAGAATCACCTGAACGCCTTGAAGCAGATTATCCTCAATGAATTGGAACAGTACCTCGCGCCCATAAAACAGTTCCGGTTCAGTAATCGGACGACCAATAATGTAGGGATTTTTTGGACCTGTTGAATTCATATTAATTCCTGACCCAATTTAGCCAGACTAGCCCTAAATCAGCCCCTTCGGAAACGCCGCCGACACCTTCCCCATCCATTCCAGCAGGGAAGGAACTTCCTCCTTATGCTGCCACAACCAGCGCGTCGCGTTTGTAACTTTCTCTGCTTGTTTACCACTCATCATATTGAGAAACACTTTCTGCCGCTGTTGCAACGTCATCTCATCGCTCCTGCCAATTTTTTCAATCTCCTTGACCACCCACCATTCCATAATCGACGAGGCAAAAGAATAGATGGGCTGATCTGCCTGCACCTTGCGAACAACAATCCCCCGTTCCTCTAGATCCCGCAATTCCCGTTCTTTCTGGCTAAAAATAATATCAACATCTCCCAAGTCATAACGCTTCTTTTGCAATCGACCTTTCAAATCTAAAAGCGCAATCAGCATCATGAGTGTCTGTTCAGTTTCATTTGCGAGTGCCCAAAATGCTTCAAAAAATTGCTCCGTTTGACTCTGAAAATCTCCAGCAAAAGCTTTTGGGTCAGGGATATGTTTTGCCTGTAGTTCCCGATAGAGCAGATGCCCCGCATTCTGGAGCAGGGCAGGATGCCCACCGCACATTTCCCGGATGCTTTCTCGTAAAGCAGGAGTCATTGGCATGCAGCCTAGTAATGCTGCCACTTCGGTTTCAGTAAATGGCTTGAGTGGCTGAAACAGATAGTGGTTATACCAGGGAGAGCCATCGGGCTGTAATCTGGGACCCAGCTCATTCAAACGCCGTAAGGAAGTAACCACCACCGATAGATATTGGCGCTCCTTTGAGTGGGAAGCCAGATTGCGGCAATCGCTTAAGAAGGCAGCAATATCTTCCTCGGTGTAACCTTCCTGAGAACGTAGTGCCTCATGGTAGTCATCTAGCAGCAACACTAGAAACTTGTCCTTCTTGCCAATCTGGCGCAGAATTTTTCGCAAACTGTCTTTGTTTACCTTCTCTTTCTCCAGTAAAGCACCCACTTCAGCCTGTAAGTCCGGTTCGCCCTCCAGAGCGTCTTGTAGCAGGCTCAAAACCTCTTGCCAAAAACCAGCTGCATTGAAAGGGTTGATGCTCTGACAACTCAACAGGACGATCGCCGCCCTAGTAGGATCGTGTCCCCGCAGTTGCCATGCTTTGGGTGACGCCAGATATTCCAAAAAAGACGATTTACCAACACCGGGACCACCCCAAATCGCCAGATTGCTCTGACTCAAAATCTGATCGAATGCGGTTTCAATTGCGGCAGCTCGCCCGATGAAATAGTCAAAAGATGTGGGCTTACCAACGATAAATGGATTAGAGATCATTTCGGCAATTCTGGCTAATTTGAGTTTTCTCCGAGGATAACCTTTTTGTCAGGACTGGAGAAAAGTTTTAATGCAAGCTAACAGCTCGATTACCCCAATTGGCGTATGTTTTAAGGCGGAAAGTCTCATGGGACAACGATTCCAGTCCACAAGGATTTCAGCCGATCTTAGGTTAAAATTTTCCCGCTTTAAGTTACATGCCGTTGTATAGTTCTCTCCTGCTACAGTAGCCGTGCTACAACAGTGTTACTGTTTGTGAATACAGGATTATAGATTTAAAGACATGATGGAAGTGCTTGAGATTAAACGTGAGATTGAAACGTTGTGCGATCGCTGGGCAAAGCTCAGGACTATCTTTGACGTTCCTGCCCTGACTGCCAAAATTCAAGACCTGGAGCAGATTGCGGCTCAGCCAGACTTTTGGGATGACCAGGCGGCGGCTCAACAGACCCTGCAAGAGTTGAATGACCTGAAATCTCACCTGCAGCAGCTAGACGAGTGGAAATCGAGCCTGGAGGATGCCAGAGTCGTGATTGAGCTGCTGGAGTCTGAACAGGACGAGGCGCTCCTCCACGAAGCGGAATCGAACGTTACCCTGCTTAACCGGGAACTCGACCAATGGGAGCTACAGCAGCTATTGTCCGGCCCCTACGACTCAAAGGGAGCTGTTTTGACCATCAACGCGGGTGCAGGCGGAACGGACGCCCAGGATTGGGCAGAGATGCTGCTGCGCATGTATACCCGCTGGGCAGAGGATCATCGCTACAAGGTTCACCTGGCAGAACTGTCTGAGGGAGATGAGGCCGGGATCAAATCTGCCACCCTTGAGGTTGAGGGACGCTACGCCTATGGATACCTGAAATCCGAAAAAGGAACGCATCGCCTGGTGCGAATTTCACCCTTTAATGCGAACGGCAAGCGGCAGACCAGTTTTGCCGGGGTGGAGGTGATGCCGATCATCGATAACACGGTTCATTTGGAGATTCCAGAGAAAGACCTGGAAATTACCACCTCGCGCGCGGGCGGTAAGGGTGGACAGAACGTCAACAAGGTGGAAACGGCGGTTCGGATTCTGCACATTCCAACCGGGATCGCCGTCCGCTGTACGGAAGAGCGATCGCAGCTCCAAAACAAAGATAAAGCCCTGACGATTCTGAAAGCCAAACTGCTCGTGGTTGCCCAGGAGCAGAAAGCCAAGGAAATTGCTGACATTCGCGGCGATATCGTCGAAGCCTCCTGGGGCAACCAGATCCGCAACTACGTGTTTCACCCCTATCAAATGGTGAAGGACTTGCGAACGGGTGAGGAGACAACGGCGATCGCAGATGTGATGAACGGCAATTTGGATTCATTTATCCAGTCCTATCTTCATCAAGAAGTTCAGCTTGTGGATGCTTGATCCGTAGGGACTAGGGGTTAGGAATTAGGGGCTAGGGGCTAGGATAGTGTCTCACCCGTAGAACATCTGCACACTTATGGCAAAAGCGATGGAATCACAAACACCTGCGGAAACATCCAGTTCTCCCGAAACAGCACCCCAGACAGCGCCCGAAACAGGAACTGATGAGCCTAAAGCGAGTTACGTTAAGCTAGCGATGCGGAATATGGTGCGCAAGCGGGGGAAGTCCCTCCGGCATTTTGTGCTGACGTCAATTGGGTTGCTAACATTGCTGATTGGGCTTTCTTACTTAACTCGCTGAGGAATTGGAATACAAGTCGATGGGAATTCAGGTCGAGGTGTGCATCCAGGATTGTTTGACAGAAGCTGATGGTTGGGATCAGGAGGCAACGTTCCCGGTTGGCGATCGCGCTTCCCTGGAGTCATACCCCATTGCTCTAGAAACCTGGTCATTCTGGTTTCACCGTTGGCTGGAAACGCTACAGCCCAACTTATCTCCAATTCAGTCCTATGAGTTGAGTTTGAGATTGACCAGCGATCGCGACATTCAGTCCCTCAATGCCCAGTACCGGCAGCAAGATCAGCCGACTGATGTGCTGGCCTTTGCCGCTCTAGAAACGCACTGTCCACAACCAGATGCTCTTCAATCCGATCTACCGCTCTACCTTGGCGACATTATCATTTCAGTCGATACGGCTCGGCAACAGGCTCAAACCCAGGGGCACCTATTGAGAACAGAGCTTGCATGGCTAGCCAGCCACGCGTTGCTCCATTTATTGGGCTGGGATCATCCCGATCATGAAAGTCTGGTTCGGATGCTATCCAAACAACAGACTTTGCTCGATACGGTTGGTCTTTCAATGGCATCCAGCTAGAATTTTCTCTAGCATTCAGGCAAACTAAGAGCAGCCTGCTCATTCAGGTAAGTTCGTATTTCCCGGAAAACAGCTTCTTCAGTCTGATTCAATAATTAACACGATGCAATCTATGCCTCCTGAACTCCAAACTCAAAACCCCGAGTCCCCTAATGGCAAGGTAGTGCAGGGAATGAAGTTAAACCGGGAATTGTCATGGCGAGTCGCCCCTAGTCTGTTAATTAGCTTCAAATATGCCTGGTCTGGTGTCAGCTATGCATTCCAGACTCAGCGCAACTTTCGTATTCATGTTTTCGTGGCCGCGTTGGCCGTTAGTTTGGGCGTTTTTCTGCAGCTAACGGCTGTAGAAATGGCAATTATCGGGCTAACCGTTGGAGCGGTGCTGACGATGGAGCTATTGAATACGGCGATCGAGTCGGTAGTCGATTTAACCGTCAAGCAAACTTACCACGACCTGGCCAAGATTGCTAAAGACTGTGCCGCTGCAGCCGTACTCATCTCAGCCTTGGTAGCCGTGAGTGTCGCCGGATCACTGATGCTACCTAAACTATGGCTAAAGCTGTGGCTTCTACTCCAAACGATTTCAGCGTAAGATAAGCAGGCTAACCGCGTGAATCGTGAGGAGTGAGGAGATGGGGAGAATTTCCAATCTAAAATCTGCAATCTAAAATCCCTAGCCCCTATTCTCTAATTCCTATGTCCCAAGTCCGCCCCAACCAGGAGTGGAATCCTTTGATTCTTGTTATTGATAACTACGATAGCTTTACCTATAACCTGGTCCAGTATTTGGGTGAGCTTGGCGCGGAGTTTCCAGTCGCAACCGAAATTCAGGTATACCGGAACGACCAAATCTCCCTCGAACAGATTCGCCAGCTCCAGCCCGATGGCATTGTGATTTCTCCTGGCCCTGGCCGCCCGGATGATGCAGGGGTTTCCCTCAGTTTGATTGCAGAATTAGGACCACAGTTTCCTATCCTGGGCGTTTGTCTGGGGCACCAAAGTATTGGTCAAGTCTTTGGCGGCAAGATCGTCTCTGCGCCTGTTCTGATGCACGGTAAAACGTCTCAAGTTCACCATACCGGGCTTGGTGTTTTTCAAGAACTCGAAAATCCGTTGACCGCAACTCGGTATCATAGTTTGGTGATTGAGCGGCAAGAGTTACCGGAGGTGCTAGAAATCACCGCGTGGGTTGATGACGGCACCATTATGGGCGTGAGACATCGGCACTATCCTCACATTCAAGGCGTGCAGTTTCACCCCGAAAGTGTGCTAACGGCTGTGGGTAAACCGCTTCTGCGGAACTTTCTTGCCTCAATCAGTAAATGATGAATTTTGAATTTTGAGTGCTGAATTTCGGTGGATTTCCACCAACTCCAACTTAAGATTCATCACTCATCATTCTCAATTCAATAGTGGTTAGATGAGGAGACTATGAAACGGCGGCAGTTGATGCGCTTTACAGGAGCGAGTTTTTTAACAGCGCTTGGCATGGGAGTTGGGTCAAAATTTGAGAGCTACCAGGCTCAACGCGTTCCCCTTTCTGTTCAGTGGTTGGGGCACACCTGTTTTCTGTTCACAGGTGGCGGAACGCGAATTTTAGTCAATCCATTTCGCGCCAAGGGCTGTACAGCAGGCTATCGCACTCCCAGGGTGGCGACGGATTTGGTTTTAATCAGCAGTCAATTGCTGGATGAGGGGGCCGTGGAAGTTGTTCCTGGAAACCCCCGCTTGCTGTATGAAGCAGGAGCCTATCAGATCGGGGGTAGGCAAATTCAGGGCATCAGTACAGACCACGATCGCATGGGTGGTAAGCGGTTTGGTGTCAACGTGGCCTGGAAGTGGCAACAAGCCGGGATTAATGTACTGCACTTGGGCGGGGCGGCGGCTCCCATCTCCACTGAACAAAAGATTCTGATGGGGCGTCCAGATGTGCTGCTGATTCCAGTCGGCAACGGAGCTAAGGCCTATGGACCCGAAGAGGCAAAGCAGGCTATTGAGGTCTTAAATCCCAAAGTCATTATTCCAACCCACTTCCGTACCAGGGCAACCGCGAAAGATAGCTGTGACATTGTGCCAGTAGACGATTTCCTGAAACTCATGAGTGGAACTACCGTCCGCCGGACTGGTAGCTCAATTGCGCTCCAACCTCAAGATTTACCTAAGAGCGGCATGGTGATTCAGGTCATGAGTTACCAATTTTGAGACATGGATGAGGGAATCATGACATGCGCTGCAAATTTTAAGGCAAAGAGCTACGGTCTCGATGCTCAAAAAACCGCTGCTGAAGATGCGCCAGGGCT
This sequence comes from Leptolyngbyaceae cyanobacterium RU_5_1, assembly GCA_012034055.1. Classification (GTDB taxonomy): domain Bacteria; phylum Cyanobacteriota; class Cyanobacteriia; order Leptolyngbyales; family Leptolyngbyaceae; genus JAAUSG01. The sequence goes on along the minus strand of JAAUSG010000001.1, from coordinate 61,162 downwards.
GTTTGATCGGCATCCGTTAAGGCTGGCAGGTTCTCAAACCCTTTGGTAAAGAAGCGATCGCCGATCGCATCCGTTAAGTTGAACCGTTCCTGGACGGCAGCCATTTCGGAATCACGGCTTGACACTATACCGGGCATCGCCGCCCTCAAATTCGTTCCCCTGTCCACCATGCGCGAAGACGGCTGCAGGCGTGGTCAGAACGCTTTATAGTGATCGACGATCGCACAAGACTCGCAATGATCTCTTTACGTCTGGATTTGACTAAGCATGCAATAATAATCCGGCTGTTGAGATCCGAAGTAAGCGCATGGTTCAAGCTGCCAGTTCCTCCAATATCGTCCAGATGCGTCGGGTATCTTCCAGCCCAGAGGCGATCGCCAATCTCCATTTTCAGCTTCCCGATCCAGAGGACGATCTCATTCCCGATGCTGATTTTCAGCAGCAGATTGACCAGGCCTGGCAGATCTGCGATCGCTGCAATTTGCAGGCTGATATTTGGCGCGGACGAATTTTGCGGGCGGTGCGCGATCGCGAAAAGCGTAATGGAGACGGACGGGGAACCGGTTTCCTGAATTGGTTAAGCGATCGCGAGATTAGCAAAAGCCAGGCGTATTCACTGATTGAGCTAGCCAATGGTGCCGACACGTTGTTGCAGGGTGGCTATTTAGAGCCGGAGGATGTCAACCAGTTCAGCAAGCGGGCGTTTGTTGAAACCGCACAAGCCGATCCAGAAGTGCAGCAAATTGTCAGCGATGCCGCACGGCGGGGCGATCGCCGGATCACCCGTCGTGAAGTGCGCCAGCTCTCTGATGAGTGGACTGCAATGACCTCTGATCTGCTCCCAGCAGCCGTGCGGGAAAAAGCGTCCGATCAGACCTTGCCAACTCGCTATCTTGCTCCCCTGGTCAAGGAAATGCAGAAGCTTCCGGAGACGCATCAAACGACGCTGTGCGCTGCTGTCGCCGAAAGCCCAGATATAGACACTTTGAAACAGGTGACAGCCGAAGCCCGTTATCTAGCCAAATACCTGGAAGCCGCTACGCGAGTGCAGGCCTTGTCGAATGGATCACTCAATTTGGAATTGGCACTCGAAGAAGCCCTCCGCATCGGCTGCCTCAGTTCCACAGCAGATTTGGTCAATCAAGCTGCCCAACTGGAGCAAACGGCCGTCAAGCTTTACCTCACCTGGAAGCGGCTGAATAGTTTAACCGAGCGGGTCTATCTCGATAGTGGCGAGAGTACCCCTCAGCTCAGAACACTACTAAGCTGTTTGGGATGTTTGTCCAACGAAGTGATTGAGACGTCCCTGGATGAGACGGGCGATCGCACCATTCGGCTGCAAATTCTTGAAGGGTAGTACTCAAAGAGTAGTTAACCAGGACATCCATCTAATCTCAGCGGAATTTACTGAGTTTATGAACAAACGCTTTATCAAATCCTCAACAAAATCAAATACTCAGTAAAATTCAAGACAGTAGTCTAGCTATCCATTTGCCTGCCCCTAAACTTAAGTTAAACTCCAGTCATAGACATCATGCAGGCAGAGATGTGGTCTGAATAGCTGCCCTGGAATTTGCTTTAGGTTGGTTAACCCGTAAGGGACATGCATGAAAATAAACCTTGTCCACGTCCAGACCTGGAGTTTTTCTTAAGGGAAAGCTACAGATTCCGAGCTGGACGTGGTTTAACATCCCAGTGGTGCAGGTAGGGGCGAACGGCCGTTCGCCCGTACAGATTGTGGTATTGATGGTACTTTGTTTGTCTGCAAGTCCCTGGATACCATCTCTTACCAGTTGATCACATGTTCACTCTTCTAAAAGAGCTTGAGGCAATTCAATGCAAGCAACTGAAACCTTAAAGTTTCGCCTAGATCCACAATACCTGGCAGACCTAGTGCTTCGGTACCGTGAGGAATACCAGAACGCTGAACCATTCCAACACGTCGTCATCGATAACTTTTTGCCTGAGTTGATCCTGGACGAGGTTTTGAAAGAGTTTCCCAAACCTCGCGAGATTGATTGGCAATCATTTAGTAATCCTGCAGAGCGAAAGCTAGCGTCTGCCAATGAACAGCGGATGGGTGATGCAACCTGTCTTGTGCTGTATCAGTTGAATTCTTCAACCTTTATTCAATTCCTGGAGATGTTAACCGGTATTGACGGGATTATTCCCGATCCTCATTTTGAAGGGGGTGGTTTGCATCAGATTGAACCGGGTGGATATCTAAAAATGCACGTTGATTTCAACAAAAGTAGCAAGTTGAAGTTAGACCGTCGGTTGAATCTGCTGCTTTATCTCAATCGCGATTGGCAGGAAGAATATGGGGGGCACCTGGAGCTATGGGATAAGGACATGACTCGCTCCTATAAAAAAATTCTGCCAATTTTCAATCGATGTGTGATTTTTAATACCAATGATTTCTCCTACCACGGACATCCTGATCCGGTCACCTGTCCTGAGGGTTGGACTCGGAAATCGTTAGCACTTTACTACTACAGCAATGGACGCCCTGCAAGTGAGGTGAAGCAGCTCAAAGGCGATCATTCGACGATTTTCCGGGCACGTTCTGCTGATGAGGATGTTTCCACAGGTGAGCAACCTGAGAGCGTCGTGAGAAGAGGGTTGCGGAAAGTCAAATCTTTGCTGATCAAGCGCTAACGATTCTGGCTCAGCATCGCTGAAAATGAATTGAGTGCAGGACGAAGTGGAACGACGTTTCGCTTCGTCTTGCTTTATACTCACCCTCAAGCTGCATGCCTGCGGCTGTTTTGTGCTGCCTAATAATTGGCGAACAAGCAAAATCACCCCCTGCGGGTACCGTCAGATCGCGATCGCCCCAGCCACAATCGAAAGAGATACAGACCGACTACACGAGCATCACGGCATCAATCATGCAGGTTATCTGCAGCGATATACGTTCTCTAAGTGAACGACCGCATTAGTCAGAATTCAGCTGCCGCCAAAACAGCAAAAACCTCCTGAATTCTGGATTCTGACTTCTGACTCCCTGATTAATCTCGTACTGCATCCACGTGAAAACTATCAAATCTAAGGAGAAGAATAAACATGGGAATGCACGAAACGGTTTCCTCTGAGCAGCAAGCAACCGTTGCTGCCAAACTGCACGAAGCAGTATCAAGCGACGGTAGCACATTGAGCGGAGAATCACTGATTGCAACAGACTTTCAGGGCGAATCGACTCAAGGTGAGATTGAAATGGTTGCTGGGTTTGATCCCACTCGAGCACTTGGTGAAGTCAGTGCTGATGGTGTTGGCGCACCTGCCCTTGCTAATTTGCCCGATGCGGCTGCTACTGTGTATTTGTCTCCAGAAACTGTATGTGGTGCCGACGATCGCACTCGCATTACCCCTGCGACCAACCTGCCCTGGCGCTGGATTTGCAAACTGTTCATTACCTTTCCCGATGGTGCTCAATTTGTTGGCACCGGTTGGTTTATCGGTGCTCGCACGGTCATGACGGCAGGACACTGTGTTTTCAGCAGAGCCAATGGCGGCTGGGCACGTTCGATCGAAGTTGTGCCTGGCATGGATGGCAATGCTCGTCCCTATGGTTCTCAAGTGGGCACTTCCTTCCGCAGTGTCACGGGTTGGACTCAAGACAGCAAACCCGAATTTGACTACGGTGCCATCATTCTGCCCAACTGCAATTTGGGCAATCGAGTCGGCTGGTTTGGCTTTGCTCACCTCTCCAACGACTCGCTCAACAACTTGTTTGTGAATACGGCTGGCTATCCCGCAGACAAGCCCGTTGGCACGATGTGGTTCAATGCAGGGTCGATCAGTCGCGTTGAAGATCTCAAGATCTACTACATGATTGATACCATTGGCGGACAGAGTGGTAGCCCAGTTTGGCGCTTTCTGAATGGTGAACGTCATGCGGTGGGTGTGCATGCCTATGGTGGTTGTCCCAACAGCGCGACCCGGATCACCAAACCCGTATTCGACAATATGCTAGCTTGGCGAAATATTCCCTGCTAGACCGATCATAGACAGGTCGCGGCGGAGAGGGGTGAAATCGCCGCGACCCGGTTTTGTATCAGTTCTGGAAACCATCCCGACGATTGATGCAGCAGCAGGCTTAATAGAGATCAGGCGCGATCGCGCACAACAATCTTTTTCCAGGAGTACGATAGGATATGCACTTCAACACCATTCTCTGGGGCAGTTTGATCGGCGTGGGTTCACTGTTGCTGGCTTGCACAAGCTATCAAGCCGCGCCTTCTCCGCTGCCCACCGTCCAGGAACCCGCTGCTATGAGCATCTACGATCCCAATCAATCAGTTTCTTCTGATCAATCGGTTTCATCCACGCCCACCGCTGCCACGCCCCAAATTGCCATGATCATTGAAGGCACTGTTGAACAAGTGATGGAAACATCGCCCTTGCAATTGACGGTCACGACAAATTCGGGGCGCTATTATGTGGCTCTGCAAGCCAACACAACGGTGACTCAACAGGGTAACACCATCAATCCCTGGAGCTTGAAGCCCGGAGTTCGCGTTCAGATCAGCGGACAACCGTCTAACTTCGACAGCATGGCTCTCACAGCGCAAGCTGTCGAAATTCGCTCTTAGTGGTTTGTCAATCTAAATTAACGAGTTGATCGATCAACCGAAAAGTATTTCAACTTATCGGAGAACCCCAAAAATTAGCATTCTGCGGAGGATGCGATCGCAACAGCGTAAGCATCAATTTTCTACTGCACAAATAGATGCGCCTCATCTGACCGGTATTGCTGCGCTTCATGCCGAGGCAACTGGACTGAGAGGACAAGATTTCTGGAATTTGCTGGCGCGATTGGCGCGACGATTGCCCTTACCTTCCGTTGATGTTGGTTCAGGGCTTGGTGCAGGCTCCCTGATTCGCCAATATTTGTTGACAGCGGGAAATCACCCGTAAGGGTAGTGTCGAGGTGCGATCGCTACAGGCATAATCAAACCATTGCGGAATAGCAAATTCAATCGATGGCGTATTCGTTTACAAGCTAGGAGATGATTGATGCTACGAATTACTGCCAATGTCTTTTCTGGAAGACCCGACCCTGAATGGATTATTACAGACGAGCAAGAAGCTCGCACAATGCTTAAAGAGATTGCCAAAAATCGTACTGTTGTGTCCCAGACAGCACCAGTAGAAGCTGGATTAGGGTTTCGGGGTCTGATGATTGAACCCCTTTCTGATGAGCTGTCTAAAGACTTTGAACTGCCCGCCAGCATGTATATGGCGGCGGGTTCTGGTGCTACTAGTTCTAAAGCAAACGAGATTGCTGAGCGTTTGATTAGCTCTATGAGTAGTGCTGAAATCTCTCCAGAATCCGCTTCTATCAGCGAAGGGGGATTGCCCCTGGGAGAAATGCTCCAGAGTTTCCTGCAACAGCAGCTAGAGACCACAAGTCGAGTATCCGTTCCCGATGTTGAAGGATTGCCTCAGATGATGGCAGTGGAGGCACCCGTTGAGATAGCGGCGTCCTGTACCTATGATACATCGCCTTACAATCCTGGGTTCTGGAACAATGACCCTAACATCCGCTCACGCAACAACTGCTATAACTATGCGAGCAATAAGCGTACAGATACCTTCGCCCAGCCTGGGCGGGGTTGCGGTCATATGTACACTGCCATTAACTGTGCAGAAGTAACCCGTGCTGCCCTATGCGACGGATTGCATCGCCGCTATGATTGCTTCCCAGATTCGGAGGCACCTCGCTATCTGGTGGCATTGGTGATTGCACCCGGTCCAGGCTTTAATGATTTTCACTGGTATCGCCTGATGCGGGAAGGGTATTGGGCACACAAACCCGGTTCAACAGCTGTTCGGAATGTTGACAACAGTGGCAAAGTTATTTCTAACCCAGCTACCTGCGATCGCGGGCCATACACCATCTTCTGCGGTTACTTCTACACCTGTCGAAGTCAAAAGATTAATTAAACGCTGCCGTACCCGATCTGTGGACTATTTGTAGAAGCTCTGAAGCCTCTGCATCGTTCGCGAAGCGTGCGCTCTGCGCTCTCCCCCCTAGCCCCCCTTATTAAGGGGGAACCCCTACCAGTCTTGGTTTGAAAGCCCCCCTTGCCAAGGGGGATTGGGGGGGATCTCTAAATTGACAACACAAACCGAGAAGTGTTGGATTACCGATCACAACCGTCAAACAATCAATAAAAGGTGTTTATGTCTGAACAAGCTAGTTTTTCCGTTCCAAACTCCGCCCAGGCAGATGAAACAACAGGACGATACATTGTTACGTTCCGCGATAATTCCGTAACGGAAGGGGTGGCTGCCCTGAGAGATCAGGCTGGCATTGCAGGACTCCTCAATGCGGCAGACTTCCCAGAGTCTGCGCTAGACCTGAGTCAACTCGACGAAGTGGGTGGGGCAGTGTTCCCCACTCTAGGAGTGGCCGTCGTCTCGATGGACGATGAGGCTTTGAGCAGAGTGATGTCCGCCGCAGGCGAGGAGTCAGCGATTTTGGCCGTTGAACCAGAGCGGGTCTTCTACGCCCTTGAGGTTGAATTACAGAAAGATTATTTGCAGGGCTATCGCGATGCCGCCGATCACCTGTATCAGAAGGTTGCCACAACAGCACCGCACGAGACCGGGAATGGAGCGCAGCCAATGGCGGTATTTGCTGACGATGCCCAATCTACCTGGGGCTTGAAGGCAACCAAAGCGACCACCTCACGCTATACCGGGCGGGGGATTAGAGTGGCTGTACTGGATACGGGCATGGATCTGAACCATCCCGATTTTAGGGGGCGATCGATTGTGTCACAGTCGTTCGTACCGGGAGAAGAGGTTCAGGATGGGCAAGGTCACGGCACTCACTGCATTGGCACGGCCTGTGGATTTAAGGATCTGAACGGCCGCCGGTATGGGGTCGCCTACGAATCGACCATTTATGTGGGCAAGGTTCTGAGCAATTCTGGTAGTGGGAATGGTGCCTGGATTCTGGCTGGGATGGAATGGGCGATCGCCAATCAGTGTCAGGTGATCTCGATGTCGTTAGGAAATACGGTGCCTACCCCGTCAACGGCCTATGAAACGGTCGGTCGCCGGGCCCTGGAAAATGGGTGCTTGATTGTGGCTGCCGCAGGCAACCATCGACAACAAGTTTCCATGCCCCCCGGTACGGTTGGACAACCCGCCAATAGCCCATCAATTATGTCCGTTGCAGCCATTGATAGTGGACTGCAGTTGGCTTCCTTCTCAGCTACCTCTGGCCCAGACTTAGGAGCGAGTGTCGATATCGCGGCTCCTGGAGTCGCAGTGTACTCATCGGTACCGATGAATAAAGGACGTTATGCGTCTTTCAGAGGTACGAGCATGGCGACTCCGCATGTGGCCGGGATTGCGGCCCTGTATTCCCAGGCATACGGCGTTCGTGGCCCATTACTGTGGCTCTATCTAATCTGGACAGCCAGGCGGATGCCGTTACCCAGCGCGGATGTAGGTAGCGGTCTGGCACAGTCCCCGCAGTAACGCCAGCCTAACTAAGGGTGGGCATTGCCCACCCTTAAATCAGTACCTGAAGCTGAGACACTCAGCACTTCGCGATAGCTATAGTGAAGGCAGTTGCCCAAGGAATATAGCTAACAGGAGGTCAGGTATGTCTGACGAACACGTAGAGCAGATTATCGTCACGGTTGATGACCAACATCGACTAGAAATTCAGTCTGTAGCCACCGCTTTACAATCAATGGGAATGCAAGTGAATAACGTGCTGCCTGGTACTGGCATCATTACTGGCGAAGCTTCTCAATCCAGGATGCAAGAACTAAAGAGTGTGTCCGGTGTCGTTGATGTTGAGGTGGATCAAGAGATGCAGGCGATTTAAACTTAAAGGCATTATCTTTTAATAACTTTCAAAAGTATAAAAAACACGATCCAAACCTAAAAGCCATAGCCATTTCGCCGCAACTTACCAGTCGTTTTGAACGTCATTTCAAGCAGGTATAAATCAGGCGATCGCCGAGTTGCAGTGACGCTAACGCTAGTTTGTGTGTTCTATTATGAAACGAACCAATTCACTTCTTCAATCCACTTCTGGAAAGACTACAGGTTTATTCTTTTCCCTAACTTTCCTTGCTTTACTTGGATGTGTTACCCCGTTTTCAGGAGGTGAAAAAATGCAAGTAGAACTGGATGTATTTAGCGGTAGACCCAATCCCCAGTGGGAGCTAACCTCACAAGAAGCCAAAGAATTTGTCAGCCGACTTGAAGCGTTGCCTCAACACCAGGGAAAAAGCTCTGTGAATGAGGGGCTGGGGTATCGCGGATTGATTGTCACGAAACCGAACGAGAACATTGAAGGTTACAACGAAATACTGATTTCCAATGGGTTAGTCGTAGCAAAACAGAATGACCAATCTAAACAGTTTACGGATCAAAACCGTCGGTTAGAGCGATGGCTGTTTCAAACTGGCAAGGGGCAATTAGATGAAGCGTTGTATAAGCAAATCAGTCAGCAAAATATGTCTGGCGAATGAATAGAAATCACAGACTACAGCTTGAGAATGGCCACGTTCGACTGGCAGAATTGCAAGTATCCCAACACACGGTCTTCAGATCATGATTCAAGCGCAGGCAACGGATGCGATCGCCCAACCTGAATCGTCCGTTGTCCTGGAAGCGAACGGATTGACTCGCCGCTTTGGTGGACTGGTGGCGGTGAATCATGTTTCGTTTACTGTGCATCCAGGCGAGATTTTTGGGCTGATTGGTCCCAATGGAGCGGGTAAAACGACGCTGTTTAATCTGGTCACGGGTCTGATTCAACCGTCCAGTGGAGAGCTGCTCCACGAAGGTGAGGAAATTTCTCGGCTGCGTCCCTTTCAAATTGCTGCACGGGGTATTGCTCGAACGTTTCAAAATATTCGGTTGTTTGCCGATCTGACTGCTCTGGAAAATGTGATGATTGCGCAGCATATTCACACTCGCAGTGGTCTGTTTACCGGTGTGATGGGGCTACCGCCTGCGCCGCAAGAGGAGCGCAAAACCTACGAGACGGCCCATGAACTGCTGAACCTGGTTGGACTGGGCGATCGCGCCACTGAAAAAGCCAAAAACTTTGCCTATGGCGATCAGCGACGGCTGGAAATTGCGCGTGCCCTTGCCCTTAACCCAAACGTGTTGCTGTTGGATGAGCCTGCTGCTGGCATGAATCCCAATGAAAAGCAGCAGTTGAGTGACTTTATCCGCGCCATCCGCCGCCAGTTCAACCTGACCGTGCTACTGATTGAACACCATGTGCCGCTGGTGATGGGCTTGTGCGATCGCATTGCAGTTCTCGACTTTGGTCAACTCATTGCACTCGGCGATCCAGCCGAAGTTAGAGATAATCCAGCCGTGATTGAAGCCTATTTGGGAGGAGAATGAATTTTAGATTTTGGATTTTGGATTTTAGATTGATGCTTGCTGTAAATTTTCCGGTGGCGTAGTACCGCCATCACTTTCAGCCATACACTAAAGAAGTCTTCGTCTTGAGATCCCTGCGATGGTTGCTACTCCCAATCCCCCCATTCGTCAGCGCCCCGAATTGGTCATCACCTGGGAAAAGCCCCCCGCCGACTTTATACTGGATGATACTCCTGTGGAAAATACTGGACAACCGCTGATTGCGGGCGCATTGCGCGAAAGTTTAGAACTCACGGGGCGGATTCAGCCAGAGAATTTGATTGCTTCAAACTTTGACACCTGGCGCGGCAAGAAAGAAGAACGGGATGGCTATTGGCTGCGCTGGTGGGATGAGGCAGGGCAATTACTGCCCTGGGCGGTGGAGTTGGTGAAGCAAGAACGACAAAAAGCAGAGTAAGAACGGCAGCGTGCCGATCGCCTGGCAGAAATAGTGCGATCGCGCGGGATTGACCCAGACGCAGCCTCATCCGGTATTTTATGAAGCATTTGCGTCAGTCCTATCTCCAAAAAAAGTTCCAAAAGGATGTTTAACTGCGGAGGCAATATGCTGAGTTGGATTGGAAGAACGGCTGTGGTCGGTGCGATCGTGTTTGCTGCACTACCAGTCAGCGCTCAAACCTGTTCAGGGTTGAAAGTTGTCGGTGGCCCTGGCTATCAGGTGCAAAAGAAAGTCTCAGTTCCAGGAGCCGGCCCTATTGCCCGCCATAACTGGAACACCGACTTTTCAGCAAGTGGATACAGTTCCTATGTTGCAACGATCACCCCTTTGAATGAGGGACTCTACTCAATTCAAATGAACCTGAAATACCAGAACGATTCTGTTGATAAGGTATTCAACGAGAAGATTCAGCTCAGGAAAGGACAAACCTTTAAAATCAGGGGTTCCTCGCGCGTATCTGGAAGTCCCTATCAGGTGAACCTGTCTGTGGGGGGTGTGGAGGTTGTTGGCAATACTTACAGGGCTTCCGTTACAGGATGCCGCTAACGTCAACATTTAATCCCTGCGTTTGTTAATAATGTTGTTACTCACCTGTGGTGTCACATTACAGGTGAGTTGTGCTGTGGTCACTACCTGAGTCAGTGTATTATCCTAGCTGCAGAGAAGAGCACGGCGTAGTGCAACCAGGGAAAACGCATTGGCATAGTTCTGTGCAGAAAACGCATCGCCCCATCTATTCAAGCCTGACCCTTGGAGGTCAACCGATGTTCAATGCCACTGAAATCCTGATTAACACGTTTGTCCAACAGCTAAAAGCAGGTTACCGAAAGACCTACGGCAATCTCAAATCTGACTACGCTGACATCATTGCCTGGGCCGGTGGTATGGCTCTAGAAAATATTGCGAATAGCGATGCACTCTATCACGACGTTGAACACACCATTTTAGTCACGTTGGTTGGGCAAGAGGTGCTACGTGGTAAGCACATTCGTGAAGGTGGGGTTTCACCCGATGATTGGTTACACTTCATCATTTCCCTTGCCTGCCATGATATTGGCTATGTGCGGGGAGTGTGCCGACAGGATCGAAGTAATCTATGTGCTACTGGAATTGATGAAGCGATGATCTCCCTGCTCTCCGGTGCTACGGATGCAGCGCTCACGGCCTATCACGTTGATCGGGGAAAGTTATTTATTGAGGAGCGGTTTGGTGGGCACAAGCTGCTCGATACGGAGACAATTAAACGCAACATTGAACTGACCCGTTTTCCAGTTCCAGCGGCTGAAGACCATCAGGACACCATCAATTATCCAGGGTTGGTCAGAGCATCTGATTTGATTGGACAGCTTAGTGATCCGCGTTACTTGAGGAAAATTACGGCTTTGTTTTACGAGTTTGAGGAAACGGGGATGAACAAAGTGCTGGGATACCAGAATCCCGGAGATTTGCGTCGTAGTTATCCTCAGTTCTACTGGCAGAACATTCATCCGTATATTCAGGATGCACTTCGTTATCTTTCGCTGACGCAACAGGGGCAGCAAATTACAGCTAGTCTCTACGCCAATGTGTTTATGGTGGAGCATGAAGGGGGGTAGGGTGAGGGGGTGAGGGGATGGCTGTGGGCGATCGCGCTTGTTGCGACTCTATCGTCTTTTTAATCATTACAACCTGTTGAGTAAACGGCAGCGAGTCTTCGACCCCTGTCCTCTACCCTACAATGGAGGAGCAGTCATCGTTTTAGATAATTTGATACAGGCGGAGACTCTTGAACTTTTGGAATGGTCGCGGCTTTGCCAGCACCTTTCAACGTTTGCGGCGACAAAACTGGGTGCAATCGCGGCTCGTAATCTGAAAATTCCCGTTAGCCAAGACGAAACTCTGGCGTTGTTAGCGCAAACGCGGGACGTTTATGAGCTAGAGAATCGCTTGACAGGGGGGTTGAGTTTTGACGGAATTGGCGACATTGGCGAATTTTTGGAACGTGCAGAGCGCCAAGGGATTCTATTGGGCGAAGAGTTGCTGACGATCGCCACTACATTAGCTGGGGCAAGAACGCTGCGGCGGGTGATTGATGACCATCCAGATTTGCTGGTTTTGAATGATCTGGTTCAGGATCTGCGAACCTATCCGGAACTAGAGCAGGACATCCATCACTGCATTGATGATCAGGGCGATGTCCTGGATCGGGCCAGTCCGAAGCTGGCAGGCATTCGGGAGCAACTGCGTCAGGGGCGCGATCGCGTCTACGGCATCTTGCAAAGTATCCTGCAACGCAAAGCGGGTGCAGTTCAAGAACACTTGATTACCCAACGCGCTGGTCGGTCTGTGATCCCCGTCAAAGCGCCGCAGAAAGATGCGATTCCTGGCATTGTTCACGACACCTCCATGAGCGGTGCCACGCTGTATGTTGAACCGCAAGCAACCGTCAACCTGAACAACCAACTGCGCCAACTGCAGCGGCAAGAGCAAGTCGAAGAAGAAGCCATCCGCCAAGCCCTGACCGAAAAAGTGGCGGTTGTCAAGCCCGATTTGGAATGGCTACTGGCGATCGCCACCACCCTGGATCTGGCTACTGCCCGTGCCCGCTATAGCTTCTGGTTGGGGGCGAATCCGCCTCGGTTCAGTGATTTTAGATTGCAGATTGCAGATTGTAGATTGGAACAATCCGACGATCAGTCCAATGCCCCAGAACCAGGCTCTAATCCTCAATCCAACAATCTAAAATCTACAATCTACAATCCAAAATCCGAACCCATCACCCTCCGCCAGCTTCGCCATCCGCTTCTGGTTTGGCAGCAGCAGCATGAGCAGGGGAAACCGGTTGTCCCGGTTGATTTAGTGGTGCAACCCCATATTCGTGTGGTTGCGATTACTGGACCCAACACCGGGGGCAAAACCGTCACACTGAAAACCTTTGGCATAGCCGTTTTGATGGCAAAGGTGGGACTATTTGTGCCTGCCCGTGAACCCGTCGAGTTGCCCTGGTTTGATCAGGTGCTAGCCGACATTGGCGATGAACAATCCTTGCAACAAAGCCTGTCCACCTTTTCTGGACACATTCGACGGATCAGCCGAATTTTGGAGGCGCTGGGAGTAAGGTGCGAGGTGCGAGGTGCGAGGTGCAAGGAGGCAGAAAGGACAGAGGGAGATGGGGGAGATGGGGAAGATGGGGAAGCAGAGGAGGTAAGGGAGGATGAGGAGATAGAGAGACACGGAGACACGGAGAATTCCCAATCTGCAATCTACAATCTGCAATCTGCAATCTCTCCTCCTTCCCCTCTTACCCTAGTTCTTCTTGACGAAGTCGGAGCTGGAACCGATCCCTCTGAGGGAAGTGCGTTGGCGATCGCTTTACTGAAATATTTCGCAGATCACGCTGGACTGACGATCGCCACGACTCACTTTGGAGAGTTGAAGGCACTCAAGTATCAGGATGAGCGGTTTGAGAATGCCTCCGTAGAGTTTGATGATGTTTCCCTGGCACCCACCTATCGACTGTTGTGGGGCATTCCGGGGCGATCGAATGCGTTGACGATCGCTCAACGTTTGGGTCTGAGGGAAGAAATTATTGAAGCGGCTCAAACCTATGTTGGTGGGGCTTCTCAGGATGTTAATGCTGTGATTGCGGGATTGGAGGAGCACGTCGTCGGCAGGAAACCAAGTCGCAAGAGGCAGAACAGTTGTTGAAAAGTGCCGAGCGACTATATCAAGAGGTTTCGCGCAAGGCTGCTTCACTGCAAGAGCGGGAGCGAGCGCTGCAGTTGTCCCAGGAACAGGCCGTTCAAGACGCGATCGCCCAGGCAAAGCGGGAAATTGCCCAGGTGATTCGCCAGTTGCAACAAGGTCCAGTAACGGCTCAAGCGGCCCAGCAAGCCACCGAGGCACTGAGCCAATTGAGCGATCGCCACTTACCCTCTCGACAAGCCAAACCCCAGCCCAAACCCGGTTTTCGACCGCAAGTGGGCGATCGTATTCGCATTCCGCGCCTGGGACAAACCGCTGAAGTGCTCACCGCTGCCAATGACAATGACGAACTGACTGTCCGCTTTGGCCAGATGAAAATGACCATCGCCTTGGACGACATCGAATCCCTGGATGGTGAAAAGCCAGTCAGGAGTCAGGAGTCAACAGAATTCAAAATTCAAAATTCAAAATTCAAAATTCAAAATTCAACTGCTCCCCCTGCTCCCCCTGCCTCTTCTGCTCCAACTCTCCGCACCTCGCGTAACACCATCGACATTCGCGGTAGCCGGGTTGCTGATGCGGAACCTGCGATCGATCGCGCCCTGTCCGAAGCCCAAAGTGTAGGCGGTGCCATCTGGATCATTCATGGACACGGGACTGGCAAACTCCGACAGGGCGTTCACGCCTTTCTTCAGCAGCATCCGCTGGTCGATCGCTATGAGCTAGCAAGCCGAGCAGATGGCGGCGCTGGCGTTACCGTTGCCTACTTGAAGTGAGTACGTTTGGTTTGGAATACTGGGTCGTGTTCCAAAAATGTTATTTTCGCTGGTAGGGATGTTATACATAATCCGACTGGACGGTGCCCGACTAATGCCCAAGTTCGTCTGACAATCGGTTGAAGACCAAAGCCCAAGCGTTTGAGGTAATCCCAAGCGGTGCTGGGGTCGAGTTGGATGCCAAACCAGTTCTATTGCTAGTGACGTAGGAAATCGTCAATTGTTTCAAGTCTCATCAAAAATCAGCGACAGCCTTCCACAGAAAGTGTATAGGTATTGCCAACAACCTCTCCCCCGCCAACCGACAGATCAATCTGAACCGGATTTTCGGAGCTACGGGGAGGAACCGTAATCTTGAGGGGTTGTTTTCTGGTCAACTCAACGTTCTCGTCAAATACTTTATCCACCAAGTTGTTTGAGTACTTCAAATTCAATTGAACCGCGTAATTTCCCTCACTTCGGGGTGTGATTCTGGCAACGTAGTTACTGTACGGTCCACCGGATACCGTAAAGCCAGTATCCCAGTTGCTGCGGGCGAGGGGTCCGATACTTGGAATTGAAATCGTCTTGCGGACTTCAGTTCCAGTTCCACCCACAACGGGCAACGGTACACAGGTTTGGGCACTAACCGGCAAGCCAGTACAAACGATCGCACCAATCACAACGGTTCTTCCAATCCAAGCCAACATGATTGCCTCCGTATTTCAACGTCTAGAAACTCCTGGTTGAGAGTATCTTAATCTTAAAAACAGTTCTAGTAGTCCACCACCGTGGTTTTGAGGGGTTGCCAAACCCCGGAAAAAATTAATTTATGGGGGTTTGATAGGTTTTCAACCCATCAAAACTGCGTGCCAGAGTACTAGTATCGTAAGGATGTAGAGGCGTAAACAGGTGCCGAGCTGTTCCGCAACGGAAATTGCCACCTGGTTGGTTCGGTTCAACGACTACCATTTGATGTTGATTCCAGCTACCTTCGTAGTAGCCGAATATGATGAGCTATCGAACGTTGCTTGTTCAATAACTGCAAGGGGGTAATTGGGTGCCTAAGTGGCTGCTGCCAACCTTAAGTGAAGTTTTGACGTTGAGCGATCCGACCTGGATGGTTGACGGCTTGCAGAGTGATTCCGATGGAAATACCTTAGCAACTTACCAACGGCGTATTGGAAGTTTGGCGCTGCGGCAGTTGCGGGCTGAGCGTGAGTGGAGTGGGGCGATCGCGGCATTGAGCACAATCCTGCAGCAGGTTCTGTCTGGCTGTAAATCTCCAGTGGGTGCAATTGATGTAGACAGAGAGAGGGTGAATAGAGGGGTGGTTCTATCGGGGCCCTCCCCGGTTCTCGGCCATCCCGACTTGATTGCCCATCTTGCTACCTGGACGCTGGCAGCCAATTCGCTGCATTCCCCAACCTGGATACCATTTCAGCTACTTCCTGCCGAGAAAGTCTGTATTGATGAACGAACAACCCCGGTGCTGCCACTTTTACCCGCTGATCCCCTAGCAGCCGAGCAGTTTTGCCTGGTCATGACGCCCTGGTTCAGTTTAGTGATGGTATTGGGAGAAACGCTCAACGAAGACCCTGCATTCATGTTTTCGTTTGCGCCCGAAGTGGTGCAGTACGCCTGGGAAGCACTTCGCCCTCGCATTCTGCTAATGAATTCCCAGCAGGTTGACTGTGTGGATGCCTTAGTGCAGCGGTTTCCGCCTGTTGCACCGAATTACAGAACAGTGACACAGTTTAGCCGTTTGATGCTGGAGTATTTGCCAGAACCGTTGGATGAACTGCGGACGGAGCGAACCAGTGAGGTGAAACTCGGAAACCAACCGTCTGACCCCCTATTCAAGCAGACAACACGAGCGTCTAGTAGCGATGGAGTGGCTTCCATGGATATGGAGTTGCTGCAGGCGATCGCGCATGAAGTGCGCACTCCATTGACCACCATTCGAACCTTAACGCGATCGCTGCTCAAGCGCACAGATCTGTCTCCGGACGTGCTCAGGCGGCTGGGCATCATCGATCGCGAATGTAGTGAGCAAATTGACCGATTTGGCTTAATCTTCCGGGCGGTTGAGTTGGAAACCTCAGCCAGACGCCAGGCACCCATGTCCCTGACTCGTACATCCCTAACAGAGGTGTTTCAACAAAACATTCCCCGCTGGCAACAGCAGGCAAACCAGCACCAAATGACCCTCGACGTTGTTCTGCCGGAAAAAATGCCTGCCGTGGTCAGCGACCCGACCATCCTGGATCAGGCACTCACCAGTCTGATTGAACGATTCACCCGTAATCTACCGGGGGGCAGCCATATTCAGGTTGAAGTCACGTTGGCTGGAGACCAATTGAAACTGCAGCTTCAGTCTCAGCCAGACGAGACCCAGAATAGTCAAGAAAGCACCTTTTCACTGCTGGGTTCTGGCAAGTCTGCGTTTAAGAAAATTGGGCAAGTGCTGATGTTTCAACCCGAAACGGGCAGCCTCAGCCTGAATTTGGCAGTCACCAAAATCTGTTCCAGGCATTGGGTGGTAAGCTGATCGTCCGTGAACGCCCCCGGCAGGGTGAGGTGATGACCGTTTATTTGCCCCTGGAGGTCAACGGTTCTGGGCTGTTTGAAAGTAGTCAGGTGATCACAATTTAGAAGCTAAACCCGCCCGTACAAAAGCAGAATTTACGGTATGCCAGTCTACCAGGTAGGGTCTGAAAACAAATTCACGGTCAGGTGCGATCGCTCAGCAGGCACACTACTAATGCAACTGCAGATCGCTTCTCCATCATCCAGCTCCACTTCACAGGCGTGACACGATCCCATCAAACACCCTGTCGGAATCGATACTCCGGCACGGCTAGCAACTTGCAGCAACGGTTCCCCCGGTTCTGCCTCAATTAGAACGTCGTCAGGCAAAAAGCGAATACAGACACTCATAGAACTACCGTTGCCAATTCGGGTTGTAATACGCTGTTTAACAAAATCCTAAAGAATATCTAAACGGAACCCACTTTCTATAGCTTAGCCCTTACGCTATGAATCAAGGACAAACGGGTACGTTGCACCGAAAGGGTTAGGGATTAAGCGCACTAGATTATCTAGATGCGCTTATTTTTGTGTCTGAGGCTTGGGAACCACTCCCAACCAACGAGGCGAAAGCTCTCAATCCCTCAAATTCAATCTAAAATTTACAATCTAAAATCCAAAATTAGATTGACAGACCCTATGCTGTTTTGTCATGCTAATAGGAGTCTGAATTTTGCGGGTATAGCTCAGTGGTAGAGCGTCACCTTGCCAAGGTGAATGTCGTGCGTTCGAATCGCATTACCCGCTTCCTCCAATAAGATTTATGTGCTTCGCAATGGGTTATTGAGCCTATCATGGACTGGATAGTTCAAAAGAGCGTGTAATCCGTAACACTAATAGACGCTTGGAGATGGGAATGAGTAATGCAGAGGTATCTATGGTGTACCTTACGGTGAGCAATGGCAGAAAGCGATAAAGTTCAGCTTGAGCCGTTTAGCTACTACCTGTGGTGTGGAGCAGTCTTTCCGATCCTATTCTTCCTCCTGCTGTGTCCTGAGTTTGTTCAAGCCGCCTTTAAGGGGAGGCTTGAGCTATCACTGATTCCCAAAGGGGCGCAGTGGCGATTAGAAGAGGCAAAGCAACTGCTGCAAGGGAGAGTCTTGGCAAACACGGGTGCGGTCAACCAGCTCTTCGGCGAGGTCGGTAGGTTGGGACCGGGTGCGATCGCGATCGGAAATGCTGAAGGCACTCTGAACGCCGACGGTACTCCCAACTGGCTTTACTACGGACACCCCGATCCAGCCAATCATCTGATCAATATGGGGTTCGGCAGTTGGCAGGCATCACTGGTGAAAAATGTTGAAGAAGCAGACCAGAAGGCAATGGATCGAATCAAGACAGAATGTGTTCCGTATACGATCAAAACCTTTGCAGAGCAGGGACTCGCACTCACGCCTCGCCTGCTTGTGGAAAGCTGTGACATCTGGATTCAAGCACCCAGAGCCGCTGTCGATTTTGCCTGGAATCTCAAGAACTGCCAGCAGCAAGGAACGATCGGTGATGATGCCATTCTGTGTGCCAGGTTAAAAAATTACAGCGACCCTGCCACTGGAGAATTTGAGGTCGCGGCTATTTTTCGGCAACCGGGAGCCTTAGAAGCGGATCAGCGGCGGCGGATGGGAGAGATTGCGGATACTCTCATGCGGTTTCGAGTACCAGAGTGGTTACCGCTGCGACGGTAAGGTGCGTCGGGACTGTCGCTTCAAGAGTACCAGGAGATCGCGGCAATTCCCAGCGCCATTCGTGTCCCCTCATCCTCTCATCTCCCCACTCGCCATTCGTCATTCGTCATTCCCAACTCCACCCATGCCCCACCCCGCTGTATTCCTCGATCGCGACGGTGTCCTCAACATCGAAGCAGGCTATATCCACAACGTTGAAGACTTGAACTTAATACCCGGCGTCGCCCAAGCCGTCCGGCGACTGAACGAGCGCGGACTCTTCTGCTGCCTCGTCTCCAATCAGTCTGGGACAGCGCGAGGCTACTATCCAGCTAGTCACATCGATGCATTGCACGATCGCCTCTGCCGTCTCTTGAAAGAAGAAGCCGGAGCACACCTCGATGCCCTCTACTACTGTCCTTACCTGAGTACACCCGAAGGCGGCATTGACGCCGAATACACCCGCTGCAGCACTTGGCGTAAACCCAACACGGGAATGCTAATTGCTGCCGCCTGGGAGCATGATTTAGATATTGCTCGCAGCTTCATGGTGGGCGACAAAGCCACCGATGTGGACATGGCCCACAATGCCGGTTGCGTTGGCATCCTGGTTCAAACTGGCTACGGAGAACAAGTTCTCCGTGGCCGCTACCAACACCACACCAAGCCTGACTACATCGCAAAAGATTTAGCCGATGCAGTGGATTGGATCTTGATCCTACAAAGTCATGATCTCAACCGTAAGATTGGAGATAGTAATCGCGAAGCATGAAGCATGGTGTTTTTTCATAAGGACGCGCAACTGGAGGAAGTCGGCGATCGCATTTTAGAAGCAACCTGGTCAGCCTTTCCAGGACTAGTTCGCAATCAGCTTGCTTTGACCTGGTTGGTTTACGATCCGCCAGTTCCAATCAACACAGGCGGTGCGATTACCCCAGAGGAGTTTTGGAAATACTCCCCGCGTGGCTTCAGCTATCGCGGCGTGGAGTGTATCTACCCGGCCAGTGTAGTCAAGCTGTTCTACCTGGTTGCGATTCAGGAGTGGCTGGAGCGCGGTATGGTGCAGCCGTCTGCGGAACTGGATCGGGCGATGCGAGACATGATTGTAGACTCCAGCAACGATGCCACCAGTTTGGTCATCGATGTGCTGACTGGAACCACCAGTGGTCCTGAGTTGTCCTCCGGCCCGTTTGAAACCTGGAAGTACCAGCGTAATCTCGTCAACCGCTACTTCCAATCCTTTGGCTGGGAAGAATTGCAAACTATCAATGTCTGCCAAAAACCCTGGTGTGATGGTCCCTACGGGCGTGAACGAGCATTTTATGGGGAACTGATGGAAAACCGCAACATGCTGACGACGATCGCCACGGCCCGATTGCTGCACAGTATTATTGGCGGTGTCGCCGCCTCATCCGCGCGATCGCAGTTCATGATGGCATTCATGGCGCGATCGCTCAACCCAGACGTGCTTTTGGCAGACTCCGAAAATCAGGTGACTGGCTTCTTAGGTTCAGGCTTGCCCTTAGATGCACGGCTCTGGTCAAA
The DNA here is from genome assembly GCA_012034055.1 of Leptolyngbyaceae cyanobacterium RU_5_1. Taxonomy (GTDB): domain Bacteria; phylum Cyanobacteriota; class Cyanobacteriia; order Leptolyngbyales; family Leptolyngbyaceae; genus JAAUSG01. The sequence continues at coordinate 41,057 of JAAUSG010000001.1, read as the reverse complement.
GGCAGGACTGATGAGCCGCGTTCGCCATGACGCGGCTTACATCGAACTGCCCAACTGCAAGCCTTACCTGCTCGTCGTGTTTACCGAAGGCCCAGAGCAGAGCAAAAACGAATCCATTTTGCCTTTCATTTCGCAACAGATTGCTGAAGCGGTGCGATCGCTCTCCGCCTGATCAGGTTAGTGACATCCTCCCGCCGCTCACCCTATCGGGTAGAGCGATGGCTCTCCCTGCTTAAAACTGACTAGCGCTGCACGGGAGCAATCCGTTCGGGTGCAGAAATGTTGTTCTGCAATAGCTCTTTGGGTTGGTTGGGGCTGGGAGCCTCATCCAGAATCTTGAGGATTTGTTCGTCATCTTGTGTGATCGGGGTGCAGGGATTACGGGTTGGTGTGCCGGAAGCAACTTGGTTGGAGCGATCGCCCGGATCAGAGGGTTGAGGAGTAGTCGCGATCGTGGTTGACGGAGGGCAAGCGGACTCCAAATTCTGGCTATTCAACTGCCGCTGTACTCCTTGTCCGTCTACTTCAGTGCGGTCACCTGGCAATTGAGATTGGAGCACCGGTTGCGGCTGGGGTTGCGGTTGCGGCTGGGGCTGGGGTTGGGGTTGGGGTTGCGGTCCGGGCAGAACCCCAAATACTCGGTCTTGTACGGCAACCGTCAGGCTGCCATCTGTCTGGATTGTGCGGACAATGGCTCCTACGGTTCCACTTGCTCCATCCGGAATCGGAATTGGGGTATAGGTTCCAGTCTTAACCAGACTGAAGGGAGCGGTGGCAAAATTGGCAAAGTCATCAGTCGGGTCGAGCGGCACAAACGGGTCACCGGTTGCCGGAGTGTAACGCGGACCAACGACGAAGGGAGCATTGCCACTGGCAACCAGTCCTGAATCGGTGTACTGGAGGTTGGATCCTCCTCCATGCCGAATGGTGATGTCACCCAGGTACGTTCGGACACTCACCGGTGCGGGAACCCTGACTCCAGTGGTTGTACCCGGAAATGGCAGTGAGAAATACTCCGCTTCTGTTAACCCAGTCTTGCTGGTAATAAATGGCAGAAACTCAGGATCTTGAGAGGGATAATCAATTAGCTCAGTGCTATATCCAGGCGGGCTGAATGTGCCGATCGCCCTAAACAGTCCGGCGGCTGTAATGTCAATGCCTCCCTGCCCAGCGCTGATTGTTTCAACGGTAATGTTCCCAGTTGTAGACGTGAGCTGGACAGAATACCCCCCGAATCCCGTTTGGGTATCAATGGCTCCAGCCGTGATAGCGCCCGTTGCCGATAGTCGAATAATCGATTGAGACTCTGGCGGAAAACCAACACCGTTGCCAAAGGTTTCAACCGTTCCAACCGTTAAGGTTCTAGTCGCCGACATGAACACGGCATTGGGGCCAGTAATCGGGCTATCTGAAACATTCGCGGTCACCAAATCCCCATTCTCAATCCGTACCCCTGAGCCAGCCAGAGAAACGGTGCCATCGCCGTTATCGACCAGTCCGGTTGCATTCCCAAAGCCTGAGCCTGTGAGTAGCTGGGGCAGGGTAGCGATCGCCAGTGCCCAAGTGTTGGGTAGACTCTCGGTAGCGGTGAGCGATCGCACCTCCAGACTGAGCAATTGCCCGGTTTCACTAATGCGGACAAAGTTTTGACCCGGAACCGTGGCAATTACAACCTGCCCTCCCGGAGCTGACAATGTTCCCGTGCTGACAACGGTGCCGCCGACTAAACTCAGCGTTTGTCCGGTGGGAACAGCCAGGGTTCCGGCGTTGACGATCGCCCCCGGTTGATTCATGGTGAAGGCAAAGCCGCCTGGATTGCCAACCAGTGACGCATAGTCATTCGCTCCGACGGCATTAAACCAATTCCCACACCCGTCAATCAATGCTCCACAGCCAAACCCAATTCCATTCGCTGTGGTTGCCGTAAACGAGCCAGGAACATTCAGGCTGGCATTTGGGCCAAAAATAACACCAGCTGGATTCATCAGGTACAGATTAGCGTTGCTGCCTGTGACTTGAATCAAACCATCAATCACCGACGCATTGCCACCCGTGACCCGTCCTAAAACGGTTTGGATGGCGGCACCGGGGATAAAATTAGCAATTTGTCCAGCACTCAATCCAAACTGCTCAAAGCTGTGAAACAGGTTGCTGCCAGCCTGGGTGCCGCCGGTGATGTTAGCTGTATTGCCGACTTGATTAACGACCGTGTTGGTTCCGTCCGGTGCTCCGCTAATCTGAGCGGATGCATGAGGGTGCAATGCCTCCACCACAACCGTTGTCACAAGCAACAGTTGGGCGATCGCAAATGTGAGTTTCATGGGGGATGAAGAGGTAACGCTTTGTTGGTAAACCCTAAGGAACGTGGATTTAATACCATGCAAAAATTCATTGGCGTAGGGGCGGGTTTAGCAGATGATTGAACCCTTAAACCAGAAGTGATCGGCAAAACCCGCCCCTACAAAAGATTGCGGTTTTATTAAATTCGCATTCCTAAGCCAAGTTGAAGAGTGTAAATCACGTCCAGCCCGGAATCTGTAGCTTTCCCTTCAGAAAAACTTCAGGTCTGGACGTGGACAAGGTTTAATGCCGTTGATAGATGCTTCTATTTTGAAAAGTTTGATTTGGCTCAACTACTACCCCGGCGGGTAGTCTTTCATCAGATGTCCACAGTCTAAACCCGGCACCCATTGACGAGTGGCAAATTCAAGAAAGCGTTACACCTCTTTTCCCGGACTACCTTGAAAGCCGGGTTAAAAGTCCTAGCACTGTTTTGGTGCGTGGGGTGAGTAAGGTGCGGCGATAGGCATCGGCGGCTTTTTTGATCGCTTCGGCTTGCGTGGGGTAGGGATGGATGACGCTGGAGAGTTTGCTGAGTCCGGCTTTGGCGACGATCGCCAGGGTAATTTCGCTAATCATCTCGCCAGCATGGTTGGCCACAATCGTGGCACCCAAAATCTGGTCAGAACCACGCTTGTGGAGAATTTTGACGAAGCCGTTTTCCTCGCCGTCCGCGATCGCCCGATCCACACTGCTGAATGGAATTTTAATCGTCTCAATATCAATTCCCTTAGCCCTGGCTTCGTGCTCATAAAGTCCCACATGGGCAATTTCGGGGGCAGTATAGGTCGTCCAGGGCATGACTAGACTACTGAGTTTGGAACGTCCCCAGCCAAAGGGCGAGAACAGCGTATTTTTAATCACAATCCGAGCCGCCGCATCCGCCGCATGGGTAAATTTCCAGTTCATGCAAATGTCCCCTGCCGCATAGATTCTGGGATTGGTGGTTTGCAGGTAATCATTGACAACGACGCCTTGACGCGAATCGTACTGCACGCCAACCTGCTCCAGATTCAAGCCCTCGACGTTGGGAGCGCGTCCGGCTCCAACCAAAATCTCATCCACGGTGACGCTGTTGGCTTGACCATCCCGGCTGAAGTGAAGCACGTTGCCATCGGCAGTTTGCTCGACTCGTTCCAGTTGGCAGTTTACGAGGAGCTGAATGCCTTCTTGCAGGAAAACCTGTTGAACGATTTCCGCCGCATCCGCATCTTCCCGATCCAGAATATGCCCATTCTTGTGCAGCAACGTTACTTCGGAACCCAATCGATGAAACGCCTGGGCCAATTCGCAGCCAATCGGACCAGCACCAATCACCGCGAGGCGACGGGGGCGTTCAGTCAGGGAAAAAACCGTTTCATTGGTGAGAAAGCCTGCAGCGACTAATCCTTCGACGTCAGGACGGGTGGCACGAGCACCGGTTGCAATCACGGCTTTCTGAAAGCGCAGCACTGTCCCTTCTACGTCAATTTCATTGTTGGATAGAAATTGTCCCTGTCCCAAAAATACGTCTACGCCAAGCTGCTGAAACCGCTGCGCAGAGTCGTTATGACTAATCTCAGCCCGCACCTCTCGCATCCGTGCCATGACGGTTGGGAAATCAACATCGATGCGATCGCCCGACTGCACCCCGAATCGCTCTGTATCTCGCAGTCCTGCCGCCACTCGCGAGGAGCGAATCACACACTTGGAGGGAACACAGCCCACGTTGAGACAATCACCACCCATCAGGTGTTTTTCAATCAGTGCCACTTTCAAGCCCAGTCCCAATCCAGCCGCCCCAGCCGCGACCACCAGTCCAGCCGTCCCTGCCCCAATCACGACCAGGTCATAGTGCTCGGCCGGTTTGGGATTGATCCAATCCAGCGGGTGAACATGGGACACAAGGAGCTGATTGGATTCATCTGGGGGCAAAACGAGGCATTCAGTCTTCGGGGATTGAGACATCGGTAGCGACTCCTGAAGCAACGCTGCGATCGAGGGCGTTCCTGGCAATGCGAGTAATATAAACCGTGACGGCCCCTGTGATCATTAAACCGATGACATAGAGGATCCATTCCGCCAGGGTTCGTTCTCGTCTACCTGCTAACGCCGTAATATCGCCGATCACGGATCCGATATACACATACAGGATAGTCCCTGGAAGTATCCCGACCGAGCCTAGAACGTAATCCCGTAGCGAAACGTTGGTGACTCCAAAGGCATAGTTGAGCAGGTTGAAGGGAAAGACTGGCGAGAGTCGGGTTAAAAGCACAATTTTGAATCCTTCCCTGGCAACCGCTTCATCGATCGCCCTGAACTTGACATTGCCCTCAACTTGCTGACTCACCCATCCCCGCGCTGCATAGCGTCCAAGCAGAAAGGCGATCGTTGCCCCCAACATGGCGGCTACAAAGACATAACCAGATCCCAGAAAGGGGCCATAAATTGCACCCCCTCCCAACGTCAGCAGTGAGCCGGGGATGAACAAAACGGTTGCCAGAGTGTAGATCAGGATATAAGCAAAGACGCCAACTGGTCCTAGCCCTTGGATCCAAACCAGTGCGCTCTGCAGGGTGCTTTGTAAGGCTGCATACCAATCCAATTGCTTTGCTCCAATAATTAGAATGATCACAATGCTGATTCTTACCAGCAGTTTAAGCCTGGAGTGGAGTTTACGTCTGTTTTCCAGTGCCATTTTGACCAAAACCTCGGAGTCTTAAGCAACTCCAGCCATGCTGGTCATGATGTTTGATTCCTGGTTAAAAACTCCGAGGTTTGCATAAGTCTTGAAAGCTACAGATTCCGAGCTGAACGTGGTTTAATCCATTGATGGAACAGTTCAATCAAGGCACAACCCACCCCTACGTAGCCTTAAATTGTTTAACTGGATTTCATATCACCTGTATACTCCCAACACTCATGAACCCAACCCATCGCCACAGTAAACTGCCGATTTTGGCAAGTTTGTTGGTCTGTACCCTGCCAGCGCTGGCTCAGGCACAGTCTATTACCTCAACAGCAGATGGCACAGGGACCCTCCTCAATCAGGGTGGCAACACCACCAATATCACGGGTGGTACCCAAGCAGGCAGTAATCTGTTCCACAGTTTCCAGACGTTTGGTTTGGATACTGGACAAATCGCCAACTTTCTCTCCAGTCCCTCAATTCAAAACATCTTGGGTCGCGTCACGGGTGGCGAAGCGTCGCTGATCAATGGCCTGATTCAAGTCACAGGTAGCAACGCCAATCTATACCTGATGAATCCGGCCGGAATTATTTTCGGTGCCAATGCCAGTTTGAATGTGCCCGGATCGTTTACGGCAACGACGGCGAATGGGATTGGGTTCGGTGATGTAGAGACGCGATTAATCGCGTCTCTAGGGGGAATGGGGGATGGTTTAATGCTGTTGGCACAAACGATTACGCCAATCTGGTCGGTACGCCAAACAGCTTTGCGTTTACGGCACTGCAACCGGGAACCATTATTAACGCAGGCAACCTGACAGTCGGGCAGGGACAAAGCCTTACTCTACTCGGTGGCACCGTAATCAACACCGGAACACTCACGGCAGACGGAGGCACCATTACTGTTGCAGCCATACCGGGCGACAAGCTAGTTCGCGTCACTCAACAAGGCAGCTTGCTCAGCCTGGACTTACCGATTGCTGACAAAGCCACTCTTAACGCCTCACCCATCACGCCCCTCTCCCTCCCCAAACTCCTAACAGGTGGCAATTTGGCAAGTGCAATTGGCGTCACCGTCAATAGCAATGGCAGTGTCTCTCTAATTGGATCAGGATTGCAGATAGAAAATGGGGATGTAGTGGCAAAATTGGTCACGGCTCAAACGGCAACTCTTTCAGCTAGCAACAATCTGACGTTGGTGGAAAGTCAATTGCACACCACCGGAGATTTGAATCTGCTGGCACAGAACACCGTCCAGGTGAGGGATAGCGTTGAAAATCCGGTTCTGGTTCAGGCGGGAGGAGATTTGACGATTCAGGGAAATCAAGGTATTGATATCCTGGCGCTGAATCACCTGCAAACGGGCAAACCGTTTCAAGCAGGTGGCAGTCTTTCTCTAATGAGTGATGGGGTTATTTCTGGAGATGCTCATTTTGGCAGTCGTGAGAATTTCCTGATTCGCACGTTGAATGGCAGTCCGGCAGTTTTTTTCAGTCTGTATGATCCGGTGATCAGCTCCGATGGGGATGTCTTTTTTGCCGGTGACTATGTGGGTGCTTCGTTGAAGGTGGAGGCGATCGGCAGTATCACCTTTACTGGTGGAATTACGATTAATGCGCCCGACGTGGGCGCGATCGATGCGAACCCAGCCGATCAAGCCCTTCTCCGGGGAGGACACACCCTGATTTTGCGGGCCGGTCTAACCGCCCTAGATAACCCCAATAATGTGCCAATCACCGTACCCTCTGGAGAATTCACGAATCCCACTGGAGCAACAACACCAGGGCGCATTGATGTGCAGGGCAACATCACCACAGTAGGAGCACCCTTAACCGTCATCTTGTCAGCAGCCGGGAATGTGACTACTCAAAGCATTACCACAGCAACTCCGGATACATCAGAGTTTACACCAGGCGGAAATATCAATATCAGCAGCGGCGGTTCCATCACGGTTTCAGGATCCATTATTGCGGGTAGATTTGGAGACTTTTTCCCAGGCAATCCAGTTCCGCCACCGGGTGGAAGCGTTGTTATGTCTGCCAATGGTGACATTACGGCTGGGGATGTGACGGCTCGATTTTCTACAGATAGCTTGGGCAACGTCACAGGACTGGACTTGACCAGTGGTGGCACTATTCGAGTCGGCAACCTGCGGGCACTCAACTCGGTGCGGTTAACTTCAAGTGCTGGAGATATTGTTGTCAGAACGATCGATGCTGTTGCGACTGGACAAGCCTCAGTCACAGAGATTAGTGTGACCACGCCTGGGCTATTTCAGGCAACCGGGGTGCTGTCTCCCAACCCGCTGCTCACGTTAGTAATCAGACGAGTGAATATTGACACCCCTGGCAATGAAGATCTGATTCAATTTCTGAAATTGCAGGGGGTTCTGGATGCGAATGGTAAAATCATTCCAGCGGGTAATCAGCCTCCCAGCTTTACTGCACCGATTGTGTCAGTCAGTGCCACAGGTGAACGAACGGTGGTAGTCGATGTTCGATCTCAAGATATTCCAATTAGCATTCTTGCTCGACGAAGCGATCGACTACCAAGGGTAAGGATTCAACACGGAGGACGTTCAGTTGACACGACTCAATCCGGTGACAGTCTTGCCAGTCAGTTTGTGACGATCACCGGCACCGGTGACACGCAATTTGTGGTGGGTGGTGTACCAACTCCGTTGCCGACGTTTCAAATTACACCAAACTATAATGTGTTGCTGACTCAGGATACGGCAGGATCTGCTTACACCGGACCGGCTCTACGCTATCGGACTTTCTCAGCGCTGACATTTGGCTCTGAGCAGTTTCCAGCGGATGTGAGTGGAACAGCCGGAGCGATCGCAACCAAAGCGAGCGTAACCAATGCAAGTGTTGGAGGGTCCTTTGAGGGAATCGCCTTCCAACCCATCATCAATCCCAACCCCAACCCAAACCCGAATCCCAATCCCGACCCAAATCCTGGATCTAGTTCTGGTAGCACGAATCCTGGCAATCCACTAGCAGATGGACAAACGATTCAGCGGCAGTTCCAAAACCAGAATTTAGAGTCTGCCTGCGATCGCTCAACCACGATCGCTGTTAAACCTCAATTGTCTGACGAGGGCGATCGCTCAAATCGAGTCGCTTCCAGCACACCAACCCATAATCCCTGCACCCCGACCACTCAAGACGATGAACAAATTCTCAAAATTCTAGATGAGCCTCCCAGCCCAAATCAAAACAAGGAGCTGATGCAAAAGAGCATTTCTGCACCCGAACGGATTGCGCCAATACAGTACTAGTACACAGGTACGATCTATAATCCAAAATCGTTAGCATGAAATGCTATCGTTGAGCCAAGCCTCAATTGAATCGAGAGATGCCAGCATGAACCTCTCAACCCCCCCGCTTGATTTTGAGATTATCTACCCCGATGGCGACGGGCAACCCATGACTGAAAGCGATCCGACGCGCGATTACTTGATTTATGGTGTTGAGGCGCTCAACATTTACTTCCAACACCGACCCGATGTGTATGTGTCTGGCAATCTGTTCCTCTACTACAAACAGGGTGTTCCAGATGCCGTTGTCTCGCCTGATGTGTTTGTCGTGTTTGGGGTTGAGAAAAAGAAGCGCCGCAGCTACAAGGTCTGGGAAGAGGGTGGCAAAGTCCCCAGCTTTGTTTTGGAAGTGACATCAAAGACAACCCAGGAGAAAGATGAGACAGAGAAACCCCGAAAATATCGCGATTTGGGAGTTTTAGAGTATTTTCAGTATGACCCAACGGGAGACTACTTACAGCCACCCCTGAAGGGTTCTCGCCTGATTGATGGTGTTTATCAGCCTATCTTGTCCAACTACCAACCTGATGGCACTGTTTCGTTCTACAGCGAGGTGTTGGGTTTAGAGTTGCGGCTCATTGATGGGGATCTGAGGTTCTACAATCCGCAAACAGGCAAACCGTTGTTAACGTATGCAGAAACGGAACGAGCACGACAGCAAGCAGAGCAAGCACGACGGGATGCAGCTCCTCGGTTGCTGAGTATGGGGTTAAGTGCGGAACAGGTTGCGGAAGCGCTGGGGCTATCGGTGGAAGAAGTTGAGGGGATGAGGAGTGGGGAGTAGAGGGTAGAAAGTGGAGGGTAGAGAGTGGGGAGGATGGGGGAGATGGGGGAGATGGGTTGGAAGTGGGTTTGGTGGATGGCGATCGCTACGCTGCTACTCATCCCACCATCTCCTGCTGCCTCCACCCCCTATGCCTCTCGTAGAGACGCGATTAATCGCGTCTCTACTCCCCCATCTCCCTCACCTTCCCCATCTCCTCTACCCCCCTCTACTCTCCCTAATCCTGCAGCAACAGCCAACCAGCTCCTGCAACAGGGCAATCAACACTACCAGGCAGGACAGCTTGAAGCGGCAATCAAGTCCTGGCAGCAGGCACGGAGGCTGTATCAACAACTCGAAGATCGGCAGCAGGAAGGATTGGTATTAGCCAGTCTGGGAGCAGCGCATATTGGTCTGGAACAGTACCGAGACGCGATCGCGATCCTCGAAGCCTTGTTACCCCTTGCTGAATGGCTGGATGATCGTGTAGAAGCACGGGCCTTAAGCAATTTAGGGATTGCATACAAAGAATCAGGCAACTACAGCCAGGCAATCGCGTCGCATAAACAAGCCGGAAGACTGATGCGGGCGATCGGCAATCGTCAGGAGTTGGGGCAGGTTCTGGTCAACCTGGGCAACGCCTTTGAAGCTGTTGGGGACTACGACAACGCCACGATTGCCTATCAACAGAGCTTGAAGATTGCTGAACAGATGAGCGATCGCGTTGGCGAGGGTCGGGCGTTGGGGAATTTGGGCGCAATCTACGCCAACCTGGGCAAGGACAAGGAGGCAATTGTCAATTTCGAGCAGAGCTTGGAGATTAGCCGCTCTATCAAAGATTTGGAGGGACAGGCTAGTACGTTGATCAACCTGGGGTCGGTGTACCACATGTGCAATCAACGCGATGTTGCAATTGACTACTATCAGAAAAGCTTGGCGATCGCGCGACAAATCCACTATCGGCAGCGAGAAAGTGAGGCGTTGAGCAGCTTAGGTCTAGCCTACGAGGATTTGCAGGATTACCCCAAAGCCATCGAGTATCATCAGCAAGGCTTGCTGATGGCGCGATCGCTCAATGACCCCGAAGCTCAGGGCAAAGCGCTCAATAACCTCGGACACACGCTGTTTAATGCAGGCAAGCTAGCAGACGCCGAAGCAACCCTGCGAGAAGCCATTCAACTCCTGGACACCCTGCGCCCCGGACTCAGCGACAACTATCGCGTGTCTATCTTTGATACCCAACTGCACACCTACAACCTGCTACAGCAAGTGTTAGTCGCCGCCAACCAGCCCGAAGCTGCCCTGGAAGCAACCGAGTGGGGACGAGCGCGGGCGTTTGTGGAATTATTGGCGAGAAGGCAGCAGGGGCAGAATTCAAAATTCAAAATTCAAAATTCAAAATTCCCTACTGTCACTCCCATCACCATTGCCGACATCAAACAGGTTGCTCGGCAACAGAATGCCACGCTGGTGGAATACGCGATCGTGCCAGATGATGACTTCAAGTTCCGTGGCAAGCAGCGGGCACGAGAAGCGGAGCTGTTCATCTGGGTTGTGTCACCAAGCGGCACTGTTTCGTTTCGCCGCATCGATCTAAAACCGCTCTGGCAGCAACAGCTCACGCTTGCCAAATTGGTCGCAGTCAGTCGTGGATGTCTCGTTCCCGCCACAGACTGCGCGTTCGTGGCACAAGCGTCCTCAACCAATGCAGCAACCAGCCAATCCCCAGCATCACTAGCCTCTCAAGCATCTGGTACACTAACCTCTCAACGCCGCAAGAAAAATCCAGCCCTGCATCGCTTGCACCAACTGCTGATTGAACCGATCGCTGACCTGCTCCCCAAGCACCCCAATGCCCGGATCGTGTTCATTCCACAAGAATCCCTGTTTCTGGTTCCCTTCCCTGCCCTGCAGGATATCAATGGCACTTACCTGGTAGAGCAACACACCCCACTCACCGCTCCAGCCATTCAGGTATTGGAGTTAACAAGACAATCAAGGGGTGAGAGGCAAGCGGCAAGCGGCAGTGAGAAGCGAGATCGCTCCCCACTCCCTACCCTGATCGTCGGCAACCCCACCATGCCCAAGGTGAACTCTGAACCCCTGAGTCCACTGCCCCAAGCCGAAAAAGAAGCCAACCAAATTGCCAGCTTGCTGAAGACAACGGCCCTGGTCGGACATCAAGCAACAGAGCGCCGCGTGGTGCAGCAGTTGCCGCAAGCCAAACTGATCCACCTGGCAACCCACGGGTTACTGGAGTATGGACAGGACATGGGAGAGACCGGAGTACCGGGGGCGATCGCGCTGGCCCCTGCTCCGCCTACACGAGATGGCTTACTCACCTCAGACGAAATTCTTGGTTTGCGCCTGAATGCAGAGTTAGTGGTGTTAAGCGCCTGTGATACGGGCCGGGGACGAATTACCGGTGATGGAGTAATTGGCTTATCCCGTGCCTTTATTTCAGCCGGAGTCCCCAGTATTGTTGTGTCGCTGTGGGCAGTATCAGATGTTTCAACGTCACATCTGATGGTGTCGTTCTACCAGAATTTGCAGCAGCACCCCGACAAAGCCAGAGCGTTGCGGCAGGCAATGCTGGAAACGATGAAGAGCCATCCCCGACCGCTTGACTGGGCTGCATTTACCCTGATTGGTGAAGCGGAGGGCAATGCAAAATTAGAAATTAAAAATTAAAAATTGGGAAACCCTACAAGCAGCCATTTTTAACTTTTAATTTTTAATTTTTAATTCCTGTACGCGATCGCAAATCGTTCAATCCCCGCTAAATCAGGATGAATCTGAATATCGTGATAGCTGCCTTGTTGCCGAAGCATATCAGTCACAGTTTTCGCCTGTCCCGCCATCATTTCAACTAACCAGATCCCCTGCGATCGCAGATAGTCAGGAGCCTCAGCAACCAACTGGCGAATCCAGTCCAAGCCATCCAGCCCTCCGTCCAGGGCCAGATGCGGTTCATGCTGGGCAACTTCCGGTTGCAGTTCTGGCACCATTGCACTGGGAATGTAAGGTGGATTGGATACGATACCGCTCAGTTTTCCCTTCAAATGCTGGAGCGGTTCTAACCAGGAGCCTTGATAGAAGTGGATTCGGTCAGTCAGATTGTATGCTGCAGCGTTTGCCTTCGCGATCGCCAACGCCGCCGCACTACAATCCACCGCATGAATCGTCGCCTCCGGGAATGCAACAGCCAGCCCAAGCGCGATCGCGCCGCTGCCAGTTCCTAAGTCGGCCCAGTGGAGGGATGAGGGGTGAGGCGGGATGAATTTTGAATTTTGAATTTTGAATTTTGAATTATTTCCCCAACTCCCCATCTTGACCGCCAAATCAATCACTATCTCCGTCTCTGGTCGTGGAATCAAAACAGCAGGCGATACCTGCAACGAAAACTCTCGCCAGGGAGCTGTTCCGGTCAGGTATTGCACCGGTATGCGCTCCTGAATCCGCTGTTGCCAGAGTCGGGTCAAGTCATCCAATGGCAGCTTGAGTGAAATGTCAGTTCGGGCTTTGAATGACTCCAGTCGCAGCTCCAATCGTTCCAGTCCTGCCAGTTCCTGCAGCAGCCAGTCCACTTCGGCTGCAGGGATGGCAGCTGCGATCGCCTGCTGACGTGCCTCCTGCCACCACTGCCACAACTCCAGCCCAGAAACACCAAGCTCTTGCCTTCGATGCGAAGACAAGAGCCGCTCTGAATCAGATTTTGGATGCGGTGTGAGAGACATAACAAATAACCGCCCCTCTCAACCGGAATTCCCTCAGGTAATTTCTAGCAAACAAAATGCCTGTAGGGCAGGTTTGGCATTAAAGCTATCGGCTTGATGCAGAGATTCTGGCAAAACCTGCCCCTACCCAACGGGATGTTTTCTCTCAGAAATCGCCTTAGTCCTGATCAGGTTACTGTTTAGGAGCTGGTTTAACAGGTGTTGCTGGCTTATTAGCAGGTGCAATCTGGGGACGACCCTGATTTTGCTGCTTACCTGTCACGGAGCGAACATACTCCAATGACTCCCTGGAAGGAACCAGTTGAACTTTGCTCAGGAATTCATCATTACCGGCTGTATCCTTATCTGGTTTCCGCTGCATCTCTGCAATCAGACCTTCTAGACTAAAAACCTGAATTTTCACATTCTTAAACTGATCAGACTGCTGTTTCTTCAACTGATCCATGAATGCCTGCAATTCTTCTTTGTTAAAAAACATCGGAACGGCTGCCTGGTTGCCTCGCTGCACCACCAAAAATCCCTCCTTAGCTCCGTCTTGGCTTGCCATCACAAAGAGGGGGGTGCCATTGAATGGTTGAGCTTGTTTCCCGTTCTGTTTCAACAGGGCATTTGCGGCATCAGACTGCTGCTTGGATGGAACGATGGTAAATGACAGTTGATCCGGTTTTCCTTTGTTAGATTGATAGAATTCATAAACCTGTGCTAGGGAAACCAGTGATACTTGAACATCCTTCAGTTGCGGATTTCTGGTTTTTTCCCTGTCAAGAAATGCTTGAGCGTCTTTCTGGCTGATGAATATTCCTGCAATCGGACCACCTTTTTGTCCATTAGGAGGCGCAAGCACTAGCAGAGAACCGCGTCCATCGGTAATGGTAAAAACAGGTACCGATCGCAACTTTTGAACAATTTGCTCTTGGGGGAGAGCAAGCACTTGCGTGGTGCCAATCCACATTGAACCCAGCAGGGTGATTCCCACTAAACCAACGGTGGCACTCCAGCGAATCAAAGACTTCATGACTGCTCCTGGCACTAAAACTAAAGGGCTAGTAAAGCAAGCTAACGTGTACCTCTTAATGCTTGGCGTTGCTGATGACGCCTGCTAGTGTAGCTCGGCTGAGAATATTTGCCTACTCATTCTGAGGCATTCATTGCCACTTGTAAATTCATCGCAACATTATAGGGGGATAAGTCACAAACAAATCAACTCATTGGAAAAACCTCTGTATTGCCTGGTAAACTGCACATTAAGACTTTCAGGACTTACGCAAATGAAAGATCTTGTGTTTAGACGGGTAGTCGGTAGTGGGGAATTGGTTGTAGATCCGATTACCAATTACTGATGAAGTAGATGGACATAAATAAACGTAGGACGTGTTAGGCAGAGCCGTAACGCATCAATCCTTTGGGCAGCATGGGTTACGCGATCGCCAACCCGTCCTACGATGGTTCATTTTAATTCCACCAACTTAACTTACCTGCGTAAGTCCTAACTTTGATGCTAGTCACACCAGTACTGGAAATGGTTAGTGCGAAAACTGCTTCAGCGTCTACTTAAAGCATCCAAAAAAGCTGACTGCTCTAAACTCAGATTGGTTCCGAGCAGTAGGATTTAGAGCGCTTATCAAACTAATGAATTCACATCAGAAATCCATTTGCGATCGCATAAGACAGTCCCGATCGCGATCGGGGCTACCGACTGAGTTCATCGGCTGCAGGCGTCGGGTGCTCGGAACTCTACGACAAAGCAGTGCAATGCTTTTACAGCAAGGGATTGCGATTGCTCTTGTGCTCCTGACCTCTGCCTGCCAGTCCAACAAACCGCCTACCCACCTAACAATCGGCACCCTGCTGCCGATTACCGGCGATCTGTCTCCCTATGGCTCCTCCATGCAAGACAGTGCTCGGTTACTGATCAACACCATCAATGGCTGTGGAGGGGTGTTGGGTCAACCCGTAGAGCTGATTGCTGAGGATGACCAGACCGAACCTGCAGCCGGGGCGTCCGCAATGACAAAACTAGTAGAGGTCGATCGCGTTACTGGAGTTGTAGGAGCCGCTTCGAGTTCGGTCGCGGGCGCACAAGTAGACATTGCTGTCCGGAATCAAACAATCCTTATTTCTCCCTCCAGCACCAGTCCGGTGTTCACTCAACGAGCCCGTCAAGGGGACTTCCAGGGCTTCTGGTTTCGTACAGCTCCCCCGGACACGTTTCAAGGAGAAGCACTGGCAAAATTGGCACAGGCGCAGGGATTTCAATCCATTGCGGTGCTGCTCGTCAACAACGATTACGGGAATGGGCTAGTCTCGTCTTTCATTCCGGCATTAGAGGCACTGGGCGGTAAGGTGATTAACAAAAATAAACCGATTCGCTACCCGCCAGATAGCTCAGTGTTTGCGTCTGAAGTCAAAGCCGCGTTCAGCGGCAAACCGGATGCGGTGCTGCTGATTGCCTATCCCGAAACCGGTAGCTTGATTCTGAAAACTGCCTATCAACAGGGGCTGTTAGGTCAAGACACCGCTGTGATAGTCACGGATGGCATGAAGGAAGCCAGGATTGCAGACCTGATTGGGAAGAACAGCCAGGGTCAGTATATTGCGGCTGGCATTGTGGGGACGGCTGCCAGTGCGGCAGGTCCAGCGATCGCTGACTTCAAGCAGCGATATGTGGCTGAATACAACCGGCAACCCAAGATTTATGATCCAAATACGTGGGATGCATTGGCACTGCTCGTACTTGCTACTGAAGCGGCCAAAACACCAACGGGTTCTGCCGTAAAAGATTGGATTCGGGAGGTGGCAAATCCTCCTGGTAAACCAGTGACAGATGTCTGTAAAGCGATCGCGCTAGTTCGAGCGGGTAAGTCCATCAACTACCAGGGAGCCAGTGGCAATGTCGATCTCAATAACTTAGGCGATGTCACGGGCAGCTACGACATCTGGACGATCGCCCCCAACGGTGACCTCAAGACGATTGGCGCGATCGCGGTTACTGGAAAATGAACCACGCCACACCAGTACTGTTCGATGAAGCTAAGGGAACTATGGTGAACACCCTGTAGATGGACTAATTCTATGAAGTGGCTCTATGGTTTGTTAGGACTGGCAGTTGCGATCGCCCTGGCGACTTCCCAGCCTCCAGTCGCTCAATCGGCTGCTGAGTGCGACAAAGCTTATCCTGATGTTTGCATTGCTCCACCTCCCCCCAACTTAGATTGCAAGGATATTCCCTATCGTAATTTCAAGGTTCTGTCCCCCGATCCTCATGATTTTGATATTGACCAGGATGGAATCGGTTGTGAGTCCAAAAAATAGCAGCAATTTTAATTATGAGAATGATTCCCAGCGAAATCGAAGTTTGAGGCGATGCATAAATCAATTCTTTATCTCGCCATTACCAATCATGGCTTTGGTCATGCCACCCGTGCGGCTTCCGTTGCCGCTGAAGTTCAGCGTTTGTATCCCGACGTGCTGCTGATTCTGGTTACGACTGCTCCCCGTTGGCTGCTAGAGGGCTACATTTTGGGTGATTTCATCCTACGTCCCCGTGCTTACGATATTGGCGTGGTGCAAAGCGACAGCATCATAATGGACCGAGACACCACGCTGGAGAAGCTGAAACAGCTCAAGTCCAGGCAAAACTCCATTATTGCGTCTGAGGTGAGTTTCATTCAGCAAAATCGGGTTGGGTTGATCCTGGCAGACATTCCACCCATAGCCGCTCTGATTGCGAAAGCGGCTCAAATTCCCTGCTACATGATGAGCAACTTTGGCTGGGACTTTATTTACCGAGCCTGGGGTGGCGAGTTTATTGAGATTTCCGACTGGATTTCTGATTGCTTTAGCCAGTGTGACCAGCTCTTTCGCTTGCCGTTGCACGAACCCATGAGTGCCTTTCCCAGCATCACTGATGTCGGCTTTACGGGTGGTTCGCCTCGCTATAGCGAAACCCAACTGCAGCAGATGTTGAACCTGAAAACGCCCCAAGAACACATAGTTCTCCTCACCTTTGGTGGGTTGGGGTTAGAGCAAATTCCCTACCAGAACCTGCAGCGATTTCCAGATTGGCAGTTTCTCACCTTCGATCGCAATGCTCCCGATTTGCCCAATCTACTCAAACTCAGCAGCCCGCAGTATCGCCCGGTGGATGTAATGCCGATCTGCAAATGCATGATTTCCAAACCGGGCTACAGCACCTTTTCCGAGGCCTGTCGCCTGAATTTGCCGATCATCTCCATTACCCGCGACGATTTTGCTGAAGCGGCTGTGCTCCTCAAAGCGACCCAGAATTATGTGCCCAATCGAATTTTGCAGCCAACTGAGTTTTTTGAGGGTAATTGGGAGTTTCTACATCAACCTTTTCAGCCACCTCACCAGCCCAATGCACCACGAACGGATGGCAACCTGGAGATTGCCCAAGCGGTGATCAACGTTTTCCACAATGCTTAGGCGATTTCTGAGAAAGATTTTACCCCTGGAGGAACGAACGGCCGTTCGTCTTTTACCAGGATTTTTTGGTAGTTTCTTTCCTGGAAATCTCCTTAATACCATTTTGGATTTTGGATTTTCGATTTTGGAACTTCGAGGCACTCGCTTGACCCCCCGTTCTCCTGGTCCAATGGTCAAATTTCATCCATCACGCCAGCGCTGTCCTTGCAAGAAATCTCAAACCGTCGCTTAATCCCGCTATCCTTTCCCTAAAATCCTGCGATCTCACGCATACTAACCATTCCTCCTTGTTCTACTTCCCGGAACCTCGATTGAACCTACAATCTAAAATCGAATGTCTAAAATTCAAAATCCGCCCATGAAAACCTCTCGTCGCCTATCTCTGTTTGCCTGCGTAGCTGTTGCATTGGCTGCCTGTAGCAGCTCGTCGCCGAAGCCCAGTGCAACGGCTACCGAGTCGCCTCAATCGGGTAGCGGGACTGGGGCGATCGCGATCGGAATCGGGGTTGCTCAAACGAGTAACGTTGCCCTGCTGGGTCAAGAAGAGGTCGCCGGAGCGAAAATTGCGGAAAAATATTTCAACGACCAGGGTGGCATTAACGGCACCCCAGTCAAACTAGTGTTTCAGGACACCGGGGGAGATGAGCAAGGGGCGATTAACGCCTTTCAAACGTTGATTACCCAAAACAAAGTGGTTGGGATTGTGGGGCCAACTCTATCGCAGCAGGCGTTCAGTGCAAACCCGATCGCCGATCGCGCCAAAGTTCCTGTGATTGGACCATCCAACACCGCAAAAGGCATTCCTGAAATTGGTGAATACATTGCCCGCGTTTCGGCCCCAGTATCAGTCGTGGCTCCTAACTCAGTCAAAGCGGCACTCAAGATCAATCCCAACATTAAAAAGGTGGCTGTTCTGTACGCCCAAAACGATGCCTTTAGCAAATCTGAAACCGAGATTTTTCAGCAAACGGTGCAGGAGCAAGCGCTAGACATCGTTACCGTTCAGAAGTTTCAAACAACAGACACCGACTTCCAGACTCAGGCAACCACTGCCATCAACCTCAAGCCCGATTTGGTGATTATCTCTGGACTGGCAGCCGATGGTGGCAACCTGGTACGACAACTGCGCGAACTAGGCTACAAAGGGTTGATTATCGGTGGTAATGGACTCAATACCTCTAATCTATTTCCAGTTTGCAAAGCCCTCTGTGATGGGGTGCTAATTGCTCAGGCATACAGCCCGGAACAACCGGGTAAAATCAACAAGGCATTCCGCGAGGCTTACCTTAGCCAGTTTAAGAAGGAACCGCCCCAATTCAGTGCTCAAACGTTTGCTGGGGTGCAGGTGTTTGTGGAAGCGCTGCAGGAAATCGACCAGCGATCGCAGGTTGCTCAGAAACCTTTGCCCGAACTTCGCGTGGCACTGAACCAACAATTGCTGAAAGGGAAATACGCCACGCCTCTCGGTGAAATTTCATTCACACCCGAAGGCGAAATCATCCAGAAAGAGTTCTACGTCGCGCAAATTAAAATGGAGCCAGATGGCAACAATGGTAAATTCGCATTTTTAAAGTAAGGCGATTTCTGAGAAAGATTTTACCCCTGGAGGAACGAACGGCCGTTCGTCTTTACCAGGATTTTTTGGTAGTTTCTTTCCTGGAAATCTCCTAATTTGCTACGAGACTGTAGCTTCTTTCATACTGTTGAGCTTAAAACCGACAAACAGAGGTGGGCTTAATCGGACACACTTTTGTTTTGAGGGGTGTTTTACGCAAATCCAGCTCAGTCAGGCGGGGCATTGATTTGAGTACGCTGATGTCCGTGACCCGTGTGTTGTACAGATCTAGCCGGGTCAGAGTTGTGAGTGATTTCAACGGACGGATGTCAGAAACCCTGGTGTTAAACAAGGAAAGCTTATTCAAGCGGGTCAGCGATCGCAACGGCTTCAGGTCAGTAACGGGATTGTTCCCCAGCAGCAACTCCCTCAAATTTGTCAAGCGACTTAACGGACTCAGATCAGAAATCTTGTTTTCAAATAGGGTCAGAGTTTCGAGATTGGTCAGCGAGGTGAGTGGGCGGAGATCTGCAATGCGATTCTCAAACAACAGTAGGGTCTTGAGATTGGTCAGCGATGCCAGCGAACTGAGGTCTACAATCTGATTGTCGTACAGGGAAAGAGCTGTCAGATTGGTCAGCGATGCCAATGGGCTGATGTCTGAGATTTTGTTGTGATACAGGGCAAGCGTCTGCAGGTTCGTCAGGGATGCCAGGGGCGTTAAATCTGAAATCTGGTTGTTGTAGAGCAGCAGACTGGTCAGATTGGTCAGGGATACCAGGGGACTTAAATCGGTGATTTTGTTGGTGTCGAGGAGCAGATTTTCTAACTTGGTTAGGGATGCCAACGGGCGTAAATCAGTGATTTTGTTGGTGTCGAGGGAGAGCCAGGTAAGATTAGTCAGGTTGATGAGTGGTTCGAGATCGGTAATTTGATTGCTGTTGAGCAGCAGAACCTGGAGCTGGGTCAACGCGGCTAGCGGGCGCAAATCCGAGATTTGACTATCTGACAGAATCAGCGATTTTAGCTCAGAAAGTGCTTTATCTGCTTGCTGACAGTCCTCTGTCCGAGCAATTTGGACGAGTAACTTGACTGTATGTTGGGCACCTGGAGCCAGCGTTTTTTGATTCAGGCACCAATCGGCAAATCGGTTCAATGGTGGGGTTGGAGCGGGAGACTGGGCGATCGCAGGCGCAGAAAAGCTGGCGATCGTTCCGATCACGAGCCCCATTACTCCAACCCGTAATTGATACTGTTTTCGTTTCGTTTGGTGATCAACAACCCGGCTCAAAATTTGCAGTAGCAAAGTGCCTCCAATCCAAAATCCAAAATCTAAAATCCAAAATCACTTCTATGAGGTTGCATAAAAGTTGCTTGACTTACTGAGAAATCATTACTGGAGCAGGAAGAGGTCAGGCAGTTGCCGCGACCTCTCTTTTCTTTCTACACCAGTCCGTCATCTGATCGGTAAACATCGCGACGATGTCAGATTCAATCCGCATTTTGACTAAAACCTCGGAGGTTTAACCAAGAATCAAGCGTCGTGACGAAGATAGTGGCTTAAACCTCCGAGGTTTGCGTAAGTCCCGACAGCAAAGTAATTCTTGGTGTAAATTTCCCGTTGACGGTAGGGGCGGGTTTAGCCACAGACTCTGCTGATCACCTCAGATTGACGACAAAACCCGCCCTTACAGCGATCGCCAATCAACAGAAAATTTACAGGTGGAAATAATTTTAATTCCGTTCCGAAAGCTGGTTCTTGAAGGCTTCTAGCCCGGCCCAGCGATGATCAACGGTGGGTTGAGATGAAGTGGTCTCCGGGAGCTGAATTCCCTGACATTGGGCATCACAAAGCCGTCGCTGCGGCAGTTCCAGACAAAGCTGTTCGTAGAGCCAGGTGGCTGGATCAAAATAGCCCTGAGGCGACAGGGTCTCAACAAGATCGTCCGGCGTAATATCTCGTTCGAGCAGAATCGGGTCAATTTCGTCTGCGGCTTCGTTCAACCAGATCAGTTCTGAAGGGGAAATTGACAGCCGATGGTTGTACTGCTGCAAACAGCGATCGCAGGTCAATGTGATAATCGTATCCACCCTGGCGTCTACTTCCAGGTAATTGCCCTGATGCTTGACCCGAATCCATCCCTGCACAGGCGTTAGCGTTTCCAGACCGGGAATCACTTCATGAAACTTGACGACTTCCGTTCGTTCAGGTGCTCTATTGAGGCGAGGAATGTAAATGGGTTCCATCTTAGTTCTACAACAGCCGAACAACCAGGCGACGGTCTGGCTCCTGACCTCGACTGTAGGTTTCCAGATCCGTATGCTCTTTCAATATTGTATGCACTTGACGCCGCTCTGCAGCAGAAAGGGATTTTAGCTCGACTTCTTTGCCCGCCTCGCGAACCAGGTCAGCGGCATTTTCGGCAATTTCGCGCAGCTCGGCATACCGGCGCGATCGATACCCTGCCAAATCTACTGTGAATGCGCCTTGCTCGTCTGGCTCCAACCCCAGGTTGAGGATTGTGTTGCCCAAATATTGGATCGAGTCCAGAACACTGCCATCTGAACCCGTTAAGGTCTCAATCTGCTCAGGGGTTAGCCCTGCCTGATCAATCACCAGCCAGCAGCTATCTTCCCAAAAGGATGGGCTAGCCTCAAAGCTAATTTTCGCAGGCAAGCCAGCCAGTTGAAGCAGTTCCTGCAGCCATTGTTGACCCCGTTGCTCTCGATTAGTGGTGTCCATGATTAACTCTGGGCTTTTTTCTTGGTCGGCCCCGACTCTCTCTTAACCTGCTGTGATGATTCTTTCTTTGCTTGGGGCAGCTCTTTCTTTACCGGCGCTTGTCGCTTTTTGGTCTGCTGGGTTGCCTCTTTCTTCGATCGCCCTGGCTCGAACGGTAGCACATCTGATCCGTCCTTTTTCGCCGCCGCTTTTTCCTCAGCTTCCACCAGCTTCACAATCTCTTCAGGTAGCGGTTCTCGCGAGAGCAGAAACGTTTGAGCCGTCTGAAAGATATTGGCGATCACCATGTACATCAACACGCCGGCTGGTAGGGGAAAGAACAGGAACATGCCGGAGAAGATCACAGGTGTGATTTTGTTAACGGTGTCTTGATTGGGGTTAGAACTAGAGCCACCTTGACCAGAGAGCAGTTGGTTGATGTAGATGCTGACCCCAAAGAAGATGATCATGCCAACAATATCCCAGTGGATTGCGCCATCTGGATCGATCGCCCCAACCCGTCCCAGCTTGTCAATAAACAAAAATCCCTTATCTGAGGCCAGTCCTGGAACAACTCCTTTCAGAGTCACATCTCCAGGCTGCAGCGCTTCAATGGTGCCGTCCTGATTAATCTTGATCCGCTCAGAACCACTCATGGCTTCAAAGCGGGGGATGAGTTTCGTGGCACTTTCAGGATAATCGCTGAGGAGTGCATCTAAGGGTTTGCCTTCGGTCGTTTGAAACTCGATTTTCGTCTTTTCGCCTACGGCTAATTTGGTGCCACCCGGCGCGATCGCGGCGATCGGCGCATGCACACTGTCCGAGAAGTAAATGTTCTGAGGCTTAGAAACGTAGGCTTGAGGTTGAATCTGCTCAACCTGATCGCCAGGAAGAATTTGCAGATTGATGTTATAGGGAACATCAGAGAACGGTGATCCGCGCAGGGTGGCAAAGAGTGCAAACAGCACGGGCATTTGCAGCAAGAGTGGGAAGCAGCCCGCTAAGGGGTTGCCCAGCTCCTGCATCACTTTTCCGATTTCTTCTTGCTGCTTGGCAGGATCATTCTTGTAGCGCTCTCGAATTTCCTGCTGCCGCTTTTGCATAACCGGCTGAACCACCTTCATGCGGCGCATGTTCCGAATCGAGCTTGCACTCAGAGGGTAGAGCGCAAAGCGAATGACCAGCGTTAAAGCCACAATTGCCAGACCGTAGCTCGGCACAATCCCGTAAAAAAAGTCCAGAATTGGCAGCATTACATTGTTGGAAAGAAATCCGATCCCAAAGTCCATTCGCGTTATCCCGACCCTTTCTGAGTTTGCTTTTGCTGAATCTATTTTGGCCTTATACCATCAACCAGCATACCTGTGCAGGTTAACCAATCGACAAGTACGGTTACTACGCTACCCTGCATTCAAGTAGGACTGCTTGCTGCTCTGGCAGCAGGCGAAAGTTTGTCGTTGATGTAGTTAGCAACATCCCGGAACTTTGGTAACGCTCTCAATTCGAGGCGGCTGCCGTCTTTTAGGGTAATGACCATGTCACCCCAGGCACCAATTCCGCGGGGAACCGTGACCACCTTGGCAATTTCGGTATAGACGATGTCGGAGCGATCGCGCCCCATCCAGCCGCCCGTCACCGAAACACGGCGATTGGTGATCCGGTAACGCAGCCACAAAGCCCGCACGATCGCACCCACGGTGAGGGGAAGACAAATCACGGTGAATCCCATCAGGACATTGATAATCAAATCTCCGATGTGAGGTCCCCCTTCGTAGTAAACATCCTCACGAATACCCATTCAGCACCTCAGCGTCTACTAACAACTGCTCTAATTCTTGCAGAAATTGTAGGTAATCGCACTGAGCGGCTTGCGGATGAACGACCACGATCAAATCCCAACCTGCGACAATCCGGGGCAGAAACTGCCGAAAAATCGCCTGCAGCTGCCGTCGAATGCGATTGCGAACGACAGCGCGTTTATCTACTTTCAAGCTAATGGAGATACCCAGGCGGGTGGGTAAGGCTGGATTGAACGGTTTACCAGGCAGTTGAGCGGTACTGACCTGCGATCGCCGCCGTAAGACGCGCAGAGTTAAATGAGAGGTTTTGAAACGGGTTCCCTTCTGATACACGAGATTGAAGTCTTGCCGCCGTTTCAGCCGATGCACTTTGGGGAGACCCACATCACTCACACAACCCTACACGACAGCCAGCCGTACCCGTCCCTTGCTTCTGCGAGCCTTCAAAACCCGCTGACCATTCTTCGTCCGCATCCGAGCACGGAACCCTGATACTCTCCGACGCTTGCGACGAGTGCCACCCAACGTGCGTTTAGTCATTGCATCTTTCTCCCAAACGTTCCCGACAAAAAAGCCACAGCTAGTAATTTTAGCACTTTCAAGCCGGATACTGAATAATCCAGCAATGGACGAAATAACCAGAGGAGGGTTAGTACGAACTTTCTGCGTACACTTCCTCTTCGATGGTCTGCTCCTGGTCTACAAATTCCTGCACACGAACGCGGTATTCTCGCAAGGTGTCATCGACCCAGCCGCGATCGCCGCTGTTGGCAAAGATATGCACAAGCGGTTCCCCGGCATCGGGTAGAATCAGCACCCAGCTATCGTGGTGATAGTCGAAAATCTTGACGCCATCCACCAATTCCAGGCACTCGACGGGATGGGTTTCCACCAGATGGCGCATCAGTGCGCCTTGGCCGACCAGGGACAGCGAACGGTGTGGCTTTTGTGGCTGATGCGCGGCAGCTCTGCCCGAATTTGACCCAGCGATCGCTCCTGGATCGTCATCAGCTCAATGATCTTGGCGATGCAGAACATGGCATCAAACCCCGGATGCAGTTGGGGGAAGATGAAGCCCATTTCGCCACTGCCGCCCAGCACCACGTTTGGGTTGGTCTGGCAGGCTTCCATCAGCGCCGTCGGGTTGGCCTTGGTGCGAATGATTCGGCCATCGTGACGACGGGCGATTTGCTCGACGGCACTGGAGGCATGAACTGGTACCACGACGGTTCCTCTGGGGTGCTGGGTGAGCAGCATATCGGTCATCAGCGCCGTCAGCATTTCCCCCCGGATTGGGCTGCCGGCTTCGTCCACCAGGATCATGTTGCTCTCCGTTAGCGTAGACTTGGACGCCAAAGTTGGCTTTCACCGCTTCCACCACATGCCCCAACTGGCTGAGTAGGGCTTCGCGATCGGCGTTCGTGGGTGCGGTCTGGCTGAGGCTGGCATTGACGCACCACGTGAGCATCGCAGCCAAACTTACCGAGAATCTGGGGTAACACGGCTCCGGAGACGGCGTACACGTAGTCAATCACGACTTTGGAGCTGCTGTGACGAACAGCTTCGACATTGAGATGGCGTTCAAAGCTAATCCCGTAGGTATCCAGCACCTGACTGGCATAGGCAACGTTGCCAATTTCGTAAATCAGGGCACGGCGGAAATCTTCTTTGAAATACGCGCCTTCAATCTTCTTCTCCCGCGCTTTGGAAATGTTGATGCCTTTATGGTCAAAGAACTCAATCAAGATGTGGTCGGGGCGATCGGGATGGACGCGCACATGGATGCCACCCGCGATCGACAGGGTCGGCACAATCGAGCGGGCCACCGGAATCGCTGTTGCCTCCAGGTTTTGAATATTGACGCCCACGGACATTAGTCCAGCAATCAGCGATCGCGACACCATCCGCGAAATAGTGCGTTGGTCGCGAGAAACCGCCACATGAGAACCAGGTCTGAGGGTAGAGCCATAGGCTGCTCCCAGTTTCACCGCAAACTCTGGCGTAATGTCGATATTGGCCAGTCCAGACACTCCGCGCTGCCCAAACAGATTGCGATGGGCAGCGTGTCCCCAAATCAAGTTGATGTTCAGAATGGCACCCGGCTCGACCTTCTTGCTGGGCCACACGCGCACACCGGGACTCACCTGTGCCTCTTCACCCACCGAGGAGAGCGGCCCGACCACTGCTCCTTCCAGCACATGGGCCCGGCGATCGACCCGTGTTCCCCGCGAAATCACACAGGCGCGTAGATGGGACTCCTCACCAATGATGGCTCCGTTCCAAATGATCGGTCGTTTCAGGTTGGCATCTGCGCCGACGGTGACGTTGTCGCCAATCACCGTGCCGCCATCGATCTGCACACGGGCACCAATTCGGCAATTACTGCCAATCAAAACGGGAGCTTCAATATGGGCCGATGGGTCGATGTAGGTATTCTGACCAATCCAAATCCCTGGCTTGCGTTCTTCATAGGAGAAATCCAGTTTTACCTTGCGGTACAGTCCGTCGTATTGAGCTTCCCGATAGGCATCCAGGTGACCCACATCGCACCAGTAGCCTTCAGCAATGTAGCCATACATCGGTTCCCCTTCTTCTAACAAGAGTGGGAAAAGGTCTTTGGAGAAGTCAGTCTCCTGGTTGGGCGGTAGATACTTGAGAACTTCTGGCTCCAGAATGTACGCGCCGGTGTTGACCGTATCGGAGAAGATTTCACTGCTGGAGGGCTTTTCCAGGAAGCGACGAATGCGATAGTTTTCGTCCGTAATCACAACGCCAAATTCAATTGGGTTGGGAACGCGAGTCAAAATTAAGGTCGCTTTTGAGTGGTGTGCTTTGTGAAACTCCACAGCCGCCTTCAGGTCAAAATCTGTGATACTATCTCCGCTGATCACTAAAAACGTTCCATCCAATAGTTCAGCTACGTTTTTGACACAACCGGCTGTACCCAGGGGCTGATCCTCCTCCACGGCATAGGTCATTTGCACACCAAAGTCGCTGCCATCTTGAAAGTAATCCCGCATCACATCGGGTAAGTAGTGAAGAGTAGCGATCACTTCATTGATCTGGTTGCGTTTGAGCAAGTTGATGATGTGTTCGGCGATCGGGCGATTCAGGACTGGCACCATCGGTTTTGGAAGGTCGCACGTCAACGGTCTGAGCCTTGTTCCAGAACCCCCTGCCATCAGAACTGCTCGCATACGTCCTCCGTTTTATCCTGCGCATTGTTAAATAAATTTGGTTGAGTGACTTTCAGGCTGAAACGTCCAAATGCTGAGTCTCAAACATGAATCTCAAGCCTAACGCGAATTGCTTAAATACCGCTGATTCAGTCATTCAGCGCGGAACTTGTGACTCAAACCATGAACACCTTTCTTCATTCTGGTGGGGGAGATAGGGACAGGGTGTCGTCTAAAAGAGGCGATCGCAGTTACGCAGGAAAATCTTCGTAAACACCTCGTTACATTACAGGTTGCAGACTAACCAGCTCCTGTGAGTAGGATAGAACAGTGCTCACATTCTGTCAGTCAGTTAAAAGGTTAAATCATGGAAATTGCTGGGGTAATTGCGCTGGTCGTTTACGGAGCTGGCATCTGGAAATTCTGGACTGGGTTCAGGCGGACAAATTTCAGTCAAGGGCGTCTTTACTTATCCCTATTGTGGCCCGTTTTGATCTTCAATAAGCCCTATCGTCAGAACTTCAACAAAGCTCTGAAGGGGTAAGGGATTGTAGATTGATGATTGCAGATTTTAGATTTCGGACTGGCTGCAGTGACTGAATTGCAAGCACGGAGTAAACAACTCAATCTAAAATCGCAAATCTACAATCTACAATCCAAAATTTGGTGGCTTTGGCAAAAACCTTTAAGACTTAGTTGAGGATGCCCAATAAACGGCCTGATCGTTTTGATAAAACTGCTGCTGGCAGTGGTTTTGGTGTGTTGAGAAACCATGACTGGGAAAGCCAGATTGCAGCAGTTGCTGTCCGGTTTAACCATGAATACCGGGGAAATGCGTTTGACTTGCCGGATGAAGTGAAGACAATGCCGATCTATCAGGAGCGGGCTTCTGGGCTACTGCAGGCAAAGCTTACCTCTCCGTTTTGGCAGCTTGTCAAGCCTCAGAAGAATCAACGCTGTCTGGATATTGGCTGTGGCGTTAGTTTTCTGATTTACCCCTGGCGAGAGTGGGAGGCACTATTCTATGGGCTGGAAGCCAGTGTAGCCGCGCGGGATGTCTTGAATGCTCGTGGACCGCAGCTCAACTCGAAACTGTTCAAGGGGGTGCAGTTGGGTGCCGCGCATGAGTTGCCCTATGAGGCGAAGCAGTTTGATGTGCGATCGCGACAGGCGTAAGCTGCTACTATCCAATAGCTTACTGGAAAGAGGTTCTGGCCGAGGTCAAACGGGTACTGAAACCGGGCGGTTTTTTCGTGTTTGATGTGGTCGATCCAGACACCCCAACGGCCGAAAATTGGGCAATCCTGGAAACCTACCTGGGCAGCGAAGTCTTTCTAGAGCCGCTAGCCGCGTGGCAAGCACTGATCAAAGCCTCTGCCGGTAAACTCGTGAAGAACTTGCCGGGAGAGGTGTTTCAGCTTTATAAGGTTAGCTTTTAAGGGGCCAGGGCTGAGTGACTGACAAAACTCTCGAAACTCCGATTCTTGCGTAGGTTGAGTTAGCGATAGCGTAACCCAACAAGCCAAGGCTAGCGTTGGGTTTAACGGTGTTCAACCCAACCTACAACCTACAAAAAAGATTTGTCAGTCAACCAGGGGGCTAGGGGCTAGGGACGAAAGGAGATCCTGCGATCAGGTTGTAGATATGGTTTTTGCTTATCAACGAACTGTGCGGTTTCAGGATACGGATGCGGCGGGAGTCGTATATTTCGCGAATGTGTTGGCGATGTGTCATGAAGCTTACGAAGCGTCACTGGCGGCGTCCGGAATTGAGTTGCAAGCCTTTTTTGGGGGTTGGGATACGGCGTTTGCGATCGCCCATGCCAGTGTGGATTTTTTTAAGCCGATGGTTTGTGGCGATCGCCTCATCATTCATCTCACTCCCAACCCGACCAGCCGTAGCGAATTTGAAATCAGCTATCAGGTTTTTATGGCAGACACAACTCAGAAACCGCTTAGCAAAGCATTCACCCGGCATGTTTGTATCGACACTGCTACCAGAACCCGCCAGGACCTTCCCCATCCCATCATCACCTGGCTGAATCAGTGGGGCGAGACTGCACCATCGCCATCAAGTCTTGCCGATTAATCTTGCCCTGGGCATTGCGCGGCAGTTCGTCAATCGCAATCCAGTGCTTTGGCTGCTTAAATTTGCTGAGACGATTTGCTAATGATGCTTCTAACGTTTCAAGCGCAGTTGGTTCTGAGCGACGAGGGACGTAAACAGCCGTGACGGCTTGTCCCCAGGTGCGATCGCTCATTCCCACCACACACACATCCTCCACCAACCCCGTCTCCCGAATGGCCGCCTCCACCTCTGCTGGAAACACATTCTCCCCACCCGTAATGATCTTGTCGCTCCGCCGTCCAACCCCATGCAAATATCCTTGCGCATCTAAATAACCCAAATCATCCGTCTGAAAACCGTGCTGAAACTCTGGCTCCGGGTAATATCCCAACGCCAATGATTCTGCCCGAATCGTAATCACTCCCAAATGATTGATACCCAGTTTTTCTCCAGTCTCATTACAAATCATGACTTGAGCATGGGGCAACACCTGACCGCAGCTCGTCTGTCCGCTGAGAAAGTCATCCGGCTTGAGCGTCACAACCTGGGATGCCGTTTCAGTCATGCCATAGGTGGGAGCTAGTCGAATCCCCTGTTGTCGAGCTTGTTTCAACAGTTCTGGCCAGGCTGGTGCGCCGCCCAGGAGAATGGTTTTGAATTGGGCAAGCCAGGGAATGGGGTGTGGGGTGTGGGGTAGAGACGCGTTCGCGTAGCGTGTCCGCAGGACTCTTAATCGCGTCTCTACCGGGAGTAGGGGGAGGAGGCTGTTGAAGTTGGGTGGGGACAAGGGAGAGGAAAAAGTCTGCTGGATTGATGTTGGGGAGATTGGCGTCCCCAATGGATTTGAATGGGACGATCGCGAGTTTTCCGCCAGAGGTGAGCGATCGCAGACACTGCATCAGTCCACTGACGTGATACAACGGCAACACACAAAAGGAGTTCACCTGATTGACTCCGAAATACTGCTGGAACCCTGCCACTGACGCCATCAATGTCTTCCAGGTGTGGATAGCAAAGCGGAGTGTGCCGGAGGAGCCGCCGGTTGGAATCATGATTAGGGGAGTGGGGATTTTAGATTTTAGATTTTGGATTTTGGATTTAAGCGTCTTAGTGTCTCCATGTCTCCATAGTTCTGTATGCCTACTTTCTTTGGCTATTCCCCAAACTAGGTCGCTGAACGAGTTCAAACACTTGTTGCCACTCCAATTCAGCCCAGTTGGGATTGCAGAGGAAGAGGTGGCAGTCGGTGCTGCAGGCGGCAAGGAAGTGGGCGAGGAATTTTAAGGGATGAGGCTCTGCTAACAGGATGATGGGGGAGGGATTGGGGGATGTCTGTTGCTGGGCAGTTAGGGTTTGGCGTGCCTGCTCGACCAGCTCAAAGAATTCTTGACTGTTGTAACCCAGGAGCCAATCATCGTTCGCTCGTTGTTTTAGATAGCTCAGAGGGTCTGCCATAGCTGGTCAAAATCTTCCATCTCGCCCTGATCAAACCAGTGAGTGGTGCCATAGCCGATCGCCCGATCGCAATTTCCCAATTCCGCAGCCAGCTTCAATCCTGCTTGCCGCCCGATCGCAGTCTCAAATGCCGAAGAAAACACCGCATCAATGGCATGATTTCGGCAAAACTGGCGCAATTGGGACGGAGACCCCGCGATCGCAGGCTTGATCACAAACACACCTCGCCAACCGTTGTGGTAACACTTCTGAAGTTGAGCCAGCGTCGCAACCGACTCATCCAGGGCGATCGCGGTCGGGTATTGCTCAGCCAATTGCCGCATTGTATCGAATTGCTCCGGTGGCAGCGGTTGCTCCAAAAATTCAACCTTGGGTATGTGCTGACATGCCTCCAGCCACGCGATCGCCTGCTGAACACTCAATCCACCATTCCCATCCAACCGCAAACGGGCGATCGTCGGCAACTCAGAAACCAACGCTTCAAAAACCCGCAGCTCTTCCTCAAATGCTTCTACTCCAATTTTTAATTTGAAGGTGCGATCGCCCCGCTGCCAAAACTCCTGCCAAGCTTGTAACGCCGCTTTCCCAGTTGGCAACAAAACGCAACAACCAATTTGATCCCTCTTCCTATTCCCCACTTGCTCTGTACAGACGCGATTAATTGTACAGACGCGATTAATCGCGTCTCTACCCCACTTCTCACTTGCCATCACGTCCTCCCACGCCAACTCAAATCCAAACTGGCAAGCAGGCAGATGATCGGGAATGGAAAAATCAGTTCACGAGTGAGGGTTGCTGGCAACTGACCACAAAATTTCAGCGCTGCCGCCAGCGTTTCTGAACCAAACCAGGGAATCGGCGCAATCTCACCCCACGCCACCCGACCTGACTTATCCATCAGCCGAATCAGAATTCCTTCCCGCACCGTCCACTCACCGTGATTGGTCTGTAAAGGTCTGTAAAACGGACGAGCATACGGACGAAACTCAAACTGAACAAATTGTCCCACCAATTTCCGAACTGACCCCCTTACCCCCCTCATCCCAACACAAACCCCACTCCCAACATCAGCCCAGTCCAGAAGTGAAACGCAACTGCAATGAACCGGCAGAAGGTCAGCGTTTCAGGTTGCTGATAGCGGCTGCCGATGTGGTGACAGAGCTTGAGGGCGTAGGGCAGGCTGGCAAACACCAGAAGCGTCCAGACTGGAAACAGCTTCAGGAGTACAAACACAACCGTCAAACCATAGACGCTCCCACAAATCCAGGGCAGCAGTTGAGCCGAACGTTTGCTGCCCAGCCGGACAATGGGGGATTTTTTGCCGACCGCTGCATCGTCGTTGACCTGGTTGAAGTGGGAGCAGAACAGAATCAGGCTGGTAGCAATGCCAATCACGACGGAAGCAGCAAGATTAGTGAATGACCAGGCTTTGGTCTGGCTGTAGTAGACGGCGGCAAAGGCGACCGGACCGAAGGCGAAAAAGCACAGGATTTCTCCGGCTCCCTGATAGCTGAGGCGAAAGGGCGGTCCCTGGTAAATATAGCCAAGACCACAACAGAGCAAAATCAGCCCGATCACCGTCAAATCTTGCTGCCAGAACGCGATCGCCCCGATTCCCAACAACCCCAACACCAGACACAGGTTTCCCAACCAGAAGATCAGCGGTTTGTTGCCAGTCAGGTTCACGAGCGAGTTTGCCTTGTTGACATCGACGCCTGTCTCAGAGTCGAACACATCGTTGCTGAGATTCTCCCACGCCAGAATCAGGATGGCAGAGGTGAGAAAGGTGGCAAAGATGTCCGCTTGAAAATCGCCCGTTTCGGCGAATGCAACGGTACTGCCGACCCAAATCGGCATAATAGCGACGCTATACATCGGTGGCTTAATGGCTGCCAGCCATAACTTCTTGTTGGAGCGATCGACCGTTCTAGTAGTCATTCTGTAACGTTGCCAAATCAGCTTCAGTTGGCTTAAAGTTGCCTAATCATTCTACGATTCAGCGTTTTATCTTCCTAAGTAGAGGTCTGAAGCTTCAAACTTTGAAACAAATTATGAAATGTTTTGAAACAGTTGTCCGATCTGAAAATTACTTGGGAATCTGCATGATGCATGTTGAGATTCATCGTCCAGATATGTCTGGTCAGTGATTGCGGTATCTATCACTTGAAAAGCGCTTGTGATGCGCAATCACAGAACTATACTGGGTATAAAGTTGTGTTGTCTTCTATTACATGCCAGTCACACCGTACTGCAATCAACTATTTCAAACCCGTAAAGACCTCTATCAATTTCTTTCAAGCTGTAAGCATGGTTCTAGTGAAAAAGATAGCTTTCAAATCGTTAGTATTTCATTGGAAATCGACTCCGTTGATCCATTGGTTGTTTTGAATGAAATTGCTGATTCCAATCAACTAAACTTCTATTTTGAAAGACGGGATTTGGCAACCGGAGACGGTCTTAGAAGTCAGCATATTGCGATCGCGGCGATTAACTCAGCGATTCATCTCCAAGTTGAAGGGCGCGATCGGTTTAATCAAGTAAAAGCCTTTATCCAATCCATCCTGGCTACCACAATTATGGCTGGAGATCTGCATTTGCCGTTCTCTGGTCCTCACTTTTTCTGTAGCTTCTCTTTCGCAGACAATCAGTCAGGTCAGGCATTTGATAGCTTTCCAGCCGCTACAGTTTTCTTGCCAAGCTGGCAGATCTCCTACTACGAAAACCGCTGTACTGTTGTCGCTAATCTGGCGATCGACGCTAAAACGGATCTGGAACAAACGGCTGGTAAAGTATGGCATACTTTGCAAAAAATTCGTTCGGTTCAGTACGAATTGCTGAATCCAATCACACATCACCAGGGCTTGTTCCAGAAACAAGACGTTACGACGACCGAACACTTTAAGCAAGCGGTTCGAGCCGCATTAGAGTCTATTCAAACTGATATTTTTAACAAAATCGTACTCGCTCATGCGGTAGACATCGTTTCACCCCTGTCATTCGATCGCGTTTATTCGCTCAACAACCTGCGCCGTCTCTACCCAGACTGCTACGTTTTTTCGATTAGCAATGGCAGGGGTCAACATTTTATCGGTGCCAGTCCAGAGCGCCTCGTATGTCTACAGAAGCAGCAACTGGTCACCGATGCGTTAGCCGGGTCAGCCCCACGCGGCAAGACGGCTTGTGAGGATGCCCGGCTGGCAAATACCTTGCTGAATAGCACCAAGGAAATTCATGAGCATCAAGTTGTGATTGATTTCATCACTCGACGGCTCTCCCAGTTGGGGCTGATGCCCCAGCGATCGCCCCTGCGTCTGCTGCAGCTATCCAACATTCAGCACTTACACACCCCAATCTGGGCATCGGTTCCGGCGCAGGTGCATTTGCTCGATATTCTGGCAGAACTGCATCCAACTCCCGCTGTTGCTGGAATGCCGCGCGAACTAACCTGTGAGCACATTCGCCGCTATGAACCATTTGAGCGATCGCTCTACGCCGCCCCAATCGGCTGGGTCAACCACACCGGTGATGGAGAATTTGCAGTCGGCATCCGCTCTGCCCTGATTGACGGCAACCGTGCCCGCCTCTTCGCCGGAGCCGGAATTGTGTCCGGATCGGATCCCGATCGCGAATTAGCCGAAGTTCAGCTCAAACTGCAGGCGCTCTTAGCTGCACTAGTTTAGGAAAGGCAATAGGTGAGAGGTGAGAGGCAATCAATCTAGCTCCCTAGCCCCTAACCCCTACCCCCTAATCCCTACCCCCCATGCCCATCGACTTCACCAACACCAATCTGGTTTGGACCTCCATCCTGGCAGAGACCCTGTACCGATTGGGACTGACGACAGCCGTGATTTGTCCAGGATCGCGATCGGCTCCCCTGGCGATCGCCTTTGCCAATCATCCTCACATCGAGTCCATTCCAGTCTTAGACGAGCGGTCTGCCAGTTTTTTTGCCCTTGGCATGGCCCGTCAGCAACAGCGCCCAGTTGTGTTGATGTGTACCTCTGGAACCGCAGGAGCCAATTTTTACCCAGCCATCATCGAAGCCCGTGAAGGTCGTGTGCCCTTGTTGGTGCTAACCGCCGATCGCCCCCCAGAACTGCGGAACTGCAATGCTGGACAGGCGATCGACCAGCACAAACTCTACGGCTCCTTTCCTAACTGGCACACCGAATTAGCTCTCCCTGCTCTTGATCCCACCCTGCTGGCCTACCTACGACAGACAGTGATTCAGAGCTGGGAGCAAACCTTATCCCCCATCCCCGGCCCCGTTCACCTCAACCTCCCTTTCCGCGAACCCCTCGCCCCCATACCCGAACCCCAATCCCAATCCCTCGCCCTCACCTTCAACCCGAACACCTTCTTTAATTGCATCACCCCTCGTAGAGACGCGATTAAGAGTCCTGCGGACACGCTACGCGAACGCGTCTCTACCTCCCCATCTCCCCATCTCCCCATCTCCCCACCTCCCCACCTCCACCTCCCCGACTGGCACACCTCCACCCACGGCCTCATCATCGCCGGCCCGGCCCAACCGCGATCGCGGCCCACTACTGCCACGCGATCGCCCACCTCTCCCAAACCTTTGGCTATCCAGTTCTGGCAGAAGGACTTTCCCCCCTGCGCAACTATGCCGATTTAGTGCCCAACCTGATTTCCACCTATGACCTGATCCTGCGCAACCCCACCCTGGCTGAAAAACTAGCACCAGAGACAGTGATCCGAATCGGTGAAATGCCGACTAGCAAGCAGCTCCGCACCTGGTTGGCAGCCACCCAGCCGCGCCAATGGATCATTGACCCCAGTGGACGCAACCTCGATCCGCTGCACGGCAAAACGACCCATCTGCAAATTTCGGTGGAAGCGCTGGCTCAGACACTATTGGCGCAATCGTCTGAACCGAAGCTGGACAATTCCTTACCTGCCAGTTCCTATCTCAGCCTCTGGTGTGCTGCAGAGGAGCACACGCGGCGATCGCTGGATCAAACGCTCAACCAAATGACCGAGCTGTTTGAAGGCAAAGTTGCCTGGTTACTTTCACAGAGCCTCCCCCCCAGAAACCCCACTGTTTATCTGCAGTAGTACCCCAGTGCGAGACGTAGAATTTTTTTGGTCACCTGGGGACTCCAGAGTTCAACCCTATTTCAACCGGGGCGCAAACGGGATCGATGGCAGCCTTTCCACAGCATTGGGGATCGCCCACCACCAGCAACCGAGCGTCATGCTGACCGGTGACCTAGCGCTTTTGCACGATACGAACGGGTTTCTGCTCAACCAGCCGTTTGTGGGACATCTCACCATCGTGTTAATCAACAACAATGGCGGTGGGATTTTTGAGATGCTGGCGATCGCTCAATTCGACCCACCCTTCGAGACCTTTTTCGCCACCCCCCAATCCATTGACTTTGCCCAACTCTGCGCCACCTACGGAGTCGAACACGAACGCATCACCCATTGGGACCAGTTGCAACAGCGGTTGAACCCGCTTCCGACATCCGGCATCCGAGTATTAGAAATTTGCACCGATCGCAAAGCAGATGCCCATTGGCGTCAAAATAATCTAGGTAAGTTCGCTGCAATACCCAGCAACTAGCTTTCGCGGTCAGCAATCAGCAAATCTCACATCCTGTACAGACGCGATTAATCGCGTCTCTTCCCCATGACCAACTGGCAAGTAACCAAACCCTACGAAGACATCCTGTACCACAAAACGAACGGGATCGCCAAAATCACCATCAACCGTCCCCATAAGCGCAATGCCTTTCGCCCCAAAACCATCTTTGAACTCTACGATGCCTTCTGCGATGCCCGTGAGGATACCCGGATTGGCGTCGTTCTATTCACAGGAGCCGGCCCTCACACAGATGGAAAGTATGCGTTTTGTGCCGGAGGTGACCAGAGTGTGCGCGGACAGGCGGGATACGTGGACGATGACGGCATTCCCCGCCTGAATGTGTTGGATCTGCAAAAGCTAATTCGCTCCATTCCCAAGGTTGTAATCGCACTGGTCGCCGGGTACGCGATCGGGGGTGGACATGTACTACACCTCCTCTGCGACCTGACGATCGCCGCCGACAATGCCATCTTTGGGCAAACAGGTCCAAAAGTCGGCAGTTTCGACGGTGGCTTTGGAGCAAGTTACTTAGCCCGCATTGTCGGACAGAAAAAGGCCAGAGAGATTTGGTATCTCTGCCGTCAGTACAATGCCACCCAGGCATTGGAGATGGGGTTGGTGAACTGTGTTGTCCCGGTTGAGCAGTTGGAAGCCGAAGGGATCAAATGGGCAAAGGAAATTCTGGAGAAAAGCCCGATCGCCATTCGTTGCCTCAAAGCCGCTTTCAACGCAGATTGCGACGGTCAGGCTGGCTTACAGGAGCTGGCCGGAAATGCCACAATGCTTTATTACATGACCGAGGAAGGAGCCGAGGGTAAACAGGCCTTTTTAGAAAAGCGCCCACCAAACTTTGATCAGTATCCCTGGTTGCCTTGAAACGGGTGACAGGTTCAAGAACATTTCTGCCACCTGCCACCTGCCACCTAATACCTTTCTAAGGTTGTTGCAACTCCTTCTCGTGACCAAGTTCCAATTTGGTCACGCCGTCTACGAAGCTCCAGCTTTCTGAATCTGACAAGAAAGCCAGAGCTTTCTGAGACGGGTTGCGAAGCTCCAGCTTCGCAACCAGAGAGAAAAGTATGAATTTATTTTGTAACAAGCCCTAAGATTACATCCAAACCGAACTGGTTCTTGCCGTCACAGTAATTGGGGCGGGTTGAAGTTTTTCAGTGGTCTCAAAACTTTTCCTATCTGTGCAACTCAATCCACTAGATTCCTGCATCTCTAACGCTCTTTGTTGCCAGAGCATAATATCTCCTAATCCCTCCCAAGATGGAGCAAATGGTGGAATGGCTAAACTACATGCTTTCCAACAACTTTTTACTGAAACGCTAAGTTTTGTACAGGATCCCCCACGTCGTCCTTCCGGTACGTAGTACTGACAATGGCGACAAAATGATATAGGGGAAGTGTAAGTCTTCATAAAAAGGTCTCTCAAACAAAAGATACGTGCTGATCCCCATTGTCAATCAGGAGTTTCTCGACTTTAAAATACGCCAGTTCCTGAATTCATGTTGCAGTCGATTTCTTGGGCGATCTTTGATAAAAAGTGGGTTTTAGATTGTCTTCATATTTACAAGGGAAACATAAACATTTATATACAATCGGGCAAAACAGCCTGGTTTCCTCTTAAAAGATGTGGGGATCAAGCGAAACGTTAAGCGAAATCACTTAAAAAATTTTAAATACTTTTCCTTAATTGCCGCTTAGAGAATCATTGGAATCCTATTTGCTAGGCCCTTGTGGTTTGTAAGGCTGGGTAATTCTACCGAATAACGCTTCTTCACCAACGCTTGGCAGCGCATAACGCACAAACCTGCCAGCGATCGATTTCTCCGGGAGGGGTGGGACATTGACACTGGGGGCAGAGGGGGAAGTGGTGAGAGCGCGATCGCATTTGCTTTGCCCAATATTGAAAGGCTGAAACTGGATCAATGGGTTTGGGTTCTTGCTCAGGCTTCGATGGGCTATTGGGTGGGCTAGCAGGTTGACCTGAAAGGCGGCTGGGATGAGCACGCCAAAGTTCTGCCTGTTGTTCAGCCCCGGCGAAGGACGGGTCGCGTTCAGTCTGGTGCCATTGAGCCGTCGAAAAGCGAATATCGACAATTGGAACGGATAGCGATCGATTCAGCTTGTCCATAATCCGTTGACGCTCAAATACCAGGTTCTGCGCCCAGGCCGAGCTAGATGTCGCCACCCGCAAAATTTTTCGCTGAATACTCAACGGCTGAGTCTGAGCTGCCACAATCGAACCCACAACCTCAGACCAACAGCTCACCACTTGCTGGAGGGTTTGCTGTTCACGGTTTCTGTATTGATGTTTCAGATTGCCCAGAACCTGATTAAGCGATTGGAGAGACATTGGTAATGAATCGATACAACAGAAATTTGTTCGTTTCGCGTAAAGACGTGTATAACGTTGGCTCAACCTCTGTTCAGGTCGGACTTAAACCTTGCCCACGCCCAGACCTGGAGTTTTTCTGAAGGGAAAGCTACAGATTCCGAGCTGAACGTGGTTTAATTCGCTAATCCTGAACGGAATCAATGACCGCTATAGCAAAATTAACCGAATTAACCGAAAACTACCGAAAATGTTGTTCTTAATTGGACATAAATTAAATAGAAAACTTTTGTAGGTTGGGTTGAGGCACATAGCTTGCTTCCCGCAGGGTAACCCAACGCCCGCATGGGTTACGCTATCGCTTTTCTGGTATGCCGGAACGGCTTTACCCATCCTACATTTAATCTGTAGGGGCAGGTTTGGTAGAAAATCTGGGGATCTTAGCGAGACCTTTGGCAAAACCTGCCCCTATGCCACCGGAATATTTACAGCAAGAAAACATCGTGAACGAATGAGGAGTTGGTCAGGAGTCCTGTCATGCGTCAATCTTCCCCAGTCATGCCCCTTACTCAACCTGCCCGTATGCCCTTGCATCCCTTATTGCGCAATGCTTTGGTGAATCTAGATAGCCAGTTGGAGAACGAGCTGGTTCGCTACCGGCGTCAGCGAACCCTCGGCAAGGGCGGATACTCAGTTCGTCAATCCGATTCCCAAAAAGCCTCCAAGCCGTTGGACTCCGTGTTGGAGACCGCTGATGAACGGCCTCAGGTGTCCCAGATTATTCACCAGTCCGAGCCATTTTCGTCCGATGCAGTAGCTGGCAGTATTGTCCCTGACGTAATGGCCCCTGATTTGGCGATCGTTCCCACTACTCCAAGCGCTTCAGATCACCAGTCAACCCCGGATGCGCCCCCTGAACTGCAAGAACTTGCCAGACAGTATGCCTTTAAGGTCGCTGAAGAAACTGACTTGACCGAATCGCTAGACCCGGTTGCACCGGGTGACTATCTAGAGTCGTCTGAGGAACTTCTGCGCAGTTTGGCAGCAGAGGAAGCAGAGGTTCAGACTGAGCAACGCTTCATGCAAAGTTTGCTGACACCGATGGGAGTTGGCTCAATGCTGCTGCTGCTCGTCTCAAGTGTGTTGTTTGGATTTGTGATCATGAATCCAGCTAGCCTGACTCAACTATTTGCTTCTCGAAATGCCAGGTTTGGCTTGAATCCGTCGGACACGTTGACGACACCCTCCAACCCTGATGCAACGGGAGCAGGTGTTCTGCAACCAAATCTCGCGAACCAGGAATTTCCCGATCGCTTAAATCTGGAAACGCTGGGTTCCCTACCCGTCGATCCCAACTCCATTGCTCCCAATCCAACGACTAAAGACCTGCCCGGCTCTGCCAGCTCCTCGAAAACAGCAAACTTAGGGATTTCAGGACGTTCCAACCCCGCAAATCAACCTGGTTCCTCAAAGACACCCGTTTTGCCTGTACCGAAGGTAAACCAGTTTGCCCCTGACCCTGCTTCAGTGGTGCCCAGGAAACTGGCCCCTGCAACCAGTTATTACGATGCTCCACCTGCTACTAGCACGTCCGATCCCCACCCGTTAGCTCATACACACCCCTGCCACCCACCCGTTCCTACAGCCCACCCATTAAGAAGAGCAGTCCACCACCTCTTAAGAAGAGTGCCGCTCCAGCGTTTCCTGCCCAGTCGCCTGCTCTACCTGCACTAACTAGCCCAGCCCCCACTCAAAAGGGTGACTATGGATACAAGGTGGGCAGTCCTTATACGGGCGATCGCTCCTTAGAACAGGCCCGCGAAAAATCTCCAACTGCCTTCTTGCGCAACACCTCCGATGGAGCAATTGTTCAATACGATGCCTATAAAGATGAAGCGGCTGCCAAAGCACGAGTTGAGGAGCTTCGTCAGCAAGGAGTTCCAGCCGAAGTTTATAAGCCGTGAAGTAGACGGTTTCAGCCAGAAAGGTAGGGTAGTATTGAATGAAAGTCTACCTTCACGGAGATTGTCATGGGGCTGTTTGACCGAATCTGGCGGGTGATTCGTGCCAATTTAACAAGCTTAGTCAGCCAAGCTGAGGATCCGGAGAAGATTCTGGAACAGACTGTTCTGGATATGCAGGAGGATCTGATTCAGCTTCGGCAGGCGGTGGCGCAGGCGATCGCGACTCAAAAGCGCACTGAGCGCCAGTACTCCCAGGCAGAATCCACCTCTGATGAGTGGTACCAACGAGCGCAACTGGCCCTCCAGAAAGGGGATGAGAACCTGGCACGGGAGGCGTTGACCCGTCGCAAGTCCTATCAGGAAACGGCTACTGCCCTCAAAACCCAGTTGAATCAGCAGGTGGGCATTGTTGACCAGCTCAAACAGAACATGAGGAAGCTGGAAAGCAAAATCTCTGAGGCCAAGACCAAGAAAGACCTCTACATTGCCCGTGCCCGTTCTGCTAAGGCATCTCAACAAATCAAT
This sequence comes from Leptolyngbyaceae cyanobacterium RU_5_1, assembly GCA_012034055.1. Taxonomy (GTDB): domain Bacteria; phylum Cyanobacteriota; class Cyanobacteriia; order Leptolyngbyales; family Leptolyngbyaceae; genus JAAUSG01. The sequence continues at coordinate 566 of JAAUSG010000001.1, read as the reverse complement.
GAAATGTTGGGGCAAGTTGGAACGGGCAGCGCGATGGCAGCCTTTGAGCGCATGGAGGAAAAAGTCCTCCAGCTAGAAGCACAGTCAGAAGCTGTAGCAGAACTGGGCGTAGACGACCTGGAAAAGCGGTTTGCCGAGCTGGGCAAAGCTGACGACATTGAAGCTGAACTCGCCGCCATGAAATCCCAGCAATCCCTACCAGAGTCTCAATCAGCCCAGTTGCCACCCAGCCAAACAGCCGCTGATCCTGAAACAGACAAAGAACTAGAGCAGTTGCGGCAGCAGATCCGCGAACCTTGATGCGAAGCAGTGTCTAAGGAGATTTCTAACAAAGAACATACCTATCACCGTAGGATGGGCAAAGGGCGATGCCCTTTGCCCATCGCCATACTCTCCCGATAGACTACGGGAATGGGCACGCAGACTTTGCCCATCCTACTTAGCTATTAGACGGGAAGCCCCGCGCTCTAACTGTACCCAGTTGAGCGTCGGGATGAAAGGCGCGTGACTGAGGGTGCGTTCTCCGACCAATGCCGCAGGCGAGAGAGGAGAACAGTGCCCGAAGG
>JAAUSG010000127.1 GCA_012034055.1 Leptolyngbyaceae cyanobacterium RU_5_1 | reverse complement strand
GATGTCTTGCGTGGACGCTTAAAAACGCAATGATCAAACAGGTGATGGCCAACAACTGCAGAATCCGTCCGTTTTGGGCCGGTTGCTGGAGCGCCAACACCGCGATCGCCAGCACCAGCCCCGCCTGAGTCAACACCAACCAGCCTCGTCGTGCGCCCAAAAACGGCGGCATGAAGCGATCGAGTAAGGGCGACCAGAGGAATTTCAGGGAATAGGGTAAGCCCACCAACCCGAATAGAGTGATTGTGCCAATGTCAACCTTTGCATCCTGCATCCACTGTTGCAAGGTTCTGCTGGTTAAGAACAGCGGCAAACCAGACGCAAAGCCGAGCAGCAGCAAGGCTGCCATCTTTCGACTTTGAAACACTCGTTGCAAGGATTGAAGTTCTTTCACGGCTGACTCGGAGTACCCACTGAAAATGACGAAGGACGAAGGACGAAGGACGAGCGGTTCTTTCACAGCTGACTCGAAGTACCCCCTGAAGCGGTGTGGAATAGCAGTATTGAGCCATCATGCCGTAGCGCGATCGCGCTACAAAAATCCTTCTTGCTCCAGTTCCTCGATTAGCTGTAGTCCACGCGGATCGCCAACTCGGAGTAACGCCGCACGAGCGTCTTCTTGCACACCGAGGTCTTCGTCTTCCACGATCGCCTCTAGCAGCGCGTCGATCGCGGTTGCGTAGACCACGTTGGAGGGTAACTCCCGGCAGAGCTGTCCAAGCGACCAGGCACAGTTGCTGCGCACGGCTGGAATGGCATCTCGTCGCATCGCTTCGATGATGGGGGGAATCGAGGCAACTACAACTTCGTAGCCCACAGAAGCCATTTGCGCCAGGGAACTGGCTGCCCACAAGCGCACGGCTGGAATGTCAGTTTTGAGTGCGTCGATCAAGGTGGGCAGGGCACGGCGATCGCGGCAATTGCCCAATGCCCAAATCACCCCCTTGCGCACATAGCCATTCCAATCGCGATTGTACTGGGTAATGAGCGCATCAACCGCATCGAGGCTGGGGTTGCGGCCCAAACCATAGGCTGCACTGACCCGTACCAGCGGACACCCATCTCTCAACAAGCGAATCAGGTGCGGAATGGCCCGTTCGTCTTGCACTTCGCAAAATGCTCGTGCTGCCAGCATCCGCTGATTCGTCTCCGGCGACTCCAGCAATGCCAACATTTCCTCTGGATCGGGCTTTGGGTCTGCAAACTCCGCATCAACGGGTTCTAGCTTATCCAGTGGGCTTTCCAGTTCGTCGTCCAAATTGAGGACGATCAGGTCGTTGTCTTTGTCATACATAAAACTAACTTTACCGCACGAAGGGTTCGCGATTAGCGAGTTTCGGGGTGTAGCTGGCTGACTAAATGTTTGAGTTCGGGCAGAATCAGCTTTTGCATTGCCAGAGAGACCGCATTACTGGAGCCGGGAACCGAAAAGACCAGTTTGCCGCGAAAGATGCCTGCCACAGCTCGTGAGGCGATCGCTCGTGACCCAATTTCCTGATAGCTCAACCAGCGAAACAACTCGCCAAACCCCGGTAATGTTTTTTCCAATAGCGTCTTGATCGCATCATAGGTCGTGTCTCTCGGTGCAATGCCCGTGCCACCGTTGAAGATGAGTGCATGTAATTCGCTGCGCTGGCTTAAGGTTGCTAATTGAGCTTGAATTTGAGTGGGTTCGTCTTTAACGAGGGCATAGGCAACGATCTGATGTCCCTCATCCAATAGCAACTGTTGAATCAACTGACCGCTGCGATCGGTTTCAACCGTGCGCGTATCGCTAACGGTGATCACTGCACAGTTAATAGGGGTTTCTTGAGTATCTGGGTGAGGAAGGGAACCCATAATTGGAAAGTCGGCGAAAGGTGAGAGTTGAGAGGCGGTAGGAGCTGATCGCCCATCGCCTCACCATGGGTACTAATGGATGTAATTTGTGATACTTGCGATCGCCTTTACAAAAAGACCTAAGACTTAGAGAACCCCAGTCCATTTTCGTCTGCGTACCGTTCCATAAATCGCATGAAGCGATCCCACTCTTCTTCTGACTTCATCAAGTGAGTTGCCTCAATTGCCTCCGGGCGACCGTTGATAAATTTCGCTTTGACTTCTCGACTAACAATTTCACCTTCATCGTCAATCAGATACATCCCAGTAATGCCTTCCGAGCTAGCCTCACTGAGGGCTTTGGGATTTTGAAAGGTGAACACTGCCATACCGCTACTCCCGTCTCGAGAGCGAGTTAAACGAACATCAGGCACAACTTCTTCATTAATCCCTTTAACAAATTGGATTTGTGTCATAGTCCTCTGCGTCATCTCATGACCGTAAAAAGTAATATCTCTTAATCATCTCACATGGGGCTAACTGTGAAAGGTATCAGGTCTTAGGGTGGGCTTCATTGAGATGCAAACGGCTATATTCATGCGGCTACTGAGCAGGTCTCTAAGTTTTCATACTTGCTTTGTGAAATCTGGCCAATTTTCCTAAAAGGTATCGGCTAGACTGTTTGCGAAAGCAAAACAACGATTTTCAGGATTTCTAACGGTTGTGAAATACTTCTTTCTATCAGACGGATGGGCGATCGGTAGAATCTGGGAATTAGGCGGACTGTGGAACGAGAGTGCGTGGCGACGCAAACCCCAGATTGAACAAATGGATCTTTGCATTTGGGAAAACAACGAAAAGCTCTGGCTCTACCGAGTTGAAGATGCGGTGTTGATGGTAGAAGTGAAACCGAGTATCAAGCTCCACGCTGAAGCCAATGCCAAAAATATTGGTCAGGTCGTTTTGAAACGTTTGATTACAGCGGATCAAGCGATCGATCGCCTATGTAGTGCCGAACAAATGGCTCAGAAACTGGAAATGAAGGGTTAAAAGGTGTCAGGTGTCAGAGTAGTGGCCTAAACCTGTAACCTGAAACCTGTTCAACACTCTTCATTTGCTGGCAGAAGACTTTGGCAAACTCACCTCCTGGCGCAGCAGAATCACCCGACGACTATCAACGAGAGTTGCCCAAAAGCCGCGATCGCTGAGAGTTTGCAGGGCCGCATTGGCCGCATTTGAGTCTGCGGTGTAAATTGCCAACAGATAGGGGCGCTGACCATAGGAGACGAGACCCACCTCTGTACCCAGTGCCTGTTGCACCTGGGCTGCCAATTCTGGTTGGTTAAAGTAGTCTACCAACACCGCGTAGCCCGCTCCCAGCGGTTTAGGAGCATAGGCAGAGGAGCTGCGGGAGGACGGTGTGGTTGTGGCTTTTGGGGGAGGTGCGGTTGAAGTCGGAGCTGGAGAGGGCGCGGTTTGGGGGACTTGGGGGGGCGGGGGAGCGGATGGAGTTGCTGAGACTTCTGCGGGTCGGGCGACGTAAGCCGCGAGTCCAGTGGATTCGGTGATGTATCGTGCCCAGGCATTGGCTCGATCTGCAGTTCTGAAGCCGCCAATCCGAGTCACGGTATCATCCAGGTAAGTGCAGGCGATCGCACTCGTATTGGGCGGCAGCAGTTGCTGAACCTGAGCCTGGCTATCTTGAGTTCGACTGACCACTAGCAGCAGAAATTCGCCTGAATTGGGTGGCTGGCAAGCTGGATAGCCGCCCAGTTGTGGCACTACAAGTGGAGTAGCAGGTGGAGTGGCAGGAAACGGCTGGCTTTGAGCTATAGCGCTATCTGTAACCAGCAGCATCGGTACAGCAGCCAGCACTGCACCCAGCCAACTTCTAAATCCTTGAGTAATTTGATACATAGACAATGGGTGTCAAGATAGCTGAACAACTCCGTACCCTCAAACCGCTAGCACTAAGAGATTGGAGCCAGCGATGCTAAAGGCTGAGCAATACGGTCTGTTGGAGCCTGAAATTCACCTGTAACCACAAATTCCAGCCGCAGCTTCAACCAGGTAATGAACTGAGGATTGGTTGAGATAATCGCCGTTGCGGGTTGAGGGCATTGTGCTTTGATCGCCGCCATTTCAGGAGCTTCCAGAAATGCAGGTTGTGGCACCAGCCAAAAATCAATGTCCTTCTCTTGCTCTTGATAATGGCGAGTCCGCTCCCTGAGAACTTCTTCGAGGGGTTCTTCAGAAAGAAAGCGCTGGCTAGCAAGCACATAATAGTAGGTCTGCATGACAATTCTGAATTTGGAATTAGGAGTTTTGAGTTGCAAATTTAGATTCTATCTAGAGGACTACAGACTGCGATCGTTTAAATTCAAAACTCAAAACTTACGCTCTTGACCAAAACCTCGGAGGTTTAAGTCACTACGTTGGTCAGATGCTTGATTTTGGGTTAAAACCTCCGAGGTTTGCGTAAGTCCTATCACTGTTCGTTACGACTCTCCCCAGCAATGAATTCCAGTTGTAGAATCAGTAGGTATCTGGTTTCGATGCCTAACGGTTTACTAGCAGTTAACGGATCGTCAACGTGGCAAAAGCTTCTTATCGTGCAGCAAAAGATGCATTTCGCTGGCGATTTCTCGCCAGTCTGATCCAGGATCTACGATTAGCAGATTTAGCGGCTCAAGCCATCAAAATCTCCTCTCTACGGCGTTGGTCAGGCCCAGGGGGGTGGCTCTTGATCACGACTGGTGTCGTTGCCATGCTGTATTGGAATGGCAGGCTGGTGTTTGCAACGGGAGCTGGGGTGACTGTGATGCTCCTGGTTCACCTGATGCACAACTGGAAACCAGAGCAACACCTGGCGGAGATTCGTAAGGTTTTGAGTGGCTGGAATCAGCCGTTTGTGGTTTCGGTGGGTGTGGGTGCAGGCATGATGCTGGCGACGTATCTAGCCACATCGATTTGGGCGGAGTCAGATAGCCCCTGGCTGGCATCCGGTGCCATTTTGCAGGGACTGGGAACCTTAGCTGTTTTGGTGTTGCTGGTCGGGCAATGGTAACCCGTCGGGCAAGTCGCGATCGCATCCACTTCAACCAAATGATTGCTGACCTGACCCACGACGATCCCTTAAAGCGATTGATTGCCGTCCGCCAACTAACGGATTTGGTGTCATTTCTTCAGGATGACCGTGCTCCGCGATCGCTGCTTGGGAAAAAGCCCTCCCGCCGCGACGTTGCTGACTATTTTCGGCTCATGCTCAGTCGTGAACGAGAACCGATTATTCGCGAGGCAGTGTTGGATGGCCTGCAGACGCTGGATATTGTGCATCAGCTCAAACAGGCAACTCAGCCTGCAATCAATTCCGCTCACAGGCTGACTCCTGCCAAAACTCGTCGAGTTTCGTCGGCGCGATCGCTTCACTAAGGCGATTTCTGAGAAAGATTTTACCCCTGGAGGAACGAACGGCCGTTCGTTTTTACCAGGATTTTTTGGTAGTTTCTTTCCTGGAAATCTCCTAAGAAGGGACGACAGTCTCTGGAAGAGTCTTCGTCGCCATCCCCCAGTTCTCATCGTTAAAAATAAGTGGTTTGTCCAACTGCTGCATGAGCCTGGCCAATGCATCAAACTGCTCGATGGTGAGTTGAGGAATTCCCAGAGAGTTAAGGCGTTTATTCAGGGTTTGGGTGCGTTCCACTTGAGGCGTCCACCCAGACGTATGTTCGACGTGATACACCCGCATTGGATTGTCCAGGATCTTCTCTTCAATCCCTGCATAGTGAGCGATGTAAAGCAGGATCGAGTCCAGGTGGAAGGAGAAGATTTCCCATTCTGGATAGCCGCGAATGGTAAACCAATCTGCCCTGGACATGAGGGTGAAATCGCCGCAGGCATTGGTGTGCAGTCTGGGGTATTGCCAGGGAGGAGATTCGGGTTCTGATTCCTCCAGTTGCTCAAATTTCTCTAATATTTCTAGTTGAGGGGAAACAGGAACAGGCTGGGCGTTCAGCAGTCCTTTCTCAATCAGCCATTCCGTCAATCCCTTTGGCAGGGTTCGTAGAATTACATCTTTGAAGGCTTTTGGCAACAAGCGCTTGTAAAATTGCCTGAGCCTGGTTAATTGGGGTAGGGTGGATTCTGGAATTTGTTCATACCATCTGGGCTTTGGCTGATCGAGAACAGAGGCGGTTTCCAGCCCAACAGCTTCACTGACCGGCTTTAACGGTTCAGGGGCTTCAGTGTCTAATTCTTCAATGCCGTCTTTGTGGTTGATGCGGAGGATATTGCGATCGCAATAGGCAAGCTGCTCTTCTAACGACGTTTCTAGCGGTACAGTGGAGCGAACATCGGTGCGATCGATGCGATAGGACTTGCCCGGTTGAAGCTGACGAGCGGAAATGAACTCGAACAGCGCATCAGAGAACAGCAGATCGATATTGGTTGCCAGCACAAATTCGCCCTGAGCGCGACGAATCCCCACATTTTTGGCAATCATTTGGAACAGCGGCAGCGACTGGGAATATTTGAGCTGCTGGTGAAGTTCAGGCGGCACTTGAATGATCCGCACCGTGCAGGGACTATCTTGAGTTTGCCAGGATAGCGCTTCTGCCAGCGTTGGTTGATCGACAAGAGGGTTCCACTCCACGATGATCAGTTCAGTGTCGAGCTGATGGCGACGGGATTGCTCAATCAGCCCATTCACAAAAATCTGCATCCGGCGCAGCATATTACCGCCGTGGTTATCATTGCGGGCTGTTGCAACGACAGATAAATAGGGGGTGTTGGTCATGCGTTGGCTGTTCAGTGGTCTGAGTGGATTACGTTGGAGCGATGAGGGGTCTCAAGTCAGAGCGCGTTGTGTGAGGAGGGGCGATCGCTTACGGTTACTAAACGCCGACACGATTTCAGCGAAATTTGTTGCATCAATCAATCTACTTCACACTCTGAGACCTTTACAACGTTTCTCAAGTGTTCAGGATTCAGGATAGGAGGTGGCTTGCAAATTGGCAAGACATTTCCTACAGAGTAAGGGGTGTAGCGAATGCAATTTTCGCGCCAATTGACGATAGGCTGGAGCAGTTTGACACTCCATCGTTCACACGCTGCATGAATCACAGCAATCTGCAACCCTGGAAAACATTGAAAACTGATGACATATTTGTTGCGGAACCCTGGCTGAAGCTCTCTGTTCAGCAGGTGCAACTGCCAGATGGTCGAGTCGTTGACGAGTATTACCAAATTCAGCTGCAGGACTACGCGCTGATTGTTGCCCAGGTGCCGGATGGACGGATCATTATGGTGCGGCAATACAAGCATGGAATCGGCAGAGTCAGTCTGATGCTGCCGGGGGGTGGATTGATGGATGGGGAAACCGCGATCGCCGCCGCCCAACGGGAACTACTCGAAGAGACGGGTTATCTTGCTGAAGACTGGCAGCAACTCTGCAGTTTTGTCAGCAGTGCTAACTACCGCTGTAGCCAGGGATATATTATTGCGGCTCACAATGCCCGTCTAGTGGCTGAACCCAATTCTGGAGATTTGGAGGAGATGGACATTGTGTTGATGACACCAGAAGAGGTAATCGCAGCCGTGCAGCGAGGCGAGGTGGTGGCGTTGGGATCAGTGGCAGCGATCGCGCTAGCTTTGAATCTACGGTTTAGAACGTAGGATTTCTCTGCCGTACACACTACTTCATCTTTCATCCTTCCGCCTTTTCTCATAACCTTTCACACGGTCTCATCCACAATGAATTCACTGTGCAACAAAATCTTGGGTAAATCGAGAATGCCCATCATTGCGCGATCGTAAGCAGCGCTTCCCTGCAAGTAGCTAGTTTCGGATAACGATGCAGCATTTTTTGCTGGCAGAATATCTTGTGAATTGAGCATGAACATCGCATCGTGAACTCTTTCCGCGATCACACCTACCACCACCTCTTCAGCCTCCACAACAATTGCCTTATCGCTATTCGATAGTCCCGACATTGGTAAATCTAACGATTTGCGAATATCGACTAAGGTGAGAATTTCACCCCGCAGATTCAGATTTCCGATAATGTGGGCAGGGCAGGATGGAATCGGAGTCAGCTCTGTAATCTCAATAAACTCCCGGACATAGTTTGAATCAATTCCCCATAAACGATTCCCTAACGTGAAGACGACTACTGATTTGAAATCCGTTGCCTTTTGAGGTTGATCCGAGCCTTTGAGGGTATTCGCCCGTTGTCGAAAAATTGCGCTCACCTCTTCCGTTGCTGTTGGACAGAAGGTATTGGTTTTGTCCAACAAACCCAGAGCGCGAGTTGGTTCTGCTCCACTGCTAGTAAAACTAGCAGAACCAGGGTGAATGAGAGACTCTAAAACAGACCTAATCAGTTGTATTTCTATCCAGGACTCCGGAGCATGGAGGATCAATGTTTCCTCTGGGATATTAACGCGACCAGCAACCATTGTTTCTAGATCACTACTCAAAAAGTCTGGGTCATAACTGGATGCGATCGCTTGTAGATCGACAGTTCTGACATCATGAATTTTATGAACAATCATCCCTACTCGTTGTTGCAAACATCTAACGACAGCGATGCAATCCGTTAAGCGATAGCCTGTTTCTGGATAACCCAGGCTGAGATTCAGATCCATCACTGGCAACGGTTCTCCTCGAAAATCAAGAATACCGACAATGCCATGAAGGACTTCTGAAAAAAGCATCAGCTCTGGTAAAAGAAAGATTTCTTCAACCTCAGCTTGTTCAATACCGTAGAGCTGATCATTTAAGCCAAAAATTAGATAATCTTTCTGTTGCATCAGTGCCTCACTTCCAATCACATTATCGAGGTATCTAAGTAGGTCGGTGGAATTAAAATGAATCATTGTAGGATGGGTTAGCGGTAGCATAACCCATGCGGGCGTTGGGTTTCCTGCGTCAACCCAACCTACGGTATTTTCAAATTTAAATAGAGCCACTTACTTAGCGTAACCCATGCTATTCGAGGGATTGATGCGTTACGTTGGCACTAACGCATCCTACGTTTAATTGCACTCACCTGCTTATTGCTTTATAGAGCTGATTCCAGCGTTAGGGTTAGTGTGTTAACTGTGAGATTATTTAGCTCTGGTATTTGCATTGTGGGAGGTAGTTGTCTGAGAATTACTAAAGCATTACGGTGCATCTTAGTCATTCGTTCACAATCGCGTTCTAGTTGGTAAATGGAACCCAGCTTTAAGTAAGCCGCAACAGCACCAGCTCAAGATAAATGATTTTCTTGAGCATTTGCTTTGCCACTGCTAAGTCGCCTTGTTTTTCATAAATTTCTGCCATTAAGTAGTAGGGAGAAATGAAAAAGACATCGATCGCAAGTGCCTTTTGGCAGTAGCAAATGGATTGTTCATAGTCATTCAGATAGTTGTAGATTTGAGCCATTAAATAATGAGAGTAGGAATTTTTTGAGTTTAATTCAAATACTTTTTCGATTTGTTGAATTGCAAGATTATAAGCTTTTTTTCGTGCCAGCATTTCTGCTCTGCGAAGAAGCTCTTTCTCCGTTAGCAAAGCGGAGGTATTCTGATTTCTGACAGCAGTATGGAATGCCTTTGAATCAGGTCTCTGACTAGATCTGACAGGAGTATTTTCGCAAAGCTGAATATCGGTTTCAATGATTTTTCCTTCACTCTTAGGGCTTGCATCCAGGTTCTTGCAATTAGATTCTGACGGAGTTCTTTGAGCCTCAAGTGCAGACAATAATGACGGAGCTACCGCCGGACGTTGATAAATAATTGCATCTGAAAATACTTTAGTTTCAAACTTTTGGGCATCCTGACCATAAAGTTCAGCATGACCGGTGAGCAGATATCCAAGGGGTTGAAGCGTATGATAAAACTTCTCCAGAACTCTGGTGATGGCTGCCGTCTCAAAGTAAATAAAGACATTTCGGCAAATGATCAGATCCATTTCTCTTAGCTCAGAGTGAAGTCGCGGAAATTCGTCGTTGACTAGATTTACGGTCTGAAATCGCAGCATTTGCTTAATGTCTGGATGGATGTGATACATCTCTTTAATGCGCTGGAAGTATTGCTGTTTCGTTTCTGGATCAACTTTTCTAAATGACCAGGGGCGATAGATTCCTGCTTTGGCTTTCTCTAATGACACTGAGTTAATGTCTATTCCTAAGATCAAGAGATCCCACTGATCCAGGTCAGGAATGAGTTGCTTGAGAAGAATGGCCAGCGAGTAAGGCTCTTCTCCCGTGGAACAGCCAGCACTACAAATACGAAGCGTTTTAGTTGTTTGTTTCTGTTGAATCAGCTCTGGAAAAATATGGTCTTTTAATAAATTAAACTGTCCTTGATCTCGAAAAAAGAAGCTTTCAGAATTGGTTAACAGGGCAATCAAGTTTTGCCATTCTTGACGACTTTCAATGGTTTGAGATTCCAGCAGTTGGTAATAGTTTTCAGGACAACAGAGCTGCAGTACGTGGGTTCTGAAGAGGATTTTCTGATCTAAAGCCTCTTGATCATGTGGTTTGATTTCCAACCCGGTTTGCTCGGCAATCAGCCGGATAAAAAATTGTTTGAGCCACTGGTTTAATCGTGGTTCCTGGGAAGTTTGTGTATCAGAGGTTGGAGTTGAAGCCATTGGATACATCTACCGGATGAAGGATCGTTGCGGAAACAGAGCAAGCAGGGTTGGAGCGATCGCCTGAATCGGTAAAATCTGCTGAACAGCACCTAATTTGATAGCTTCTTTCGGCATCCCAAAGACAATTGATGTGTCTTCATCTTGAGCAATCGTAAAGCCACCCGCTTGGGCAATTGCCTGCATTCCATCGGCTCCATCTCGCCCCATCCCTGTCAGCAATATGCCAATTGTTTTGCGACCATATACTTCAGCAACTGACTGAAAAGTAACGGTCACCGAGGGACGATGTCCATCTACGGAAGGTGACTTTAAGCACAGGAATTGACCCTTGTGATCCAGTTCTAGATGATGGTCTTCGGGTGGAAAATAAATATGTCCTGGGAGCGGACTTGCTCCGAGTTGAGCAATTTGAATGGGCAATTGACAGCTACCGGACAACCAATCGATGAATCCCTGCAGGAAACCCAGACAAATATGTTGCACACAAATCACCGGAATCGGAAAGTCAGTCGGAAGCTGGCTAAATAGCACCTGTAGAGCCGGAGGACCGCCGGTTGATGTACCCACTACCAGAATTTTGAACTTAGGATAGCCGTCAGCCGCAAACCCGGAAGGATAGGCGATCGCGCGTTGTCTGGGCGGGGATGGCAGGCGTTGTTTCTTCTTAAAGACTTTTATCCCGGATAAAACCTGGATCTTATCGATCAAGATGCGGCTAAAGTCCTGATCGTCACCAGTCAATCCTGCCAGCGGTTTCGGGAAAATATCCACCGCCCCGGCTTCTAAAAGGCGAAACACATGATGCGTATCCTCTTCTTGAACGGAGGCGCTGATCACCAGAATCGGACGAGGATAGCGAGACATCACCTGCACCGTAAATTCAAAACCATCCATCTGGGGCATATGGAGATCGGTGCAAATCACATCGGGTTGTACGGTAGGAATCAGGTCTAGTGCTTCTACGCCTGTGTAGGCAACTCCGACAACTTCAATCTGAGGGGATGCGTCTAGAATTCGCCTCAAGATCACAACCGCCACAGGAGAATCTTCAACTAACAAGACGCGAATCGGCATTTCTCAATCAAATTAATCTTGCTAAGGTTTCCAGGAGTGCTTCCTGGTTGAATTTGCCTTTGACAATGTAAGCATTGGCACCGGCTTCAGCTCCCCGCTTCCGGTCTTCATCGGAGGAAAGGGTTGTGACCAGAATGATCGGCAACTCAGCATATTCGGGATGCTGGCGAATTTGGGCAGTCAGGGATAGTCCATCCAGGTTTGGCATTTCAACATCCGAGACAACGGCATCAAAGGCCTGGGTTTTCAGTTTGTTGTAGCCATCTGATCCATCAACAGCAACCACGACTTCATATCCAGCATTTTCAAACAATCGTTTTTCTTGAGTCCGGACAGGGAGGGAGTCTTCGACCAACAGAATAACCGCCTTGCGTTGCACGGTCCCTTTGGCGATCGCGGGGACGGCTGAGGAAGTTCGTCGCTGGAGGGAGTTGAGCAAATCGGGGGGATTGAGAATCATACAAACTTCCCCAGAGGCGAGGGTTGTTGCGCCCAGTACATTCCGAACCCGCCTCAGAATTCGGCTTTGAGGCTTGATCACGACCTCCTGGGCATTGAGCAGGCGATCGACAAAAAATCCGGCTTGCTCTCCGCCAACGTTGAGGATCACACAGGAGAGCCGCTCACCTCTGGTTTGCTGCAATCTACTGGCAAATGCATAGGCCGGAGAACGGGTCAGTTCCAGGATGTCAATCAGATTAGCGACCGGAATGGGGCGATCGTCCAGGGTGATGGTTTCGCGACCATCTGTTGTCACGATCTGGTCTGGAGAAATCACAAGCGTCGTTTGCAAGAAGTCAAACGGTAGGGCGTGAATAATACCCTGAATATCAACGAGGACAACATTGGCAGTTGCTAGAGCTGTCTTGAGTTCGAGACGAAACGTTGATCCCTGGTTGGGAGTTGAGTCAATTTGAATCGTGCCTTTTAAGCGTTCAACAGTCGTGCGTACCACATCTAACCCAACACCTCTACCCGACAGTTCTGTGATCAAGGTGCGGGTCGAGAAACCAGATTCCATAATCAGGGCATGAATCTGGTTGGCCGTCATTCTCTCCAGATCTTCTGGGCGATACAGTTTACGCGCGATCGCCGTTTGTTTAATCTGGCCAATATTTAGCCCCCGCCCATCGTCTGCCACTTCAACCACAATGCTATTGGTTGTCTGGTAGCCCCTCAGCCAGATTTTGGCGGCCGCCGGTTTCCCCAATTGCTCTCGTTCAGCGGGGGGTTCGATGCCGTGGTCAAGCGCGTTACGAATCAGATGCAACAGGGCATCTTTCATCCCCTCCAGCACCTGTTTGTCTGCCGTCGTTTCTCCACCTTCCAGAATCAATTCCACGGCTTTGTTTTGTTGCCTGGCCAGATCGCGCACCATCCGGGGAAACAACTGAAATACCGTGGATAGGGGCAGTAGTCGCAAGCTACGAATCTTATCTCCTAATCCTTCGGCAATCCGGCTGAGTTGAGCGCTGTTGTCCTGAGCTGACCATTTTAAGTCGTTGATCAGTTGTTCCAAACGATCCTCGTAGAGGGCGGGAGCGAAGGAATCTGAATGTAGCGATTGTCCATACCGTTGATTGGCTTTCCACTCTTGCCAGAGCGCGGTCAGCCGCTCAACTTGTTCAGTCGCCTGGGAAATCTGAATTTTGGTAATCGTGAGTGCCTCAGAATGGGCCATTAACGCATCAAGTTCGCGGGTTTGAACGCGAATTGTGTCGATCTGGTAAGGCTCTTCAATCCGTAATGCCGAGTTGGGATCTGGGGCAATCTGGGGCAAGGAGAGGGGAACGTCAACGGCGTCCTGAGCGGGAACGGTAGCCGGAATAGTCTTGAGAAGCTGATGCAGCACCTGTGTGATATCGACCTGGTGTGGCTCACCCGTCACAGCCTTGTGTGCGAGCTGTTGCATGGCATCCAGGCTTTGAAAGAGGCGATCGCTGACCTCCCCAGTTAACTCCAGTTCCCGGCGTTGAATCCACCCCAGCACCTCTTCCACCTGGTGAATCAGGGTTTCAACGGACTCAACCCCTGCACTCCGGGAATCTCCCTTAAAGCTATGGGCCTCCCGCAACATCTCTGTCAGGGTTTTGGTGTCAGCGGGTTGCCGCTCCAGATGAACCAAACCGGCTTCCAGTCGTTGTAACCGTTCTCGGCTAGTTATTCCATAAATTTCCCGCAGTTCAGCGTCTTCGATCAGCGCGGTGGATTCAGGGGGAAAACCGGTCGTCTGCGTCAAAAAGACCGGAACGGATACCCAGGGCGGATCGGAAGCTGCCGGATCGAAAGCGACCGGATCGGAAAACGGGGTTTGGCAGGCGATCGCGCTGGGATCACCCTCCTGGGGCAGGGACTTGAACACCGCGATCAGTCGATGCGACACCTGCTCGACCGTAACTCCAGCCGGGATGCCGGTGACCGCTTCCTGAACCAACTGGGCGATCGCATCCAATCCCTGATAAAGACAATCGCTCACCTCTGGGGTGAACAGGGCGGTTTGCGGCTGGAGCCGTTTCACAATCGCTTCAACATGTTGGGCCAGGGTTGCCACCGTGTCCAACCCAACACTGCGGGAGTCGCCCTTGAGGCTATGAATTTGCCGTCGCAGCCGGTCTACGGTGGCATCATCGGGGCACTGGGCAAGTTGCTGCAAACCAGTGGCCAATTGGTGCAGGCGATCTTCGGTGGTTGTTTTATAGATTTCTCGTAGTTCCTCGTCTTCGTCCAGCAGGAGAGCTGCAGATGGAACGGGAGATTCCGGAGCTAAAACCCTGGCTGGGGCTGGAGTCGTCCCTGGTTGCAGGGGTAAAGAGTCGATTGCCGATTTAGAACTGGCAATGGCTTCCCTTAATTCGGTGCATACCTGCTCAACATCTACGCCACTGGGTTCGCCAGTCACCGCTTCATGCAGAAGCTGTTCAATTGCCCTGAGACCCTGCTGCAGGCGATCGCTGACGCCAAACGTCAACCCAATCTCCCGGTGTTGAATGTGTTCCAGAATGGTTTCGGTGTGTTCAGCCAGAACCGAGATCGCCTCCAGTCCCAGACTCTTAGAATCGCCCTTCAGGTTGTGAACTTCCCGCCGCAGCTCTTTCAAGGTCGTTGCATCATCAGGGTGCAATTCAAGTTGCAACAAACCCGCTGCCAATTTCTCCAACCGCTCTTCCCCGGAAATCTTGTAAATAGTCCGGAGTTCCTCATCTTGAATGATCATGACTAGTCGCTGTCAAAGATAGCAATTTTCAGTTGCGTGAGATCCAGACGGACGTAGGATGTGCCAGGCAGCGCCATAATGCACCCCTAGGATTTACGCAAACCTCGGAGGGTTTAACCCAGAATCAAGCATTTAATCAACGGAGTGACTTAAACCTCCGAGGTTTTGGTCAAAATGCGTAAGAGCAAAACGGTTCGGTTCCCTTCTCCAAATTGGAGAAGGTAGGGATGAGGGCAAGGTGCAAGCAGCCTA
>JAAUSG010000376.1 GCA_012034055.1 Leptolyngbyaceae cyanobacterium RU_5_1 | reverse complement strand
AATACTTCGTGGTCGCGTCCGGCATCAGAATCTCAATTGTGCACCGTAAAAGAATAAAACGAACCCCTGAAGGAATCCTCGAACCCTTTACTGAAATCAGCTTTGAACTGCTCCCCAGGTTCAGTTCTGATAAAACAATACGCTGATCGGTGGTTTGGGGTGCGGTTGCAA
This sequence comes from Leptolyngbyaceae cyanobacterium RU_5_1, assembly GCA_012034055.1. Classification (GTDB taxonomy): domain Bacteria; phylum Cyanobacteriota; class Cyanobacteriia; order Leptolyngbyales; family Leptolyngbyaceae; genus JAAUSG01. The sequence continues at coordinate 3,031 of JAAUSG010000376.1, read as the reverse complement.
AGCGGCATGGTGGGGTGGGGAGTGGGGGAAGATGAGGGAGATGGGGAAGATGAGGAAGATGGGGAGGAGAGCCTGGTTTACAGTTGCGATCGCCCTTGCAGGTAGTCAGATACTAGATTTCTCAGATCTAGTAGTCCGGCTGTGAGTAAGGCTAGTTGTTCCTGGTTGAGTTGTTGCATGGCACGAATTTCGGCCATTTCTTGCTCGTGGCGGGCGATCGCTTGTTCGTGCTGAGTCAGCCATTCCTGGATGACGGACAGATGCGGGCTTCCTGGTTGGCTAGCCACTGTTCGTGGCGGGCGATCGCGGTTTCTTGGTCGGCTAACCATTGTTCGTGGCGGGCGATCGCGGTTTCCTGGTCAATTAGTCGGGGGGCTGACTGTTGCAGGATTGCCCGGATTTCAGCCATCTCTCGGTCATGCCGGGTGAGCATGGTCTGTTGAACGGCGCTCAGTTGGGTGAGTTCTTCTAGGGTCATGGTGGGGAGATGGGAAGTGAGGGATTACGGATCGATGATTTTGATTTCGGTGCAGACGAGCTGTAGTCGGCAGCCTACTGCTTCGACGAGGGCGAGTAGGGTATCGGTGGTGCAGGATTCGGTTTCAAAGACGCGGTAGAGCTGGCGGCGGCGGGTTTCATAGGTGGCGTCGGTGTCGCCCATTTGCTGCAAGACTGTGACGGTTGCGCGTGCTAATTCTGCCCGCCAGTTTTTTTCGCCCCAGTGGGCGATCGCGCGTTTGCGCACAACGTCTAGCAGGTCTTTTGTCCGGGTCACGGTTAGGAAGCCAATTTTGGATGGTGCTAATTCTAGCATCGGGGTGTCCTTTTGAAGGATTAAGGGGGCTTGCGCCCCCCGGATGATCAGGCGGCGGTGGCAGCGGTGACTTCGAGCTGGGCGATCGCTTCGCGTCGCTCTAGTTTCAGCAGGCTGAAGGTGTTTCTGAGCAGTTGAAGGTCGATCTCAAGTTCGCCTTTTAAGTCCTCCAGGCGTTTTAGCTCGTTGTTGGCGGTGATGTAATCCTGATCCGACTCCATCAGCTCTGTTCGTTTGGCTTTGCGCTGGTTGTCGTTTTTAAGGATCTGGTCGAAAGCGATCGCGCGATCGATGGCATTTAAGCAGAAGGCGACGGTTTCACGCTGAAGCCTGAGTTTCTGGTCAATGTGCAATAGTTCCTGTTGTAAGTCGGCGATCGCGCGTGGGTATTCGTTCAATTGCATCGTTTCCATTGTTAGAATTCCTCCAAGTCATTTTGTGTTCTGGGGTAGAGACTGCACATCTCTACCCTGGTGTTTTCTCTGCCTTACAGGTTTAGGCAGCGGATGGAATGGTTTCTACTGTCTGGTCTGTTTCGGCTGGTTCTGGTTGAGGAACTGCTTCGACGATTGAGACTTGAACGCTAACGGCTATTAGGTAGCGTCCTGGATGACTGCCAACTGCGACGGCGGCTAGCTTTGCCAGGTCTGCTTGCTCGTGGTTGAGCGGATCGCGGAGGGCTAGTTTGTCCCAGGTATGTGTCGGGTCAATGGTTAGAACGAAGTGTTTGTTAGTCATGGTTTACCTCAAGTAGTGATGTAGAAGGGGTGGGCCTTTTAGTGTCTTGCTCAGGACAGAGCGCTAAATCCCTAACTCACGGCGGCTGATGAACTGGGGACGATATCCAGGAACCCACACCCAAACGACTTTTTCCCAGACTTGATAGCGGATGCTGTAGACACTGCAATACAGCCCTAATCCCAGGTAGCGTTGGATTTGTGCTGCAACTTGCGCATGCTCACGCCATGCCTGGGCGTTTTCGCTGCTAAAGGAAGGAGCAAAGTCAGTTACCATCGGAGAGCCTCAATTCAACTGTGCTAATTATAGCGCAATTTAGTGCTTTTTGTGCTACAATTGACACAGGGTTGAGAAGTTTTTATGCAGCTAGATCTCCTGGTCTCTTTTCGGTTCCCTGCTGGCTCTTGGGCGCGTGTTAGCCATGCTGGCACCTGTGTTGTGATTTGGATTTCTGACCCCTATGCAGCCGCACAAGCAGGCTTGGTTCGCCAACTGCTGGACGCCGGTGCAACCAGCCGGGGAACGGAACGGTTAGACGATGGCGTAGCGGCTTGTCTGAGCTGCCCCAACTGGCTGAAAGTTGCTTTGCTAAACACGTTGCCGCCGCCGACTAGCCACGGCAGCCGCACCCACGGCAACCTGCTCCCCTAGTAGAGCTAAATTTGACACAGATACTTGACGACTAGCCCCTGCGGGGCATCTTTTCCTGTTCGGTCGAGTGCAAGAGTTTTCGCTGTAGCCCGTTTCAAATTTTGAATTCCTTCCGCCAGCCGGGTACGGAACGAAACTAGCCGCAGGCTGGCTTTGGTTCCGGGGGTGTGTAGCGTATCGTTAACGTTTGGCGAGGAACTCCCGGCTGGCAATACGGTTGAGCGTGTTGGTGGGGTTGCGATCGCTGGTTCGGCGTAGGGCTGACTGGAGAGATGGAGTGGAGTGGAGGCTATGATTTTTCAGCCGAAACGGAACGGAGGAACGGAGGGCAGCGGTGCGCTGAGAGGCAGCGGAGCTGGCTGCAACAACCAGACAATCAACCAATGCGGCGGGTGGAGCGGTGTATCCAGAAGTCTGTTTGCATAAGGTGGATTGAAGGATGTGCGATCGCAGTGAGTAGCAATTCAATAAGGCTGTAACCATCATGGTGAGCAGGTTTCAGTAATCAAAGCTTTGTGCGATCGCTAATTTAGAGTGCGCGATCGCGAATCTTGCATCAAGTGTCCTGTTGTATTGCAAAACAGTTTAACTTGTATTGCGGGACAGCGAGACATCTAAGGCTCTTCTCCATCCAGAGAGCACGCCATAAAAAAAGGGCAGCCCGCCCGAAAGCAGTCCACCCAGCAGCACCCAAGCAGACTCAAGCCGCCCGACCGCACCAAACCCGACCAGAGGCAACCGAGAACGGACGAGAGCAGCCACACACGGGGAAGAGAGCCGCCAACCGAGAAGCAACCCCAGCCGGACACGAGAAAGCCACCCACGCCA
>JAAUSG010000375.1 GCA_012034055.1 Leptolyngbyaceae cyanobacterium RU_5_1 | reverse complement strand
AAGGGGGGTTAGGGGGGATCAAAGCCATTTCTCCGACAAGCTCCTAGTTCTCGGTTTCGAGGTAGGTCCTTGGCTTTGATTAGTTCTTGCTGGTGCACGGCACTAACCGTGGGATAGTGCAAATCCAGTGCCTTCAGCTTGGTACAGATGATGTCTGCCACAGCCAGACGAGTAAACCATTTGTTGTCAGCAGGAATAATGTACCAGGGTGCCTGTTTTGTGCTGGTGTGATTGAAAACATCTTCGTAAGCATCCATGTAGTCATTCCAGAGAACCCGTTCCTTCACATCACTGGCGGAAAATTTCCAGTTTTTTTCAGGGCGATTAATCCGGTCTAGAAATCGCTGCTTTTGTTCAGCTTTGGAAACGTTCAGAAAAAATTTAAGGATCACAATTCCATTGCTGACTAGATAGTTCTCAAAGTTGTTGATTTCCTCAAATCGGCGCTTCCAAATGCCTCTTCCCAGGGACTCCGGGGGCAGTTGTTGATGCTCCAAAATCTACTGGATGAACTCGGACAACCAACACGTCTTCGTAGTAGGAACGGTTGAAAATGCCAATTCGCCCCCGTTCTGGCAGTGCCCTCGCGGTACGCCACAGATAATCATGGTCTAACTCCTCCGCTGAAGGTTGTTTAAAGCTATAGACCTGGCATCCTTGAGGATTGACACCTGACATCACATGCTTGATGGTGCTGTCTTTGCCCGCCGCGTCCATTGCTTGAAAGATTAGCAGTAACGCATAGGTGTTCTGTGCATAGAGAACATCTTGATACTTCGCCAGACGCTGAACATCCTGCTGCAATTTCTCCCCGGCTTCTTCCCGTGTTGCATAGCCATTGGTATCAGCGGGGTCAAAATCCTTCTTCAGAGAAATCTTGGAGCCAGGCGGGACAATTAGGCGATCGTGCTTCATGGTGTTTCTGGGGTAGATGCTTAGGAATGCGAATTTAATCAAGCCGCAATCTTCTGTAGGGGCGGGTTTTGTCGATCGCCTTTGGTTTCAGTGTTCAATCACCTGCTAAACCCGCCCCTACGCCAACGAACGTTTGCATGGTATTGAATCCACGTTCCTTAACCAGCAGAAACCATCAGGCTAGACGGCTTGGCGCGATCGCCCTGCAAACCGATCCCACGCTTGTTTGCCTCCAAATGCCGCAGAATTTTGTAAACCGTTTCAATTTGATCCGCTGCCCCTGCCTGCTCTGCCAGCGTGTTCAGCGCCAGGGGTTGACCCGCACTTTTCAAGGTTTCCACTAGCTTCACCTGGAGCGCTAGCACCGATGCTGCCGCTTTCTTGCCCGCTTCCACACCGGGCTGATGGTAGGCGTTGATGTTGACCAATGCGGCATAGAGTCCAACGGCACGTTCGTAGAGGGCGATTAATGCTCCAATGATGCGTGGGTTCACATCAGGGACGGTAATCGTGATCGAGTCGCGCTGGTTTTCGTAGAGGGCCTGTCGGGTTCCCTGCAGCAGACCAGAGAGGTAATCTCCAGAGGTTGCGCCAGGTTCCACCGGAATTGACTCACCGACTCGATCCTGCAGGACTTCAAGAAACGTGACAAAGAAATTGGGGACTCCTTCCCGCAACTGCTGTACGTAAGCGTGCTGGTCAGTGGAGCCTTTGTTGCCATAGACGGCGATCCCCTGGTAAACCGGCTTGCCATCCAGGTCGTTCTGCTTGCCCAAAGATTCCATCACCAACTGCTGCAGGTAGCGGCTAAACAATAACAAACTGTCTTTGTAGGGCAACACGACCATGTCCTTTTCGCCCCTGCCATTCCCGGAGTAGTACCAGGAAAGGGCGAGCAGAGCGGCTGGATTTTTCCGCAAATCAGGAATGCGGGTGGCGGCATCCATTTCCCTGGCACCCGCCAGCATCCCGTGGATGTCGATGCCCTGTAACGCCGCAGGCAGCAGTCCAACGGCTGACAGCTCTGAGGTGCGTCCACCAACCCAGTCCTGCATCGGAAATCGAGCCAGCCACCCTTCGGACTTGGCCAGGTTGTCCATTTTGCTGCCAGGCATGGTGATGGCGATCGCGTGTTGGGAGAAGTTTAGCCCCTGCCGTTCATAGGCATTTTTGACTTCGAGCATCCCGTTGCGGGTTTCGGGAGTCCCGCCCGATTTGCTGGTGACGATGACGAGGGTGCTGCTGAGGCGGTCCTTGAGTCGGCTGAGGATGCGATCGATGCCAGCGGGATCGGTGTTGTCAATGAAATGAATGGCTAAGGGGGGTGAGTTACCAGCCAGGGCCTCGGCAACAAATTGGGGGCCAAGGGCAGATCCGCCAATCCCAATTGAAAGCACGTCTGTAAACTTAACGGCTTGGGGGGGACGGATTTCACCGCCATGAACCTTTTGGGTGAACGCTTCAATTTGCTTGAGTGGCTCAATAATTTCTTGTTTGATGTCCTCCGCGGGAGCCAGATCGGGATCACGCAGCCAGTAGTGGCCAACCATGCGATTTTCATCCGGGTTGGCGATCGCTCCAGCCTCCAGCGCTGCCATCTCCTTGAACGCTTTCTCAAACTTAGGGTTGAGCGTTTCGACGAGTGGGTCATCAAACCGCATCCGGCTCACATCCAGATACAACTCCAGTCCGGCGTGGTAGTAGAGCCAGTCTTCATAGCGTTTCCAGAGTGCTTGGGGATTCATAATTGTTACTCGTGGTTAATCGTTTAAGGAAGGCGAAAAGCAGGCAGTAAGAGGCGAGAACAGCAAGTAATACTCCTTATCACCGACTGCATCACCGGTTGCGATCGCCCGATGCCCATCAATGCTGGCAGTTGCAGCTTACAATCACTATTAAATATTTCCAAATTATTGGGGAGTGAATTTTGTCGGGTTCTCTGAATTTCTACTATCTCTTCGGATATATCTGCTCCGTTGTAACAGCTTCTTCAGATTCTTTGAGCAAAACGTCCCCAAGGGTAATTTTGGATTTTAGATTGCAGATTTTAGATTGGTGATTTTGGATTGCAGATGATTAGATTGGTGATTTTAAATTAGGGCTGCCCCGCTATAGTGATTTTCGGCTAAATCATTTGTGGGAAAGATAAACCAGCGTGGTGCGAGTACCCTTGACTTCTCTCCGAGCTAAAGCAACGGAGATTCTAAGCGGATGCTACGAGGCAGGCTGAAGCCGTGCCTCTTCGCTTTGCTTGCGATACGATTTTGACAGTGAGTCAAGCCCGTATCGTTTCGGCA
>JAAUSG010000374.1 GCA_012034055.1 Leptolyngbyaceae cyanobacterium RU_5_1 | reverse complement strand
CATCACCCCCCACCCCAACGGCTTCATTCTCTCCACAGGCAACATCCGCAAACTCATCTACATCCCTGACGAATCCGAAACCGCCGCCCACTACCTCGCCCAATTCTTCAACGGAACCGTCTACACCGTAGAGGTGCAACATGCAGCAGAAAGTCATACCCCTGAACGTTGAAATTGCCGCCGATTTGGTTGCTCGCATCGAACACTATCTCGAATCCAAACTCCCCGACCCAGAAGCCGCCGCCATTCTGCAACAACTCGAAGATTCTGAGATTGAGCGCACTGCCAAAGCTCTACGAGAGCGATACATCATCTCAGAACCATCCCCCAACTACTCAATCGAAAAACCGATCGCAGACCTCTGGCAAGCATTGAATGGAGGCTACCAGTAATGCCAAAGTACGCCGAACGCACCACTGTAGACAGCGATCGCTCCATCGCCAACATCTGCAACATGCCCCCGCTACTGTCAGGGAACTGAGTCAATGAAAAAGCGTAAACTTCCCGATCACGCCGAACTCGTCTCCCTAGAAGAAGCCTCCAAACGTCTCGGACGCGGGTTCAGCCGTCGTTCCATGCTGCGTAGAATCGACAGCAGCGAATGGCAAGAAGGTATCCACTGGATCGATGATCGCCGCCCCGGTTCCAGCAAACGCCTGATCAAAATCAACCTCACCGCTGTCAGCGAATGGCGCACCACCCCCGCCGCCAAGCGGTGATCACCCACTCCTTTACACTGGAGGCAACGGCCGCCCCGGCCGCCACATCAACGCATCAAACGCCTTCTGATGCGTATCCCGCTTAATCCAGCGATGGTACGTCTGCTCATGCACCTTCACCGAATGCCCCATCTGCATCGCCGCCAGCGAATAATCCATCCCACACTCCAGCGTCCGAATCGCCCATCGATGCCGCAAATCCAGCGCCGTAAACGGTAGCCTCGCCGTCTCCCGAAAATAATGCACCGTCCGCTGCGTAAAATCACTGTGCTGCTGACCCGTCACCTCCGGCAACACCGGCTCCCGCAACCCCCACGTATCCACCCACTCCGGATAGCACGCCCACACCAACCGCCGTCCCGTCTTCCCCTCCCGCACACACACCATAAACGACGTGCCACCCTCCAACTCATCCGTATCCAGGTAAAACACCTCATGGCTGCGCAACCCAAACGCCGCCATCATTCCATACACCCATCGCCACCCAGGATTTGTAATTCGACCAAACCACTCCGCGATCGCCCCATCATCCGGCACATCACGCGGCTCCACCTCACTCGGCGAATAATTCCCAATCAACGCACTGAAATCAACATCCAACCCCGCAAACTTAGCCAGTCGATTAAACGCCAAACAGCAACGGCGACGGGTCTTAGAATTCTGCTCAATCCCCCGCAGCGTCTCCTTCAGCAACTCAACCGTCAGCAACTGACCCGCATCCAGCTTCACAAACGCATTGCGATAATCCGTCTTCCAAGTCACCGGCTCAACCGTATGCCGAAACTCCTCCTCAAACCGCTCCAACCATTCCCCTTCCGTCCCTCCCGGTTCCGACTCAGCCTCATCCGGCATCCACCGCGCCCAGTCAAACTCCTTCGCCTGCAACTGAGCACCCATCAACCGCGCCTGCCGCTCCGCATACTGCACCCCCGCCGGATTCGCCTTCACCCCCAACGAATGCTTCTGCCGATACGCCTTCCCATGACTAGAACCCGGCTTAGGCGGCAACGTTCCACGCAGCCACAGCATCCCACCCCGCCGCTCAATACTCACCCGCGCCTTCGCCGCCCTCAGCCGCCCATTCGCCTGAGCAATCCGTCCATCAATCCCATCTTCAGCAGACACTGTAACCAAATCTGTAACCACTTTCGTGTCACATTCTGGCATTATTTGTCACCCACCGGCACAACCCGACACAATCCCAAATAGCCCTCAAAAGAGCATCCAACCCCACTTTCCCCAAAAGGCGGCACCCAGACTCGAACTGGGGGTAAAGGTTTTGCAGACCTCTGCCTTACCACTTGGCTATGCCGCCACTCTAGAACACTAATATACCAAGTTTAATTCTGTTTGCCTACTTGAGCGTTTGTCAAAATAGAGACATTCCCAATTGGGTTGAGGAAAAAATGAGTAAAGAAGCCGTCCAGTTGGATTTCAGCAGAGCCAAAGCAACCAATGGATTGCTGCCTAATCCTGCTGCCCTTGCCAGTTCCGGTTGGGACAGCCTGCATTTTGAACTCCATCGCCAACCCACGTTTGATACCCCCGAGCATCAAAGTTCGTGGCATGTCATTGCTCAAGGTCTTTCTGCCGAGCCTGAAGCAAAACCGTCTCAGGGAGAACGCTGGTTGGATGGTCAGTTGAGCCGGGAAAGACGGTATCAGGGCGATATTGCCATTATTCCCGCCGATGTATCTCAACGCTGTAATTGGAATACGACTGCCGAGTTTGCGATTTTGGCAATCAATCCAACCCTGCTCAAACAAGTCGGTCAATATTGGGTGGATGGCGTTGGCGGAGCCTCTCTGAAAGAGACTCGCATTGAACTCATCCCTCGGTTCATGAGTGAGCAGGATGCCTTGCTCCAAGGAATTTTCTCTGCTGTTAGAGATGAATTAGAGTCGGGTAAAATCGGCGGCGATTTGCTGATTGACAGCCTCAAAACAACATTGGCGATTCATCTTCTGCGAAACTATTGCACCATCCAACCGAAGCTCTCCAGCTATACAAATGGCTTATCTTCATCAACGCTGAAACGAGTAACAGAGTATATCCACGAGCATCTTAATCAGGATATAAAGCTGATTGAACTTGCAGCGATCGCTCAAATCAGTCCGTATCATTTTCTGCGTCTATTCAAGCAAAAGACAGGCATAACTCCACACCAATACATTTTGCAGCAACGGATTGAGCGGGCAAAACATCTGTTGCAACACAGCCAACTGAGCATTGCCGAAATTGCGATCAGCGTTGGTTTTTGCGATCAAAGCCACTTGACTCGCTGTTTCAAGCGAATTACTGGAATAACTCCAAAATCTAAGTACAGGACAAAAATTGTAAAATCTCAAGGAGTTCCGCCATCTTTTGATCCAGATTAACCACGACATTGCGAATATAGTCGAATCCATAGCGAAATAGATCTTTTTTCTCTACGTCGTGAGATCTGAGTGTCAACGGATTGTGTTGATGCAACCACAATCCTGTTAGAAACGC
>JAAUSG010000373.1 GCA_012034055.1 Leptolyngbyaceae cyanobacterium RU_5_1 | reverse complement strand
CAGTGCGGCTGCTAACGATCCCAGCGATCGCTTCATCACCCGACCGCTCTGGGCTGTCCACCTGGGCGAAACCGGCATCCAGTACAACATCCGGGAAGAACTGCCGTTTTCTTCAGTCTTGCTCCCCTGGCAACGACATTATTAGCAGGCACCGTCCCGATCAGTCGCTACCAGCGTGGTGCAGAACCGGGTGCGGAACTGCAACCCGCGGCGGAAACCAAACAGGTGCAGGCGATCGATCTGAATGTGCTGGCGCGAGATTTCCTGGCAGCGGTTGAGGACTTTCTCGATCCGGCGATCGTGCTGGCGGCTAAACCCATCCATGCCGACGCCGTGCATCTGATTCTGGAACACAAAGAAACCCTGGCCGATGCCATCCAGAAGCAAGTCACTCATCTTCTAGAACCGGGTAGTTCGGAGGATCAGCGCGCGATCGCGGCCGAATTGTTGAAGCAACAGTTGCTGATTAACCTGGTGAACGCCTACGACATTGAGACAATCATCCAATATCGCGTCGATGTATCCTTTGCGCATCAGCCGCCGAATTGGGACAACCCACCCCGTCTAGTCGGACAGCCCGTGATCCAGCGTCCAGATGGCAGCCTCGATCCGAACCTGCGGGATGTGGATTTTGTGCTCTCCTCGGCAAAAGTGCCGCTGCAAGCCGGAATGTCCTATCTCACCTTCTTCTTCGACACCAAAACTCCCGAAAAACTGGAAGGGTTAGCCCTGCCGCTCCTGTTCCGGATCAATGAACTGGAACACGACATTGTCGATGTCAACGGCATCAACAATTATCAAGCATCCTCCTGGCTGAGTTTTGTCCGGCCGATCGATCTCGTTGGCTCCAATCAAACCGAGTCGCTGGCGAATGCCAACCGGATGGGCAACGTCACCATCCCCGTGCCGCTGCGCTCCTATCCCATGCCGCCATCGCTGGTGCTGCAACGGGCTGAACCGGACCCGGATAGCCTGCAAGACCCGCAGAAAATTCGGGAATGGCAATACACCTACGTTTACGAACATCTGGATGTGGCTCAGGATGCGATCGCCAGCACGATTCGCTACAACGCGCCGCCGTCTGACACTGCCGCCACCGACACCAACGACACTGCCAGCGTCACCACCCAGCAGCCCCTGTTTGCCGCCCTAGTGGATTTCGCCACCCTTTACCCGCAACTGCTGCCCGACTTGCAGACATTGACTGGTCCATCCCCCGATCCGACGATCGCCCGGGCCGCGATCGCCGCCTTTGAAGCCCTGGTCTACCAGGTTGCAGCGGGCTGGAATACGTGGCAACCGGTCGTTGAGCCGCGTCGTGCCCAGCCTGGGGATGCCTATTATGTGATTAACGAAGCGATCGCGGACGGCATCAAAACCGTCACCCTCGATCGCGAGAATCCGCAAATCCCCTTCCCAACCGCGATCGTCCCCGGATACGCATTGCAATCCACTGCCGCCACCGCTCCCAATACCCAAATCTACCGCTTCCAGGAAAAATCACCAGCGGACGCCGCCCGTGACCCGGTGTTTGGCGAATCCGCCATTCCCGATCGCGTCTTGAGCGTTCCCAACCTGGACATCATCCAGCAACAAAGCGCCTGGGGAGCCATCTGGCTGACCCGCAATCAACAACTGCTGCCCAACCGAACCACGAACCCCCGGTTTGTCTACCAGACACCGATCGTCCGCTTCCGCAACAGCATCATCCCCCTGCTGGTGAATGCGCACCGCTGGGATATCGCGATTCTGGATATTGTTGCCAATCGCCCAGTGACTCGTCCTGCGCCAATCGAGCGCCCCCTGTCCGCGCATCTAGCCGCCCTGTTTGCAACGTTGTTGCCCCAGACATCCAGCAACCCTTACGACCTGCGAATCACCTGCCGTTACGCCTTTGCCCTGGCCGCTGCACCCGATGACCAGGATACGCTGCTCTCCACCTTGCCCGTGCTGTTGAGTCCGCGAGTCAGCATTGCCGCCAATCAAGACCTGATGCAGGCGACGGATGGTTTGCGATCGCGCTTGGTGGATGACATCCGGCAATGGCTGACCGACACCCGCCCCAACCGAACCAATGCTCTGTTTGTTTTTGGCGTCAGTCTCTTCTCCAACGGCAGACTCGCCACCTCCAATGACGCTGGCAACCTGCCCTTGCTCCGGATTGATCATCTGGGCGTGCAACTGAAGCACATCAACGATTTACCGCCCTGATCGACCCCGCGATCGCGATAAAATGAGCTTCAGAATTGGGCTAATGTCTGATGACCACTTCCCTATCCCATCCCCAATCCACCACCCTCGTTTACCCCAGCTCAGATGGTAACCCTGTGGCAGAAACCTACCTGCATTTGTATGCCTTACTGGTCACCCTGGAAGTTTTAAAGCAATATTTACGCGGACGTCGGGCAACCGTTTTGGGGAATCAGTTTCTCTACTATGCCGAGGGCTTTCCCAGATTGCGCGTTGCTCCCGATGTGATGGTGATTTTCGATGTCGAACCCGGTGGGCGAGACAATTACAAAATTTGGGAAGAGAAACAGGTGCCCGTAGTGATTTTTGAGATGACCTCGAAGCGCACCAAAAATGACGATATGGTTGAGAAAAAAACGCTCTACGAACGGCTGGGTGTTCACGAATACTGGCTGTTTGACCCTAAAGGGGAGTGGATTAAGACCCAACTGCGCGGCTATCGACTTCACGGCGATCGCTATCAGCAAATTACCGATGGTCGCAGTGAACCGCTGCAACTGCGGGTTGAGGTTGAGAACGCCTTGATTGGGTTTTACCGGGAAGACACGGGTGAAAAGTTACTGATCCCTGAAGAGTTGGCGGATGCTCTGCAGCAGGAACGATTAGCCAGAGAGCAGGAACGATTAGCCAGAGAGCAGGAACGATTAGCCAGAGAGCAGGCAGAAGCACAGGTTGAGCGGCTGAAGGCACAACTGCGATCGCTCGGCGTTGACCCTGACACAATTTAATAGTTATTTTTTCATTGCAGTTATACTTCAAGAGAAGTATCCCGTACCATTTTTCTCTATGGATACCCCCTCTCTGGTCAGGAAGATTTTGATTCTGGCAGCGAATCCCAAGAATACAGATATTAACCTGGCAACAAAAGACCTGGCATTACCGTAGGGTGCTGTATAGGCTTCGCCATTCAAGAAAAGCGATAGCGTAACGCACCGCAGCATGGATAATTGGTGCGTTACGGCGT
>JAAUSG010000372.1 GCA_012034055.1 Leptolyngbyaceae cyanobacterium RU_5_1 | reverse complement strand
GAGGAGGCGGAGGCTGCGCTTGAAGGAAGGGAGGGATGAGGGGATGAGGGGATGGGGGCAGGGAGTATCCAGGTCTGGGTCCAGGTGGGGAGTTTTTGCCCGGAGGGGCGTCCGTGGACTTGAATGGATTGGATGGAGGGAGGGTTGAGCGATCGCAGTCCCTCATATATCAGGGGAGCGATTCGAGTATTGGGAACTTGGGTTGATTCAAGCAGAACATGAAGACAATCTGCCTGGTAAGCGGCTCTAGCGCGAATCTGTTTTGAGTGGAGAGCTTGGTTGATCAGAAACGCGATCGCTCTCGCGTCTCCCAGTTTCGCGAGTCCTAAAATTTCGTGTTGGTTCACTGTTGAATTGCCTCACACCGCCTCAATTAATGCAATCATAGGTCTGAATCACCAATTTCTCACTTGAGAAAAGAAAAAGGTGCGTCACTAGCGCACCCTATCGGATCATCGAATTCCTCAACACTCTGAAGCTATAGTAGTAGCCAGCGTGGTTAGGACATTGCCCAAGGCTGAAAGGCAAACGGTCAATCAATCCTGACTCAGCACTCAGTCCTCAGTCCTCAGTCCTCAGTCCTTAGCTATAGTAGTCTGTCATTCTTGTTTTACGGGGTGCAGGGGTGAAACCCCTGCGTGGGGGCAACGCCCCACCCTCCATTACCCATCAAATCTTGCTTGACAAAGCACTAGGTGGCTGGAACTGTTTCTAGTAGCGTCTGATAGCGGCTAGGCGAAATGTTGGCTTTTGCAGAAACCATTGCCGCAATAATGCCAGGTTCGATATCGCCAAAGAACTGTTCCAACTGTTCATCGGTCATGTTTTCAGTACTCCAATATTCTTTGCAGGTGCGTCCGGCATCCCAGTAGTGCCCAGAGTCTTCTTTCAGCACATAGTCTGCAAAGGTGCCGTAGAGAACATATTCAGAGAGGTGCCATGAACTGGCGATCGTCTCCACATGCCCCCGTCCTGAAACGCTTTCGATGTGGTTATACATTTTCAGAACATTGTCACGCCGCCAACTGATAATTCCAGTGACGTAATTTGGCAGGTGAGTGTAGGATAATCCGAGGAGTTTCGTGGCTGCCAGTCCCCAGTCATCCGGTTTTTCAGAGGGTGGCTGCTCCGCGTGAAACAGCCTGACTCGATCGTCTTTGACAAAATTTTGGAAGTTAAACGGACGAACAAATGCTGTATCTGAATCGACAAAGACTAAAACATCGCGATTGACTTGTTTTGCTGCGCTGATCTTGACAATTTGCTGAAGAATCCAGTTCCGAATCGGCGGTGTTCTCAAACTGAGCCAACCATTTTTCACAACAGGAATCTTGCGAATCCACCACGGTAAAACCGATCGAACCGTAATCACTTCTGTTTTGGGTCCTTCAATCTGCTTGAACAGTGCAAGATCCTTTTCTGGAACGATAATGTAATGCGTTACGGCAGGAGAGATAAACTTTTGAACGCTCCATGCTAAGAGTTTGCACCGTTCAAAGTCTGGAGCGTAGCTAGGCGTGACAACCGCGAACTCAAAGTTTTTCATTAGAACGCACTCTATGCTATTGCAATAACTAAAACCAGATGTCGTGAGTCTGCTGACCTAGCATAACCTACGCCCATTATTGCCAAAATTACTGAATCTGGGCGGTGAGTTCATCAAAACTATACGCAATCTCGTTTTGATTAAAGCCCCAACTTTTCCAACACAGGACGAGTTGAAACAATGTGCCGCTCTAGTCCGAGTTCTCTAGGAGAAATCCCTACAGCTAGCCCAATCAACTGCGGCAGATGCAGCACAGGTAAACCGAGTGATTGTCCAATTACCCGTTCGACTTCTGGCTGGCGAGAGTCCAGGTTAAGATGACAAAGAGGACAGGGCGTCACGAAACAATCGGCTCCAGCCGCGATCGCCTCCTGAATATGCCCTCCCGCCATCTTGAACGATTGCGTTGTGGCATAGCTGGAGAGGGGCCAACCGCAGCATTGGGTTCGCCCTCGATAATCAATGGGCGTTGCGCCGATCGATCGAAACAGATTCTCCATCGACTGCGGATTATACGGGTCATCAAACGGAATATGCTTTTGCGCTCGTAGGAGATAACAGCCGTAGAATGCAGCGCATTTCAAGCCTTCCAGTTTTCGTGTTACCCGTTCCTGGAGATTTTCCAGCCCATAATCGCCGACGATCGCCCACAGCAAATGTTTGACTTCCGTGCTGCCTTGATAAGGAGAACAGCCTTCTTTTTGCAGCAAGCCATTGACTTGATTCAGGTAATCAGGATTCGTTTGCTGCGCCTCTTTCAACCGCTCATCAACATGACCAATCACCCCTTGACATGTGCTGCAATGAGTCAACAAGGGCAAATTCAAAGATTCTGCCAATGCTATATTCCGAGCGTTGACGGTATCCTCTAGCAACTGAGAATCTTCCTTAAACGTGCCAGAACCACAGCAAGCCGCTTTTTTCAATTCAACTAGTTCAATTCCAAGTGCTTGAGCTACAGCACCCGTGGACATATACAATTCCCGACAAGCTCCCTGCGCCACACATCCAGGGAAGTAAGCGTACTTCAGAGTCATGATCGAACCAACAGTAGACTCTATCCATCATCGCTCGTTTGGCGTGGAGTGGGGGAAGTTTAATTTGACACTCCTCTGCCTAAAAGCGAGAGGATTCTTGGTTCATCGAGTCCACTTAAATTAAATACCTTGCAGCGTCTAACCCAGAGGTGGTTCTCTCCCCAAGCGTTTCACTCCATTGCAGAAGTCTGTTCGGGTATGCCCTACCCTACAGTTCAAAACCTAAACTCTCGGTTTCTCTGTACTTGTTGCTTGAAGTTTTTACCTGTGCCAGCGTTCCTGCACAGAACCCCATAACTTCAGTTTTCAAGGTGCGCTGCCTCTCGGCGACTGGGTTTTTAGAGTGGTTGAATACCTTGCCACGGCTTAATTATAGCTTAAAAGTCCCCCTAGAAGGGAGAGGCTTTAGACCCAGCTTTTCGGTAAGGAAAGGAATAGGAGATAGAGAACAGGGATGAAGCATGGAAGAATTGATCTAAATTGAGCTAGGGACGATCGCGTTCCTAACTATTCCCCCCACTTCATCAGTCCCCTAAATTTTCATCTTTCATCCTTACAGCCGTTTCCCCTTGCATAAGCTACCCACCCACCCATCCACCCATCCACCCATCCACTCAAGGCTTCAGGGGAACGCA
>JAAUSG010000126.1 GCA_012034055.1 Leptolyngbyaceae cyanobacterium RU_5_1 | reverse complement strand
GGGGAGGTAGGGGAGGTGGGGGAGATGGGGGAGATGGGGAGTGCTGATTACTCTATTCACTATCCACTATTCACTATCCACTATCCACTATTCACTATCCACTATCCACTATTCACTATCCACTATCCACTGATGTCCCTGCTCCTAGCTCCACAAATCTAACGGTAAATGTCCAAAGGTTTCGTTCACGTCTCCGTCATAAGCAGACTGGCATGAGACAAGCACACCCCGATGATTACCGGTGTAGGACTCCAGGTGACAACGGTTGGTGTCAGGGTTGAATTTGAGGTAAACCGGATCCTCAACTGAGGCGGGAGTGGGAAATTCCTCGTAGCCTAAGGGGTTCAGGTAGCTGTGCAACGCTGCGATCGCTGTGCTGCCGTATCTGCACAGATGCCAAAAATCTGATAATCCGAATGTTCACAAACCAGCGACAGTGCCTGACGAACCGTACTGTTATCTGGAACCCAATCGGCAGAATATTGATCGATACAGATAAATCGTCTCAAAAGCTGTTGGGCTGTTTCAAGGCTGAGAGTGACAGAATTGGGAGCCATGATGTTCTCGTCTACCATTTCACCACCCTTTACTATCCACTATTCACCCTGCATTATTCACTTGTGGCTACTTATATCTTTACCAATACCGGGCTGAGAATCCAATTACTTATTGAGAAGGATATGCAAGTGGGTCATTTTCAGGTATGGTTGAGATAGCGTTAATCTTATACACCAAAGTTTTAGGTTTATCTGGGAATATCCCTCATTTGACGGAACGATGAATCAACCGAGTCTAACGTCCTTAACGGTTCAAGTATTGACAATTTCTCGCTGCGATCGCTGGCAAGCCCGCCAACGGCTTCAAGACCTCAATATCCCCTGCCATTGTTTAGCAGACGGCCGTTTACAGGTCGAGATCAATCATCCTATTGCGATCCTTCAGCTCCGAAGTGTAATCCAGCAACTCACCGCTTCCAGAACAGACCTTATAGACTGGCTAGATCAATGCTGGCAAACTCCCCACTCTCTTAGCTCCGATAGCTAGGATGATAGGTAACGAGTCGGTTGTTAGCAATGGGTCAGTTGGTTGTGGGCTGGCGATTCTCTAACCACTAACAACCCCCTTATCCAAAACCTGATACAAGGGTGGTTTCAAGGTCGTGAAAGGAAACTGTGGTTGCAAAATCCAATGCTTGGGGGGCTGCCCCCCCAAACCCCCCGAATTCAGGGGACGGTTGCGTCCCCCGTAGCTTGCTTCTGCGCAGCAGTACCCCCTCCAAACGGTGACGACGATGGAATGCAAAGACTTTGATACCCACAGACTCTGTAGCAGTACCCCAGTTTTTGCCCATTCACCTCAATTCCTTGCGGGGGGTGTGGGGGAGTTAAGACCGCACGCAGCGGGGGTCTGGGGGGAAGTCCCCCGGCGTCGATACAACAACGGAGCACTATCTTTAATGTCTTTCGCCACGATGAAACCACCCTGCTTATCCAAAACCTGATACCTAACCCCTGACACCTAACCTATGGGCAAGAAACACAAGCAGATCTCAACCTTCACCCTGATCGGGCGCTTTCTCAATTTTGTGATTGAGGATGGCTATAAGATTAAACGTCTGTGGTTAGCGACAGCAGAGGGCGAATACTGCATCAAGCTCTCCAAAGAAGCCAGAGCATCGGTGAGGGGGGTGCTGACTCCTGGGGAATGGATTCAGGTGTTTGGTGAACAGACCCTCGATCGCGAGACTGATGAGGTTAAGTACAAAGCCTACCTGATTCAACCCGCGTCTCCTGCACAGATTGAAAGTTTGCCTGAAAATCCACAGATTCAAGCTCCACCGGCTAAATCAAAGGACAAACCCAAAGCAACGATTTTGGTCTGTCAGAAGTCGGATTGCATGAAGCGGGGTGGCAAGGCCATGTGTCAGGCGCTACAGGATACGTTGGGCGATCGCGGACTGGAAGGACAGGTTGCTATCAAAGGAACAGGCTGCATGAAAGACTGCAAAGCTGGCCCGAACCTCGTCGTTATGCCCGACAAAGTTCGCTACAGTCACGTCAAGGCAAACGATATTCCGGCTCTGATCGACAAACACTTTCCCAATCCAAAGAATCATCTGAATCGACCCAGCCAGAGCTGGTTCCACTCAGGGGTCGTTAAGAAATAACTTTACACTTTCGCTCTAGACACCTCTTCCAAACCCTCTTCAGCAACCGCATGATAGTTTTCGGTGCAGGGAGTGAGAGTCATCAAGTCTTCAATATTGCGCAGCATGGTGTCGCAGATGGCATCCAGCGGCAGATCATTGGGGTCACGCCCAAAGGGGTTTTCAATCTCAATGCCAATTTCCTCAATGCCAAACAGCGTAAAGCTAATCAGGGCTACAACGGCACCCGTCCACCAGCCCAAGGTTTCGACCATCTGAAAGGGCAGGGACAAGCAGTACAGGAGCAACAACTGTTTGAGATGGATGGAATAGGCCATTGGCATTGGCGTTTTCAAAATCCGTTCGCAGCCTCCCAAACAATCGACTAAGGCATTGAGCAATTCCTGCATGGTGGTGAGTTGGTAGCTGTCCAACCGTTTGCGGCTGTACTGCTGCTGTAAGTAGTCGCCAATCCAGAAAGCAACCTCCAGCGGTGGATGGTTCATGCTCTGCAGCTTGCGGAATTTTGCCGGTGAGATCAGTCCTGCCAGTTCATCGTTGATTTGTTCTTGCCGCAGGTGCAGCTTGGTAGCAACGGCAAAGGCAACCAAAAGCTTTAAGGCTGCGACTTTACTCTCCCGGTCTCCTGGGGTTTCGGCTGGAACGACAATCCAAATGTGCCGCGCCAAGTTGCGGGTGGTATTCACGATCGCGCCCCAGAGTTTGCGTCCCTCCCAAAAGCGCTCGTAGGCCGTATTTGTCCGAAATACCAGCAATAACCCCAGGACAATGTTGGGAATCAGGCTGGCCAGCATCGGCAGGGCAACTGGGAATTTGAGATAAAACAGCAGTGTGATCAAAACCCCGAACAGACCACAAGCGATCGTGCGTCCGCGGATGGAGGGAATGACTGAACCTTTCAATTGCAGGGCAACACGGAACCAGTGTCTTTTTTCGGTGAACATGAGGAGGAACTAGGCAATGATGTTAGTTATCCTGCATTGCTCTCTAGCCAGGAGAGACAAGAATTAGCCACGATCGCGGCTTGGGTGCGATCGCGCACCTCCAAACGAGTCAGAATATGGGAGATGTGATTCCTCACTGTTCCCTCAGAGAGAAAGAGTGCCTGGGCAATCTCTCGGTTGCTGGCACCTTTGGCAATCATCAGCAACACCTGCCGTTCTCTAGGAGTCAGTTCCGTTAAGCTGGGTGGAATTTCCGCTAGCTGATTGGGTTCTTCGGATGGCACACCGACAATCATCTTTTCCAAAATTCCTGGACCAAATTGGGTGTAGCCTCGGTGAATAGAACGCACGGCTTCTGCCAGTTCCTCTGAGGCAGTGTCCTTCAACAAGTAGCCCTTTGCCCCAAACCGCAAGGCTTCGGCAATATACTGGGTATCGTCAAATGTCGTCAGAACCATAATCTTGGTGCCTGGAAACTTCTGGCAGATCTGCTGGGTTGCCGTGACGCCATCCATGATGGGCATTCGGATATCCATCAGAATCACATCGGGTGCCAGCTCATTGGCATGTAAAGTTTCCACCAACTCAACCGCCTCTTGTCCATTGCCAGCCTCCCCAACGACCTTGAGGTCTGGTTTCGTTTCTAACAAGGTCTTCAGTCCTCGTCGGACAATTTCCTGGTCTTCGACTAGCACTACTTGGATCATAGATAGAAAGTTAGCATTAATTAAACCTTGCCCCCGTCCAGACCTGGAGTTTTTCTGAAGGGAAAGCTACAGATTCTGAGCTGGACGGGGTTTAGCCAAAGTGGTCGTTGAGAGTCGTCTTAGGATCATTTGTTTCCAGTGGGAAAGGATGCCGTAATGCAACAGCCAGTCCCTGGATTGCTGGTAATTTCTAAATTCCCTCCCAGGGCCGCGACTCGTTCACGGATGCCCTGGAGACCGAAACCCGTACGGTTTGCCTCAACCTGAAAGCCACTGCCGTTATCTTGAATGAAGAGGGATAGACCCGATGGAGTGGATTGAAGATGAATCTTAACTGAGGTTGCATTGGCGTGTTTGCAAATGTTGGTGAGACTCTCCTGCACAATCCGATATGCGGCTGTGTTGACCGGGTTAGACAGGGAGTGAGAAATGTAAATTTGGCACTCTGGTTGAATGCCAGTGGTTCGGTGAAATTCGTGGGACAGGGTGGCGATCGCGCTTTCCAACAACTGACCCTGGAGTGGATCTGAGCGCAGGTTCGAAACCGACTGACGTACTGCTTTTAAGGCATCGGAACCCAGTTGTTTCGCTTCTGTCAGACAGTCATAGGCCTTGTCCGGGGTATCCTGCCACAGGGTCAGGGCGGTTTCCATTTGAATGTTCAGGGCGACCAGTGCATGGCCGAGTGAGTCGTGAATGTCACGGGCAATTCGGTTGCGTTCTTCTAAGGTTGCCAACTCTTCAATCCGCTGGTTCAGAGCGCGTTCTTGCTCTAAAGATTTCTGGAGTTGCACCTGTAGCCTGCGTAGCTTGAGTTGATTCTCAACCCGAACAAGTACCTCCTCGGTTTGAAATGGCTTGCTAATGTAGTCCACCCCACCCATCGAAAAGGCTTTCACTTTATCGAGTACTTCGTTGAGGGCGCTGATAAAAATCACCGGAATTACTTCTGTGTGAGGTTTTTCCTTCAGGTGCTGACAGACTTCATAGCCATTCATTCCGGGCATGTTGATGTCGAGCAGAATCAAATCGGGGGGCTGATTTTGGACACCCATCAAGGCGGCTGAACCGCTTCTCACACTGCGAACGTCATAACCCTGATTCGTCAACATTGCCGAGAGTAGGCGCAGATTGTCGGGTGTGTCATCCACAATCAGAATGTCTCCTTTGCAGGACAGGTTGGAATCCATAGTTGAGTTGAGAGGGTTCTTATAGGTAGGATTGCAGGAATGGAGTGTTCGGAACAATTGAGTTGGCAATTGCCCATAATCAAATCATTATAAAAAGATAAAAAGATGCATTGGTATCGCCATGACTCTACGACAACGAACCCTAGTCATTATTGGAGTCACGTTAGTCGCGTTAAATACGGCTCTGTACGCGATCGCCTCAAGCCTGCTGCTCAAAAACTCCCAGCGTGCAGAACGGCAGGACATGCAGCAACAGATGAATGGAGTTCTAAATCTGCTCGCTCAGTCTGTAGAACAGTTCAACGTCAACTTTACAGACTGGGCAATCTGGGACGATGCCTATGCTTTTGTGCAGGATGGGAATCCCCAATTTATTCGGTCTAACCTGATCGATGCCCAACTGGCATATATGCAGATTAACCTGATCGCGTTCATTCAGCCGTCTGGTCGGATTGTGTTTGGGACAGGGTTTGATTTGAAAAATAACCGGAGAACCCCGATCCCAGTGGGCTTACAGCGTCATTTGGTGTCCAGCGCAAAGCCAACCGCATCCCAGAACGACAATGGTTCTGCATCGGTCGATCGCTCGACGGGCAACAAGGATATTCTGCTGCAACATACCAACTCCAAAAGTGCTGTGGCAGGGGTTCTGTCTTTACCAGAGGGCGCGATGATGCTCATCTCACGCCCTGTGCTCACGAGTCAGGGCAAGGGACCCATTCGCGGCACACTGATTGTCGGGCGGTATCTGGATGATGGGGAAGTGAATCGACTGGCGAAAATCACCCGTCTACCGCTCTTGGTTCAGCCCGTGCAGCAAGCACAACTCCCTCCCAGTTTGCAATCCTGGCAGAATTTCACATCCTCAGAACAGCCTGCGATCGCGGTGCAACCTCTGAACGAAACCACGATCGCAGGGTATGCGCTGCTTAATGACATCTACGGACAACCGGCGATCGTGATCCGAACCGAGAGTCAGCGCATCATTTATCAACAGGGACAGGCAATGGTGCGGTTTTTGACCTGGGCGATTTTGGGCATCGGTGTGGTCTTTTGCATTGTCGCTCTGTTGCTGTTGGAACGATTGGCCCTGTCTCGTTTGACCAAACTGAGCACGGAAGTGAGTGCCATCCGTCGAGATAATCTCTCCAGTCGGGTGTCAGTGCAGGGACGGGACGAGCTATCGGATTTGGCAGTCCGAATCAACACAATGCTGGCCGACCTGGAAGAATACGAACAAAACCGCCAGCAAGCGGCGATCGCATTGCAGCAAAGCGAGGCTAAGTTTCGCAACATCTTTGAAAACTCCCAGGTGGGCATTTTCCGAACCCGCCTGGCAGATGGCTTATTGTTGGATGCAAACCAGCGCATCGTTACCATGTTTGGGTATGACTCAGTGACTGAGGCAGTTGGACTTTTGCGATCGATTGATTTTTACGTAAACCTCAGCGATCGCCAGCGAGCACTCGAAATCCTGCAAACTCACGGGGAAATCCATAACTTTGAGGTGCAGCTACGCCGACGCGATGGATCAACATTCTGGGGACTCTATTCAGCTCGTTGTAATGTCACCGCAGGATATGCGGAAGGCGTGGTTGCCGATATTAGCGATCGCAAACGGATTGAAGCTGAACGCAGGCAGACCGAGGAAGCCCTGCATCAGAGTGAAGCAACCAACCTGGCTCTGATTCATGCCATTCCGGATTTGCTGCTACGGATTAGAAACGATGGAACCTACCTGGATGTTGTGCATAACGCCCAGTACCGATTATTTGACCCCAACCAACGGGCAACGGGCACCACCGTCTATGATTCGCTGCCACCCGACAAAGCCCAAACCCGAATGGACTATATTCAAAGAGCCTTAGAAACGGGTGAACTGCAAGTTTATGAACAGCAGCTTGTGATCAAAGCGGAGCCGCGCGATGAAGAAGTCCGGCTGATGGCAATTCGAGACAACGAAGTCCTCGTCATGGTGCGCGACATCACTGAGCGCAAGCGCAATGAGGTAGCTCTGAGGCAAGCAGTAGAAGCCGCCGAAGCCGCCAACCGTGCCAAAAGCGTTTTCCTGGCCAACATGAGCCACGAACTCCGCACCCCCCTCAACGTCATCCTTGGCTTTACCCAATTACTGGCTCGGGACCACTCCCTCAATCCTCAGCAGCAAGACTACCTGGACACAATCAACCGCAGCGGCGAACATCTGCTCACCCTGATCAACGATGTCCTGGAAATGTCCAAGATTGAGGCGGGCAGGACTACTCTAAGCGAAACTGACTTTGATCTTCATGATCTGCTGGACTGGTTGTATCAAATGTTCCAGTTCAAAGCCCAGTCGAAAGGACTGCAGTTCACTATTGAGCGGGACAGCAACCTCCCTGAATACATCCACACCGACGAAAGCAAACTGCGCCAGGTTCTGGTGAACCTTGTGGGGAATGCGGTGAAGTTTACGGCTCAAGGACACGTCGTGTTGCGTGTAGGAATGGGGAACAAAGAGGACACGGAGACACGGGGACACGGAGACGCGGAGAATCAAGAAGACATCAGGACACGAGGACGGGAGGACACGGGGAACGAAGCTGAGGAACTCACCGCGTCACCGCGTCTCCCTCTCTCCGCGTCAAATTCTCCACCTCCCTCCTCCCTCCCTCCCTCCTCCCTCTTCTTTGAAGTCGAAGACACCGGCCCTGGCATTGCTCCAACTGACCTTAAGCAATTGTTTCAACCGTTTGTTCAAACGGAGACGGGTCAGAAGTCTCACGAAGGAACGGGGCTGGGGCTGGCGATTAGCCAGAAGTTTGTCCAATTGATGGGAGGGGAAATCACCGTCAGCAGTGTCTTGGGCAGCGGCAGCACGTTTAGATTTACGGTTCAAGTGCAGGCGGTTGAACCTGGGGTTCGGAACGATCTGGTAGTCAGTCGGCAAGTAGTCAGTCGGCAGATTGTTGGGTTGGAAGTTGGACAGCCTGCGTATCGAATTTTGATTGTGGAAGATAAGCTCGAAAACCGCCGTATTCTTCTAGAGTTGCTGGCTCCGGTTGGGTTTGAGGTGCAGGAAGCGACGCATGGAGAGGATGCGATCGCCCTCTGGGAACGCTGGTTCCCTGACTTAATTTGGATGGACATCCGGATGCCTGTGATGAATGGCTATGAGGCAACTAAACAGATCAAAGCGGCCAGCCGTACCGCCAATCGAGAACCGCCAATCATCATTGCATTAACCGGAAGTGCATTTGAAGAAGATCGCCGCACTGCCCTATCAATGGGTTGTGATGACTTTGTGCGCAAGCCCGTTCGAGCCGAGGTCATTTTTGAAAAAATGGCGGATCATTTGGGCGTGCGTTACCGGTATGCAGAAGAGCTGGGAGGACGCGGAGTTCGGCGTGAGCGCTCAGTCGAACGAGACATGAAGACACAGAGACTCGGAGACCCAAACGCCCCCTCATCCCCTCATCCCCCCATCTCTCCCTCCCCGCTTACTCCCTCAGATCTCGCTGTTATGTCGATCGCCTGGATCGAACAGCTGCATCAAGCGGCTATCAAGGTGAATGCCAGGCTGGTTCTGAACCTGATTGAGCAAATTCCCGAATCAAGTTCCAATCTGGCCAATGCTTTGAGGCATTGGGTTGATGACTTTTGCTTCGAGGAAATTGTTGAGCTAACCCAGGCATGTTTAGCAACGGATGAAACCGCAAAACGTCGTACTTGATCCCGCAAACCAAACTCTCTTATGCCGATTTTAGATTTTAGATTGGCGATTTTAGATTGAGAACCGTCTTAAATATAAGGCGATATATCCTCCCCGCAATCATCGGCCAGATAAGACAAAGCGCGAAAGCGTAGACCGACGAGCTGTTCGTAGAGTGGATTCAGTTTGCAGAGTGGGGGAATGTGGACGACCGGGCGTCCGAAGAGGGTGATGTCACGCTCAAAGGGGCACTGGGAGGGAATCATTTTGCACAAAAGCTTGGCAATTTTGGGATCCTGGACATCCATGTGATCCAGCCATTCCCGAACGGGATGCAGGACATCCGCATGATCTGAGCCGGGTGGTGGAGCGATCGCCAGACTGGTGGCAGGCAGGGCAGCTTCCCCCGTCGGTTGGGCATCTGCCAGATCTTGCAGGGCTGTACGTAGAACTTGTAATGCCTCTGGCTTCAGCTTGAGCGCCTGACAGTACTGCAGCAGCAGTTCGTCCTCACTGACAGAGTAGTCACCGTCGGCAAGCGCCACCATCACCGCTGTTCTCAAAAAATTCTCAGCGATCGTGAGATCTGCGCCTAGCTCCTGAGCAAGTTCATCAGGCGAAATAGGGGCCAATAGCTTCGATTTCTCGTCGTCTGTCAAGTCTTTATGGAGCAGCGTTGTGATCATCTCCTGCTCGTGTTCATCGAAATGACCATCTGCCCAAGCAAGGGTGATCAGCCCACGGATCCAAACGGCCGTTTGTTCGTTGGTATAAGGAGAGTTAATGGTGCTGGCCATCTTCTTTAATCGAAACATACGTTGAGTTCCGAGTCGATTCTAGCCCTTTACTTTGTCAACTTAGCGTAAACTGAGAGACTGAATGCATTACAAGGCTATTTAGTGGTTCTACAAGAGTTTGGCTTACTACTCATCAGTATTTTGACAGCTGCCGCAGGGCAGTTCTTGCTCAAGCTAGGAGCATTAAAGCTTGGCAGAGCCAGCTTCGATAACGCTTTTAGCCATGTGTTTAGTATTCTGGTGACTCCAGAATTATTACTGGGTTTAACGATGTATGGACTGAGCGCAGTTCTCTACATTCTTTTGCTGACTCGCGTCAAACTCAGTGTTTTAGGTCCAGCCGTGTCAATTGGCTATGTGTTCTCGGTATTGATGGGTTATTTCTTCTTTAAGGAAATGATTACCTTCAGACATTTGATGGGGCTGAGTTTAATCGCCTGTGGAGTAATTTTGGTCGTTAAGCAATGAGCAAACAAAATACCTGTAGGGGCAGATTTAGCGTTAAAGCTATTGGATTGATGCAGGGACTCTGACAAAACCTGCCCCTACCAAAGGGTATGTTTTCTCTCAGAAATCGCCTACTGTTTCGGCAGCAGTTGCTCATAGAGTTGCTGAAACCCGCTGGGGTTAATGTGAGACCAGATGGCTAGCCCAACTCCACTACCAATCAGGAGTAACCCGATCAGGCTAAGGGCGATCGCCCGGCTGGGTAGCTGACGACGTGTTTGGGCGGTTTCAGCGGACTGTACGGTTTCATGAGGAGCTTCGGCATCTTGCAACAGTTCTCTAGCAGAGGCTGACCAATCGGATTCGGGGGCTTGAGGGGTCGCCTCTGGTAAAGCAGGTTCAGGCGCTGGTGGGGGCAATGGTGAGGAAACCTGACAGTGCAGCAAGACGACTGAAACGTTGTCGTGTCCATTTTTCTGGTTAGCGAGATCAAGCCAGGCTTTTGCGGTGGCTGCCAGCGATCGCTGCCCCTTGAACAGATCCTCCATCACCGTTGCCCACGATTCCTCAACCTGACCATTGTCACTGAGGCCATCAGAGCACAACAACAGCACTCCATCTTCTTCTAAAATGAAGCGGTGAACGGTTGGATACAGGAATTCAGAATCACGGGTGCCAAGGGCTTGAATCAATGCTCCTGCATCCGATCGCAGAATTGCCTCATGGTAGAGCAATCGCCCCATCCGCACCTCTCTAGCAGCCACATCATCATCGACCGTCAATCGATGGCAATAGTGCGGAGTGATCCAGTAGGCGCGACTATCGCCCACATTCACCAGGTACAGTTCATGGCTGTTATCCGCAATTCCTTGCCCCGGTAGCGCCACGACTTGGGGCAACTGCAGCCCCATGATCAGCGTCGTTCCCATCCGTCTGCGGGCTTCGCGTTCTTGAGCGTCGTTCTGGCTCGAAATCAAATTATTGATCAAGCGGGCAACGGCTGTTAGCTGTTCAGCGATCACCGGGGGTTGTTGCCATTCCGCTTGTTCTGCCACCTCGGCTAATAGGGCTTGAATCTGCAGTTTGAGTGACTGAACGGCCAGTTGGCTAGCCACTTCCCCCCCTTCGTGTCCACCAATTCCATCACAAACAACGGCTAGCCGGGGGAAGATGCCATCGGGTTCATCGTTGTTCCCGGTCAAGGGGTAACAGGTATCTTCGTTGTGGTTCTGCTGAGGGCCAGGATCAGTCACCCCAGCAAGTTGTAGGCGCAGCGGAAGTTGAGCGGCTTGTTCCAGGAGGAGTTGATTTAGTCGAGCCGCGATCGCCCCCAGTTCTGCATCCTCTGTCTTCATTAGCAGGCAAATCTCTTGTAAGGACTGGGCGATCGCGGGTTGCGCCTGATCAACCCACCCTAGCCACACGTTCGCCAGATCAGACAGTCCCAGTGCCGAAATCTTTTGAAGCTGATTTTCAGCCGCTGATAGCACCTCCTGATCCTGAAAGAATTGGCACAAGCGCACCCGCCAACCTTCCACACAGATATTGTCAACCGCCAGCAAGCTCGCACTGACACCCTGTTCTGCAAGCGGCGTCCAAAGCTGAAGCAGTTGCCAGAGCCAGTAGACCTGGCGAACCGCTGTTGTCTGTGTCCAGGCTTGAGCGATCGTGGGATAAAGATTTCCCTGAGCATCCAACGGCATGTTTTCCAGCAACAGCAGAGACGCGGTCTCCGGTTGTCCGTCTTTTGGAGTAATTCCGTGGATCTCCGGGACATGCAGCCGATAGGGATACAAATGCAGGTAGGGCAGCATCTCGTCCGGTAAATCTACGGGTGGAAACTCCGGCAGTAATCCTGGCTGCGTATCTAACCAAATCTGAGGAGCTTTAATGTAATAGCGCCCTTCAACGTGACTACCAACGGGCAGACGCAAAACAACTTCCCCAACGGCCCACACGTAGCGATAGATCAGGGGCGTTTGGCAGTGCCCACACATAGCACTTCCAAACTCATTGAGTGGGGCAGCACAATCTAGATTGGGGCAATAAATTTGGGGATGAGGAGAACGCATGTTGCTATTAAGTTTCTTGACCCTGATGACTAAAGTTATGCCGACGATAAATAGGTATATCAATGAACGGCACTCTGCTTACGAAACGAGGTGTTTAGAAGCTGGATTTAATCATACAGCAGCACTCTGATTGCCATAATCTGATTGCCATGATAGAAAAACACACAAAAGAGGAACTATGCCGCCAAACCCCACTGTAATTTGGTTGCTGGCAGGAACGCTGCTTTGCTTAACCGAGCTGGTTTTGCCTACAGCGTTCGTGGCGTTCGTGATGGGAATTAGCGCATTCATCGTAGCAGCAGTCTCCAGTTTCATTCCACTCAACCTGCAGATTGCGCTATGGGCCGTTCTTTCACTGGTGTTCGTGCTGTTCTCCCGTCGCCTTGTTCGCACCCGCGCAGCAGCAAGGTTCGATGCGACAGAGGCAGAAACCCTGACCGAAATTTCACCCGGTCAGACTGGGCGAGTGCTGTATGAAGGCAACTCCTGGGCAGCCCGATGTGAGGATCACACATTGGCGATCGCCCCTCACGAAAAAGTCTACGTCGTAGCACGCCAAGGTACGACGCTAATCGTTGTGCCAGAGATGCTTCTCCATTCCTAGTTAATTAAAAATTAAAAATTAAAAGTTAAAAATGTCTGTTAGCAGGATTTTACCCATTTTTAATTTTGCATTTTTAATTTTGCATTGCCCTTAGCAGTAGACCATTAGCGTGTCGATTTAACAACTTTAGGAGACAACCATGTGGGAATTTTTGATTGGCGGACTGATTATTGCCGGTGGCGTTTCTAGCGTCAAAATTATCCAGCAGGGCAATGAAGCCCTGGTTGAACGCCTGGGTGTTTACGATCGCAAACTCACGCCCGGCCCCAGATTTGTGCTACCAGTCGTGGATCGAATTGCCTTTCGGGAGACGATTCGGGAAAAAGTCCTGGATATTCCGCCCCAGCCCTGCATTACCCGCGACAATGTTTCGATCACCGTGGATGCAGTGGTTTACTGGCGCATCGTTGACATGGAAAAGGCCTACTACAAGGTGCAGAACCTGCAATCAGCGATGGTGAACCTGGTGTTAACCCAAATTCGGGCTGAGATGGGGCAACTCGAACTGGATGAAACCTTTACGGCTCGTTCTCAGATTAACGAAACGCTGCTGCATGATCTCGATGTCTCCACCGATCCCTGGGGAGTGAAAGTGACGCGGGTCGAATTGCGCGACATCATCCCCTCCCAGGCAGTGCAGGAGTCGATGGAGCTACAGATGGCTGCCGAGCGACGTAAACGCGCCGCCATTCTCACCTCTGAAGGGGAGCGGGAAGCGGCGGTCAACTCCGCCAAAGGCAAGGCCGAAGCCCAGGTTCTGGATGCCGAAGCCCGTCAGAAAGCCGTGATTTTGCAGGCCGAAGCCGAGCAGAAAGCCACTGTCCTGCGGGCCCAGGCTGATCGGCAAAGCCAGGTTTTGAAAGCTCAGGCTACCGCTGAAGCAATCCAAATCGTGAATCAGGTGCTGAAAAGCGATCCCAACGCTGGCGATGCCGGTAAGGTGTTACTGGCCCTGGGCTATATGGACATGGGCGCAGCGATCGGCAAAAGCGAGAGCAGTAAAGTAATGTTCATGGATCCACGCAGTATCCCGGCAACGATTCAGGGCATGTTATCGATGGTAGACAATTCATCGGTTTGATGCCTGGAAGCGGCTCTCTGCTGCCAATCCTGGGGCTAGATGGGCTACAGTAAAGGAAGACCGTGTTTATTAGAAGACGAATGGCACCTTCTTCCTCGATCGCTGTCCGAGAACTCCCCCTATTTCCTCTACCGGAAGTGGTTCTGTTTCCAGGCAGACCGCTTCCGCTGCACATCTTCGAGTTCCGCTACCGGATTATGATGAACACGATTTTGGAAAGCGATCGCCGCTTCGGAGTTTTGCTATGGGATCAGATGCAAGGGAAGCCCGTCTCCGTTGGGTGCTGCGCCGAAATCGTTCACTTTCAGCGCTTGCCGGATGATCGCATGAAAATTCACACCATCGGTCAGCAGCGATTCCGGGTTCTGGAATATGTGCGCGAGAAACCCTATCGCGTCGGTCTTGTTGAGTGGATTGAAGACCACCCACCCGAACGAGATCTGAGGCCTTTAGCAGATGATGTAGCCCAGCTTTTGCGAGACGTGGTTCGGTTGTCTGCCAAACTCACCGGGCAAGAAATTGAACTCCCCGACACCATCCCCGATCTGCCCCTTGAACTTTCCTATTGGGTTGCCAGCAATCTATACGGAGTTCCCGAAGAGCAGCAAGCGCTTCTGGAGGTGCAAGACACCGCTGCCCGCTTAGAACGAGAAACCGAAATTTTGATATCGACGCGCAATCACCTGGCTGCTCGAACCGTTCTCAAAGACACCCTTGACGATACGTTGAAGTAGCCATACCCTTCCTCTCTTTACCCTTCATCCCTTTCTCTTCATCCCCTCCCTCTCCCCTAAATGACCCCCAGCGACATATCCGATCAGCTTACAGAACTATTTAGGGGTGCCGTTGCCGCGATCGCGCCTGGTTCCTGGCAGGTCGAAACCGCTGATTTTCGGCTGCTCGTGTTGTTATCAGATGACCAATCCTGGCTACGCATCCTGGTTGCGATCGCTCCTGCCCAAGATGCTCGTCCCTTTCTGGAACAGTTACTGGAAGCTAACTTTGACAGTACTTAGGAGGCGCGTTACGCCCTGCAGCAGGGGTTACTCTGGGGGATTTTTCAGCATAGTTGCCAGGGGCTGACCTCGGACGATTTTGTTGCGGCCGTTCAGCAGCTTATCCGTCTACGCCAGAAAGGACTCGATGAGTGTTTCAATCGCTTCATTGAACATCGAGTTCGGCAAATCATTCGAGCCTCTAAACAAAAAGGACAATCCCTGGAAACGACCTTACAAACCCTGGAACGGTTCTATGAAGAGGGATTGATGGTGATATGCAAGCAGGGACACAAGCTCGTGAAGAAACGCTGGCAGCGTGGCGGTATCAGCTAGAGCGGCTTTGGCATGAGGAGAATTAAAAATTCAGAATTAAAAATATTCAGGAGATTTCTGAGAAAAACGGCCCCTGTTGTAGGAGCAGGTTTTGTTGAGGCTAAACTGTTTCATCGGTAGATTAACTGCAAAACCTGCCCCTAAAGAGATCGATCCATCACCAGAAAATTTACAGATGGTAAGAAGATATTTCTGTACCGATGTTCTAGTCACTCCAAATTCAGCATAAAG
>JAAUSG010000125.1 GCA_012034055.1 Leptolyngbyaceae cyanobacterium RU_5_1 | reverse complement strand
ATCGCCAGCAGTGTGGGCAATGCCCACGCTACAAATCACTGGGTATTTTTTCTTGTAGAAATCGCCTAAAGGCGATTTCTGAGAAAGATTTTACCCCTGGAGGAACGAACGGCCGTTCGTCTTTTACCAGGATTTTTTGGTAGTTTCTTTCCTGGAAATCTCCTAAGACCTCTGACATAATGCTGCTTTATGGATTTGAAAGTCCTTTGCAAGACATTTAAGAGAAAATTTGAAAAGTCTCCTCAGTCAATTCCTGATCGTATGGCGTCTCTTATGAAGACGCGCAACACTTGGACTCTTGCTCCCTGAACAACCATAACTATTGGCTTGTTGATAAATCCATAAAGCAGATTACTCAAATTTTTAAGTTCTGATGAAGATTCTTTAAAGGGGAATCACTACAGCGTTAAGTCCTGGTCAGGAGTAAGCCGTTGAGGGTGGTAATAGGTGATAAACAGCCCGAACTCGTGGACCGAACACAATTACGTCTTCAGCCTGCAGGTCTATCATCCGACACTTCTGTCCGTTCACTAATAGTCCATTTGTGCTGAGTTTGCCGTCCAGGTTGCCATCGATGATTTGGTAAATGCTGCGTCCGTTTGGCTTGACGATTTTGATTAAAACAGCGTGTTGTCGGGAGACGAACTGGGAATGCAGACAAATGTCGCTTTTGGGGTCTCTGCCCACTACATACTGGTCTTGTTCCAAAAGAATTTCTCGACGCCCCCAATCATCTTCGATGATGA
The DNA here is from genome assembly GCA_012034055.1 of Leptolyngbyaceae cyanobacterium RU_5_1. Lineage (GTDB taxonomy): Bacteria > Cyanobacteriota > Cyanobacteriia > Leptolyngbyales > Leptolyngbyaceae > JAAUSG01. Next base: position 14,580 of record JAAUSG010000125.1, on the reverse strand, counting down.
ACATTGGCTGACCGTGCGGCAGTTGGGAAATCTCATTGGTTGCGGTGTGTTTAGACGCAAAAACAATATCTGAATCAGTTTCTCCTTCGACGAAGGTTGGAGGGTCTCCATACCCAGCACCATACCAGGCTGGTTTTGTGGTCGGTGGCCGTTCAGCAAATCCTGACTTCTCGGCTGCTAAGCTACGAGCGTGCCAGGATGTTTGATCATCTGGCTTAATTGCCAGAGCACGGTTATAGCTAGCGATCGCCTCGTCATAACGGCGCAGCTCAACCAAAGCATTGCCTCGATTGCGCCAGGCTAAGGCGTTTCCGGAATCAATTTTTAGCGCCTGGTTGTAGTAATCCAGGGCTTCTTCTGGGAGACTCAGTCCATACAGCAGGGCATTGCCTCGATTCTGTAGCGCCAGTTCGTGGTTCGCGTTGAGATGCAACGCTCGTTCGTAGCACGAGATGGCTTGACCATAGTCTCCCAGCCCGTAGTGAAAGGCGTTGCCCCGGTCGTGCCAGATTTCACAGGCAGCGTTGTCTTTGGGGCGTAGATTCAGGGCGCGGTCATAACTGGCGATCGCCTCTACATAATCACCCCGGCTTTCCAATGCCAGACCCCGTTCGTACCAAACTTCATAACAGTCAGACCGAAGTTCCAGAACCTGATTAAAGCACGCGATCGCTGACCATAGTCATTGATCGTTGCTGCAGCAGCCCTTGCCTGAACAACATCAGAGCTTCACCACTCAGTGCTATCTGCCCTGTATCAAGCATGATTAGTCGTCCTACAAATGCACCTGTTGTTAGCTGGCGATGCTACCAAAAGTCTGAAGTACAGTGTAATGGTACTTCTGCGTAAATTCTACCTACCCTTACCGAGCAATCTTGAAGCTATCAGTCTTCCTCATACTTTCTTTACATAAAGGACTTGGGGGCGAGGGCAGAGTGGAAGATGAAGGGATAACAGGATGAAGAGATAAAGGGTAAAGAGTTAAATCAGCACTTACATCTGTCTCTAAAAAGTTCTAACTTTCGCCACTCCCTCATCTCATCATCCTGTTATCGCTTCCTCCCTTCAGCTCTTCACCTTTTCATCTCTATCCCTTTTCCTCAAAGTGTATACAGCTTTGCATACTTGGTGTGGATGTACTGCATCAATGAAACTGTACTGAGTGGGTTACCGGTAACCCGTTCAATCAGTTCATTGGCTGTGTACTTACGACCGTGGCGGTAGATGTTAGTTTTTAGCCAATTGTGCAATGTTGTGAAGTGACCCTGCTCAATCTGGGTAGGAATTTCTGGGTGAGCTGCGATCGCTGCCTCAAAGAATTGAGCACTCATTAAATTGCCCAGGGTGTAGCCTTGGAACGCACCGCCGATACACCCTGTATACCAGTGTACATCCTGCAATACTCCTTCAGTATCGTTGGCGGGAACAACCCCCAAGTCTGACCGGTAGTGTTCGTTCCAGGCTTCAGGAAGGTCGCGTATAGCCAGCTTGCCGTCCAGTAGATCCAGTTCCAAATCGAAACGGATCATCACGTGCAGGTTGTAGGTCACTTCATCGGCGTCAGTACGGATCAGCGATCGCGCGACCTTGTTAACTGCTCGGTAGAACGTCTCCATTGGTACATCCCTAAGCTGGGTTGGAAATGCTGCTTGCAGCTGGGGATAAAAGTATTTCCAGAAGGGGCGCGATCGACCGACCAGGTTTTCCCACAGGCGCGACTGACTCTCATGAGCACCCGACGATACTCCGCCTGCTAACGGGGTTCGCTCAAACTCTGGTGAATTGCCCTGCTCATAAAAGGCATGTCCCATTTCATGAATTGTGCTGAATAATCCCTGGCTAATATCGTTTTCGTAGATGCGGGTTGTAATTCTTACATCATCAATGGAAAAGTTTGTCATAAATGGATGCAGCGTTTTGTCCTGGCGTCCCCGCTGCAAATCATAGCCCATCTGTTGCAGTATCTTGTAGCTAAACGTGAGCTGTTCCGTTTCAGGGAAGTGATGATGCAAGCAGGAGTCATCAATAGGTGGCTGCTCGGTTATCGCCTGCACAAGTGGAACAAGCTGCTCCCGCAACTCAGTGAAAATTTTCCGAATCGAGGACGCTTTCATACCATAGTCCGACCAGTCAATCAGTGGATCGGCGATATGCTCATAGCCTGGAAAGAAGTTGGCATACTCGCGGCTCAGGTCAAGCATCCTTTCCAGGTATGGCTGTACCAGCGCGAAATTGTTTTCAGGGCGTGCCTTTGCCCAGACCTGGTAGCATTCAGTTCGCAACTGAGAAAATCTGGCAGTGAAGTCAGCGGGAATTTAGCCGCTCTTTCGTAGCTGCGCCGGGTGACACGAATCAGGCTGACTTCGTCAGAGTCATAGGGTAGGTCTGCTGCATAAGATTGGAGATCCTCTAACAGTTGAGCGATCGCCCCATCGGTAAACTTTCCGTGGGCAATTTGTCTTAGCGTTGCCAACTGCCGACCACGCGCTGCTGCTCCACTAGGAGGCATATAGGTTGCCTGGTCCCAGGACAGCAGTGCTGCTGCTGCATTGATGTCATTAATTTCAGCTAAAAGTGACTTGAGCTTCAGGAACTTTGGGTGAGTCGTCTCGAGAGTTTGCATAGTGAACCAGGTAGATAGAAAGTATGCAATTGAATCCTTTCAGTGTGACTTAAGTCAGCTCAATTGAGCAATATCCTACCATCGTCAAATTTACCTGCCAACATTCTATAGTCCTTTCTCCAAACTATTTACATAAAAACTTTATTTTGATATATTGTTTGTATACAAACTGTTTGATTAAGTTCATTCCGGATAGACAGGCTCATTTCATTGGAGCAATTCCTTATGATCACGATTCGTAGAGCTGAAGACCGAGGACATGCTGACCACGGTTGGCTCAATTCTTATCATTCCTTTTCCTTCGCAAATTACTACGATCCCAGGCACATGGGCTTTCGCAGTCTGCGAGTGATCAATGAAGACCGGGTTGCCCCTCAAGGTGGCTTCCCAACCCACCCCCATCGAGATATGGAGATTATCTCCTACATCATTTCTGGCTCTTTAGCTCATCGAGATACCCTGGGAAATACAAAAGTGATTGGACCAAACGGCGTACAGCGCTTCTCGGCTGGAACTGGAATTGCCCACAGTGAGTTCAATCCGTCTGCAACAGAACCTGCTCACTTTCTGCAAATCTGGATTTTGCCAGAGCAACAAGGATTAACGCCCAGCTACGAGCAAAAGACCTTTCTCCCTGAAACTCAACAGGGACAATGGTGCAAATTGGCAAGTCGGGAAGCGACCAATGGGGCTGTAAAAATTCACCAAGATGCGGAGATTTACACCACCGCTCTGCAGGCGGGTGAGCAACGAACCTATGCCCTGCATCTGAACCGCTACGCCTGGGTGCAGTTGATCAAGGGTGAAGTCACTCTTAATGGTCATACTTTGAATCCAGGAGATGGAGCCGCTGCTAGCGATGAGCAATTGTTGACCCTGAAAGCCAGCCAGGATGCTGAGGTGATGCTGTTTGATCTGGTGTAAGTGGTAAGGATGAAGAAGGTTCCAGGTGTCAGGTGCCAGATTTGGATAATGCCCTGACACCTGACATCTCTCAACAACTAAGGAGCAAACATGGTACTGGGAATGCTGGTCGATGGAACGTGGACAACGGAATGGACGGAGCGGGACACCAGCGGTCAATTCAACCGGATGCCAACCAGGTTTCGCGGCTGGATTACGGCCAATGGCTCTAGCGGCTTCCAAGCAGAGGCAGGGCGCTATCACCTGTACGTGTCGCTTGCGTGTCCGTGGGCACACCGAACCCTGATTATGCGAAACCTGAAAGGGCTTGAACATGCAATTGGATTATCAATTGTCGATCCAGTCTTGAGTGAAAAAGGCTGGATGTTTTCTGACTACCCAGGAGCAATTTCAGATTCTGTCAATGGTGCCCAATACCTGCAAGAGATTTACCTGAAAGCAAAATCTGATTACACCGGACGGGTGACGGTGCCAGTGCTTTGGGACAACGAAACTCAAACGATCGCGAACAACGAATCTCGTGAAATTATTCGCATGTTTGATACTGAGTTTTCAGCCATTGCTCAGTCAAATCTGAATCTTTATCCTCAAGACCTACAGGAAACGATTGATCAAACCATTGATGTCATTTACATGCCCATTAACAATGGCGTGTATCGCTCTGGATTTGCCACGTCTCAAGCAGCTTATGAAGAAGCGGTGACGGAATTATTTGAGCAGCTTGATCAGTGGGACGGTGTACTAGGTCGGCAGCGCTATTTATGTGGCGATCGCCTCACCGAAGCTGATATTTGTCTATTCACGACGCTGTTTCGCTTTGATTCGGTGTATCACGGTCACTTCAAGTGCAACCTGAAGCGAATTTTGGACTACCCCAATCTATGGAACTATCTGAAAGATCTCTATCAGCGTCCCGAAATCAAGGAAACCTGCAACCTGGAGCACATCAAAAAGCATTACTACATGAGCCAGACGGCTATTAATCCAAACCGAATTGTTCCCAAAGGGCCGCTGATCAATTTTGAGGAAGCCCACGATCGCGATACTTACTGAAGGGCCACCAACGCTTAAGATCAACAGTTGTCTATGTTATTTAAGTGAGACAGCTTTGCTAGCAGCATTACTGTACGGGAAAGAAGATTTGCGTCTGGAGCAGGTTGACGATCCAACTCCTGTCGAGGGGGAGGTGATCATCCGCGTCGGAGCAGCGACAACCTGTGGCACCGATCTGAAGGTTTGGCGTCGGGGTGGACATGCCCGGATGCTGAAGCCACCCACATTGTTTGGGCATGAGGTAGCAGGCGAGATTGTGGCAATTGGGGAAGGTATAACGGGTTGGCAGGTGGGCGATCGCGTCGTTGCCAATAACTCTGCCCCCTGCATGGACTGCTTTTTCTGCAAAAAAGAAGAGTACTCACTCTGTCACAATCTGCTGTTCAACAACGGTACGTTCGCCGAATACTTGAAAATTCCGGCTGCCATCGTGCAACACAACCTGTTGCCTATCCCCAATGGACTGCCTTATGAATTGGCTGCGATGACGGAACCATTGGCGTGTGTGTTGCATGGAGCGGCGCGATCGCAGGTGAAAGCAGGAGATAGAGTTGTCGTTCTGGGTGACGGCGCGATCGGTCTCATGTTCGTTGCTACACTCGCATCTGGGAAAGAAGGTTGGAATAGCCAACAACCCACAGCCAACAACCAACAGCCATTCACTGAAGTCTTTCTGTTTGGTGGGAGTGATCAACGATTGCAGATTGGCGAGAAGCTAGGGGCCGCAAAGACATTTAACTACAAGCAGATAGAGGATGTGTCGGAACGGGTCAAGCAATTGACGGATGGTTGGGGAGCCGATGTGGTGATTGAAGCAACGGGGGTTCCATCAGTGTGGGAACTGGCGATCGCTTGTGCCCGTCCCGGTGCCACTGTCAACCTATTTGGTGGATGCCCTAGGGATACGACCATCACTGTCAGCACCGAGCAGCTTCATTACAGCGAGTTGACTCTCAAGGGCGTTTTTCACAACACCCCAAACTCCGTCCGGGCTGCCCTGAATCTCTTAGCCAGTTGCACCATTCCCTTTGAACTCCTGATTAGTGGAGCGCAACCTTTGCAGAACTTGGCCCAGGTTTTTGAGGACATGAAGCAGCGCCGGGTTGTTAAAGTGGCGATCGTCCCGGATGTGTTGTAAATGATGTTATGCTGAAGCTGACTCGGATCCATGCGATCGCAACGCCCAAACCTTGTCAGGATCGGAAGGTAGCAGCAACACGGGATGCTTGTGATAGGCGTGGACTCCGGGTCTCCTTTTTGGTGCCCACCGCTTCAATTCGGTACCAGTGCGGTTTTCATCCCCAACCCGAAATGGGCAGTTTGCTGGATTTACTCCTATGCTGGATTCATCAGTAGCATGAACGGCTACCGATGGATTAAAGCTGAAGCCGACGAAATTAGGAGCATAGCAGCATATGGGTTTGGGAGATTTAGTGCAGAAGGCAGTTTATCTGGGTGTGGGGCTAGCGTCCTATGCTGGAGAGAAAGCAGGTGAAAAGCTGACTGAGCTGCGATCGCAGGTACAGAAACTAGCCGACGAAATGGTCGAACGTGGTGAGATGACAGCTGAAGAAGCGCGTCGCTTTGTCGATGATATGGTCAACAAAGCTGCCCAGCCATCTGACCCGGAATCAAGCTCATCACCGTCTGCTGAACCCCGCCAGATTGAAATCCTGGACGATGAGGAACCCACGCAACAATCTTCCCAACCCGGCGTCAATGATGTCGATGAAATGCGTCGGCAGGTGCTGGAATTACAGGAAGAGCTGAGACGCCTGAAGGATGAGTAGGACTGCACCAGCAAACCCTCATGCTTTGCCAGGATTGAGCTATGATGACTGCAACGATCTCCCGCAGAGTTAGTTCCAAGTTTAATCGGAGCTAGTCAGAGTTTAAGAAGCCGTGCCAGGGCTTCCGCTGAATCGTTAGTGGGGAACCCTACCACAGACGGCTATGGACGATTGGATGAGAGAGTTTTCTGAGATGATGCAAGCGATCACGGACGGGGTAGAACAATTCTTGACCGAGATTTCCAAGGATGTCGAGGAAACCGTAGTTGCCCTTGCAGAAGCGTCTGAAGAATTCGCAGAGCAGATGCAAAATACCTTTGCAACCGAAGTTGAACGACGCCTTGACGAATTTTTTGACCCGATTCTAGAAGCTTATTTAGGATTTGAGATTGCGATCGATGAAGCGACGCAACCCGTCGTCCATACGATTGAACCAGCCTTAAATAACCATTCTGCCTGTGTTGGCTGTCGCCATTATCATGGTCAGGCATACAACGGCGTCATGCTCGTGTGTGGAATGCACCCCTATGGTTGGGAGGGTGAAAAGTGCCCAGATTGGCAATCGACCTGGGAAGAGTTAAGTTAAGCGGTGTAGGGGCAGGTTTTGCCAAAGATCTCGCTAAAACCCATAGATTTAACCCTATTCACGTCCAGACCTGGAGTTTTTCTTAGGGGAAAACTTCTTATTCTGAGCTGGACGTGGTTTAATTACCAAACCTGCCCTTACAGAGATCGTCCATCACAAGGAAATTTACAGGTGGAAATTTTCCAGCTTATTCCCAATTTGATTGGTCAGGGTTGAAATCAGTTCAGTCAGCCCCTTATCTTCCATAGGGCTGTCTAACATAAAGAAAGCGAGAACAGCTAGGACGCGATCGCCAGCCAGAACGGGGACACCGAACCCGGTCTTGACGCCAAATGCTTTAGCAATGTGATGCCGCAGAAAAATCCGTTCTGACTGAGAGGCAGGATTGTTTAGCCACTCAATGCGTTGAGATGCCCATACTCGCCCTGGCAGCCCAACATTATATGGAAACGTCAACCCCTTTGTGCAATTCCGAAACTGCTCCAGGGCGTACCTGTCAGCATCGCTGCGGTGGGGAGAAATGTAACAGACTGGATGCAATTCAAGAATTCTACCTTCCTTGAACGGAATCCACGCCTCACCATAGTCCCAGCCTGTGAATTCACAAATGATACTCAGTACATTATCGAGGGCAGTGTGCAAGTCGGATGCCTGATCAATGGCTTGAGTCAGGGTCTGCTGGATGTCGGTTGATCCGTTTTGCATGGTCTAGGAATAGCTAGCGGCAATGAAAATTCCAATCTACAATCACCAATCTGCAATCTGCAATCGAATCGGCTATTGCAGCAGTGGAAAGAAGTGCCCGACAGGCCCCTGTCCTTGACCAATGCTGAGGGCGTGCTTAAGGGCAAGCGTCACGTAGTCTTTGGCCTGGCGAGTCGCGGTCAAGGGAGCGTTGCCAAGAGCGAGGTTTGCAGCGATCGCGGCTGATAGGGTACATCCCGTTCCATGCGTATTAGATGTGTTCACCATAGCAGTCTTCAGGATCTCCAGCTGTTGTCCATCAAACCAAACATCCACACCGCGTAATTCTCCGCTCATGCCGCCGCCTTTAACCAGTACAGACCTGGCTCCCAGTTGGTAAATTCGCTGAGCTGCTACCTGCATATCTGCCAACGTGTGGATTTCGAGACCAGCCAGAATTTGGGCTTCGTAGCGGTTGGGAGTCAGCACTGTAGCAAGGGGAATCAGGGCAGAGCGGAGGGTGGCGATCGCCTCATCCGCAATCAGTTGAGATCCTGTCCGCGACACCATCACCGGATCGACCACCAAATTCTGCAGATTTAAAGCCCCGATCTGTTCCACAACCGTTGCGATAATGGCTTGATTCAGCAGCATCCCGGTCTTGACCGCCTGAACGCCAATATCGCTGACGACAGCTGCGATTTGGGCCGCGATCGCGTCGGACGGCAAGCCATCCACCCGCGTCACTCCCAAGGTGTTCTGGGCGGTGACACAGGTGATCGCGCTGGTGCCGTGGACTTTGTGAAACGCAAACGTGCGCAGGTCTGCCTGGATGCCCGCACCACCGCCACTGTCGGAACCGGCGATCGTTAGGGCGACGGGGGGGTTAGAGATGAATGTGTTGCTCATAGGGGGAGTGGGGAGTAGGAGTAGGGGGTAAGGGGTAGAGAGTATATCAACACTCTCTACCCTTACCCCCTACTCTCCTATTCTGTATGATGGAGAAAGATTATTAAGAAACGTTTCAATCTTATGAGACTAACCTGGATTGACTTAAATAGCTGGATTTTCCAACTGGCCGGGCAGACTATTCTGGTCGATCCCTGGTTGGTGGATCCGATGGTGTTTTATGGGCAACCGTGGCTGTATATGGCCTACCACAATACACCTTTGACGGTTACTCCAGAGACGTTGCCGCCGGTAGACCTGATTCTGCTCTCTCAAGGGTTGGATGACCATTGCCACAAGCCAACGTTGGAGAAGCTGAGTCGCGCCATTCCAGTTGTGGCCTCTCCTACGGCGGCAAAGATGGTCAGGACGTTGGGCTTTCAGCATGTCACGACCCTGTCAGCCTGGCAGGAGCAAGTTATTTCTGATCGCTTGAGGATTACAGCCATTCCGGGTGCGGAGATTCAACCGGGTCAGGTTGAGAATGGCTATCGGCTAACCGATCAACAAACGGGTGAAACCCTGTATTACGAGCCACACGTTTTTCCGGTCAAGGAAGCGGAGCGAATCGGTCGGGTGGATGTCGCGATCGCGCCCGTGATTGGTCAAATTTTTCTCTTACTGGGGCAAGTCATCATGGGACCAGAGCAGGCAATCAACCTGATTCAAGCACTGCAACCTCAGGTTTTTCTGCCCACCACACGAGGCGATCTGCAGATGAGCGGCATTCTACCAAAACTGATCAAATCAGTCGGCAGTGTGGAGGAGGTTCGCGATCGCCTGACGCGCTCAAAAATACTCACTAAACTGCTGGTTCCCAATCCTGGGGAAGCTGTGGAAGTAGTGGTTGGTTCAGATGTCAGGTAATTAGGGTTCAGGTATCAGGTGCCAGGCATGCTGTTAACTAAACTCAACACCGATCCCTAAAACCTTTACTCTCTACAGTCCGTTATCTCGGCGGTCGCCGCCTCTGTAGAAATTCAGGAATATCCAATCCAGTTGAGCGTGGTGGAGCTTTCGGTTCGGAACTGGGAGGCTGAGGAGCGGGAGGAGCGGGGGGCATGGGACGCTTCATCGCGATCGGTTTCGCCACTTGCCGGGGTTGAATTTCTCCAGTGAACCCAGTGGCAATCACGGTAATTCGCAACTCGCCCTGCAGTCGTTCATCAATCACCGCACCGAAAATAATATTGGCGTTTGGATCAACCACTTCATAGATGATTTCAGCCGCTGCATTCACCTCGTGGAGGGTCAGATCATTGCCACCGGTGATGTTGAAGACAACGCCTCGCGCCCCATCGATCGACGATTCCAGCAGGGGAGATGAAATAGACGCCATCGCTGCTTCTCTAGCTCTCGATTTGCCCGTGCCAACTCCAATCCCCATCAGCGCAGAACCCGCATCAGCCATCACCGCTCGAACGTCGGCAAAATCAACATTCACCAAACCGGGGATCGTAATAATATCCGAAATCCCCTGCACACCCTGGCGCAGAATATCGTCTGCCGACTTAAAAGCTTCCTGAACTGGGGTTTGCTCAGAGATGACCGACAGCAGTTTGTCATTCGGGATCACGATCAGCGTATCAACCCGGCTCTGCAGTGCCGCAATTCCCTCTTCGGCCTGACTGGCACGGCGACGACCTTCAAAGGTGAAGGGGCGAGTCACAATTCCAACAGTGAGTGCTCCTAATTCCTTGGCGACTTCTGCCACGATCGGAGCGGCTCCGGTTCCGGTGCCACCCCCCATACCAGCGGTGATAAAAACGAGGTCTGAGTTCTCCAACGTCGTCGCAATTTCGTCTCGCGATTCTTCGGCAGCCTTCTGACCGATCGCCGGATTTCCGCCCGCTCCCAACCCCCGCGTCAGCTTTTGCCCAACTTGTAGACGTTTTGGAGCAGACGACTGATTCAGGGATTGGGAATCCGTGTTGATAGACCAGAACTCAACTCCAACAATGTCACTGGCAATCATCCGATTAACCGCGTTGCCACCGCCGCCACCGACTCCAATCACTTTGATTTTGGCTACGCTCCCTGGCATAATATCGCCACTTCTGGAATCTTCTCCAGTTAGCCCTTTTGCATTATTTGCATGAGAGAACTGGTTCATAGGAGTACCAGAGTTACTAAATGGGGTTGCAGCGTCCGTCGCCAGGGAAAAGTTAGGTTGTCCATCTGAATCGGAGCTTTCGTGATCATGTTCTAAGCCGTTATTAAGTGTCATTGCAATAGTGGCAACTAAATAATAGTGTCATTTGAATGAAATAGTTGCAAACAACTTCCCTAGACTGAACGACTTTGATCAACTATAAGGTAAGTTGTTTGAAAAACCAATCAGGTTGAAGATCCCATGAAAGCTTTGAAACATTGATGCTACCTGGGCTGAAGAATCGTGGTTTAACTAACAGTTTGTCATCATCGTTTACTCACTCAGTTAAGGAACATGTGATTTTACAAAATCCTTCGAGCCAGTCATCTGAATGTGAGGGGAATCTGGGTTTCGCAAGTCAATATAGGCAATTTGGCTTGGGTTTACCTGTCTAGGAAGTTTCCGTATTCGATCTAACGTTTTAAGTTGTTCGGAGAAGCGTGAACTGTAAGGACCTAGATGAATCATCCCTAAGTCAGTTTTGAGAACGAGATTCGCTGGATTTTGACAATCAATTTCGGAAATTTTAACCGGGCTACGACTTGTGTCCTGGTATAGCTTAGACCAATACGGGCGGTAGTGTTCTTGATTACCAATCACTTTTAGGGTTGGTAGTTTGACCGAGCGCTCCAAAAGGGCGTAATTCTCCAACGGAATTCGTGTTCCGTTTTCGTCCAATAGCCCGATCCGGACTCCACTTGCCTGATCTTTTGCAGGTCTTTGACCCAGAAGCTGAATGTCTGCAGGTTTAGAAACGGCGATCGCAACTGGATACCGCTCCTTAATCCGCACCGTCAAGCTGGGTGGAAAGAGTTGACGATTGACAACCACATCTGCAATAGGAGCTTTGGCAGTGAGTTCACTGGTGATTTTCTGAGGTTCAAGCCACAAAATTGATTGGGGATAGGAAATGGATAAGAGCGATCGCACCGTTTGAGTAGGAAGCAATCGATTGCCTTCAACCTTAATTTGCTCAGAATTGCGAATCAGCCAAATTGGGAGTGTAGTCAACCAAACTAACCCACCTGCTAGCCCACCCACAGCAAGAATTCTCCAAACTGCTTGAAAGAGTCGAAGGCGTCTTTGACGACGCAACTTTCGCCGCCGATGGGCTAACTCTGTTTGAGAAGTAGATGAGATGCTACCAGTCATTCAGACCAACATTCAGAGCGGTTTGCAGTGAATTAAACCTTGTCCACGTCCAGACCTGGAATTTTCTTAAGGGAAACCTACAGATTTCGAGCTGGACGTGGATCGGCTTTCCAAAGTACCTGATTTTTGCCAAACTACCGCAGATTTTAGGGTTTGTTCAGCTTCCTCCAGAGCACAATCGACCAGTAGGAGTTGTAACAGAAGAACTCATTAACTTCCTAATTCCACGTATTGCATCAGGAACACTAAAGCATGGGCATGTTCTAAAGCCTACCCACTTTTTAATTATTTTATTTAAGCACTCATTCCAGTTTCTGCGAACGAATCCTGGAGAATTTGGTCATGGATGAGATCAAGCGGGGAGGTGCAGAGGTGCAGAGATGAAGGAGTAGAAGTTTTACCGACCCTGACCGAACCCGCAGGTCCGATGGTAATGACCAGTAGCTTGTCAGCCCTCTAGAACTCCACTTCTTGCGGCGCACGCGGAAAGGGAATTACGTCGCGGATATTGCCCATACCGGTCATGAATTGCACCAAACGCTCAAAACCCAACCCAAAGCCCGCATGGGGCACAGTTCCATAGCGACGCAGATCGAGATACCACCAGTACGGTGCAGGATCGAGTCCCACAGCTTGAATGCGTTTTTCCAGCACCTCTAAGCGCTCTTCTCGTTGGGAGCCACCAATGATTTCACCGATTTTGGGAGCCAGGACATCCATGGCTCGAACGGTTTTTTCGTCGTCATTGAGTCGCATGTAGAAGGCTTTGATTTTGGTAGGGTAGTCACTGACAATGACCGGTTTCTTGAAGTACTCTTCGGCGAGATAGCGCTCGTGTTCGGATTGCAGATCCAAGCCCCACTCAACCGGATACTCGAAGGTTTTGCCGGATTTCTCTAAGAGGGCAACAGCTTCGGTGTACGTAACTCGCCCAAACTCATTGTTGATGATATTGTCTGCCGTTGCCAGTACAGAATCATCAATGCGCTGGTTGAAAAACTCCATGTCTTCCGGGCAGGTTTCCAGCACGTACTTGAAGATGTATTTGAGAAACGCTTCTGCCAGTTCCATGTCGCCGTCCAGGTCGCAGAAGGCCATTTCGGGTTCCACCATCCAGAACTCGGCCAGGTGGCGAGAGGTGTTGGAGTTTTCGGCGCGGAAGGTGGGACCAAAGGTGTAGACGTTACTGAACGCCATCGCCATGATTTCGGCTTCAAGCTGACCACTGACCGTGAGATAGGACTGCCTGCCGAAGAAGTCTTTGCTGAAGTCAACGGTTTTGTCGTCTGTGAGCGGCACCTGGGTCAGGTCAAAGTTGGTGACCGTGAACATTTCGCCTGCACCTTCGCAGTCACTGGCGCTGATGATGGGAGTATGAACCCACAGAAAACCGCGCTCCTGGAAGAACTGATGAATCGCAGTAGCAGCCGCGTTGCGCACCCGAAAGACGGCTCCCAGCGAATTGGTGCGGGAACGGAGGTGGGCGATCGCTCTCAGAAACTCAAACGAGTGCCGCTTCTTCTGCAATGGAAAGGTCTCCGGGTCAGCTTCTCCGTACACGGCGATCGCCGCTGCCTTCAATTCGATGCGTTGTCCCTTCGCTGGAGACTCAACCAACGTGCCGGAGATCTCAACCGATGCACCGGTACTGACTCGCTTGATAGTTTCGGCATATCCTGGCACATCTTGATTGATAACAGCCTGGAGTCCTGCCATTGAGGAACCGTCGTTAACTTCTACAAAGCTGAATTCTTTCTGTTCACGCCTGGTGCGCACCCAACCTTGGATGGTGACAGTTTCGTTGGGTTGTCCGTGACGGAGGAGGTCGATAATACGTCGAGTCATAGATGGATGGGGAGTGGGAAGTGGGGACTGGGTGATATTGAATTTGAGTGTAGCGTTGTTTGAGAAGGTGAGGCGATCGCTGATGGGGCGAGGGGCGATCGCGAAGTGTCTCCGTTTGCGCCGCTTTTGCCAAACGAGTGTGTTGTCGCGATCGTGCCTTCTACATGAACTAATCACATAAACTAAGTATTAATACGTAAAAAGCCACAGCTCATGTAAAGCTTTGGTCAAGAAAGCGAGGGATGACTGGAATTAATTTTTTTTTCTAATGGATGTAGAGGGTATATCCCCTCATTAAATGTGCTGAGTCAAATGATGAAAATCCTAGTATTTCGTTTGTATGCTGTGTTGAGTCTGGAGGACTTGAAGACCAGGCAATACGAATGATAACCAGCTTGCGAAAATGGGGTGGTCAATTTGCAGATGCACCTGTGTTTGCAGTTACTCCTCGATTCGGTCCACCGCTGAGTGCGAAAACATTACAGGTATTTGAAAAGTACAACGTCAAGCATCTGCGGGTTAGCAAAAAATTAGAGTATGACTGGTTCCCATACACTAACAAACCGCGTTCTTTAGTCATTGCTGAACCATACATTACATCTGAATTCGTTGGATATTTGGATGCAGATTTATTGATTCTGAACGAACCCAATCAATTTCTTCTCAATGATGGAGAAGATTTTGCTGCCTGCGTGACTGAGAAGCTGTTTGTAAATAGATATGAAGCGAGCGTTCAACAGGAGAGGAAAAGAGCGATACCTAAGCAATCCATACTATTGCGGGAAAGCAAATGAGCCAACCCTTTTACGACAGTGACTTGACC
>JAAUSG010000371.1 GCA_012034055.1 Leptolyngbyaceae cyanobacterium RU_5_1 | reverse complement strand
ACGGGTCGTCGCTCCGCCTCCGCCCTCCGTCCTCCAACCCCCCACCAAACCGTCAGGCAGGTAAAGCACAATGTCACCATTGCGGTTAGCGGGTAGTCGAGCAGAAATTCGAGGCGGAGTCGATACAAACCTGGCATCAGCACACACAGTCCGGCGGACCAGAGTCCGACTGGAGCGGTGAACAGGAATGTCCCTAAGGTATAGACGGAGGCGAGTAGGATGGCGCTGTAGAGCAGAAACACCAGGGTGCTTTGGTCGGGTCCAGGACCAAACCAGCTCAGAAAGGGGGCGGTTGAGATGTAAACCAGCGGTGGAATTTTGGTGGATAACTGCCAGAGGTTGATCCACCACTCCCTGAAAACCACTGAGGTGTTTGTAAGGCTTGCCAATAGGTCAACGTACCAGTCAGATAGTCTGCGGCGTCCCAGTGCGGAATGGAGCGATCGAGGGTGAACCAGAGGCGATCGCACACGGCTTCTGCCAGCCAGATCACTCCCAGAATGGGCAGTCCTTTTAGCCAGCGATCGCGTTTCCCATCAGGGATCTGTTGTGCAGAATCGTGACCCGTCACACGTCCAATCCGGCTATTGCAACAGCTTTCTCATCTTAATGTGGGGAATCCCAGCTTCCTCAAAGAGTTCCCCTTCTGAGGTGAATCCCAGCTTCTCATAAAACTCGATGACAGACTCTTGTGCATTCATGGCAACTTCGACGACGTGTTTTTCAGCTAAAAGATTGAGAATGTATTCCATTAAGGTTCGACCAATCCCCTGACCGCGAACTTCTGCCAGAACAGCGACCCGTTCTACTTTTGCCGTTCGATCATCCCAAAACCGGATGCGCGCCGTACCCACAGGCTTGCCATCCAGATATGTCAGAATATGCTGGGCTTGCTCATCTTGTCCATCAAATTCCAGAATCGGATCGACTCCCTGCTCGATTTGAAACACAAGGTACCTGATTTTATAAATCTGAGGGAAATCCTGCGGGATTTCTGCCAACCGAGTCGTCACATTGCTCATCTTGATACTCCACACTAGACCCCTGGTTTTTCTGGTTCATGGTAGAAGAACGCGCTTTTTGGCTTGCCTGGTCATCCCTCAATGGCATTGGTCCAATCCTGCTGAAACGACTGCAGAAGCAGTTTGGGTCTCTGGCCAAGGCTTGGGCTGCTAGCTCCACAGACTTACTAAATGTGGAGGGGTTGGGTCCCCAGACGGTAGAAACGATCGCGATCGCACGGCGCAAGATCCATCCAGAGCAACTCCTCGACCAACATCAGCACGATAACCCCAATTTTTGGACTCCGGCAGATGTCGAATACCCTCGACTGCTGCTGGAAACTCCAGACCCACCACCAGTACTGTATTACCGGGGCAAGGTTGATTTGCAGGAACTGGCAGGTACAATTCCGACGGTGGCGATTGTGGGCACGCGATCGCCCTCACCCTACGGCAGAAAGTGGACCCAGCGGATTACAACTGCCCTGGCTCAGAATGGCTTTACAGTTGTTTCTGGACTGGCAGATGGGATTGATACCGAAGTCCACCGGAGTTGCCTTGAATCCCAACGACGCACGATCGCGGTATTGGGTTGCGGAGTAGATGTGATTTATCCCGGGTCAAACCGCACATTGTATCAGCAAGTGCTGGAATCTGGCTTGGTATTGAGCGAACATCCGGCAGGCACCCAACCTGACCGGATATTCTTTCCGCGCCGCAATCGAATTATTGCTGGATTGTGTCGAGCGACGCTGGTGATGGAAGCTCCCGCAAAATCGGGGGCGTTGATTACCGCTCACTATGCCAATGAGTATGGTCGTGATGTATACGCCTTACCCGGCCGACTGGATGACAAAACAGCGATCGGCTGTCTCAAATTGATCAACAAAGGGGCCCACTTAATTGAGGGCATCGATGAACTACTGGACATGCTGGGGATGCTGCCCCAATTCAACGTTGCGCCGCTGCCATCAACTGTTGAACAGCCGACCTTGCCCTTGAACCTAGAGCCAAAGTTGGAACAAGTCTTGCAAGTGCTCACCGATCTGTCTCAGTCTGATGGCAGTGAGGCGATCTCGTTTGATCAATTAGTACAGTCAATTGATCTACCCGCTAGCTCTGTATCCAGCGCCCTGCTGCAATTAGAACTAATGGGATTGGTTGCCCAACTCCCCGGAATGCGTTACCAACGGACTTAAAAATACAACTCGTTGAATGGATGCGTTGCTTCGCGTAACGCATCCTACGGGAGAGCAGCGATCTAGAAATGCCTACAGTTCTTCAAGTTGGTTCTTACAGTTTCATTTTCTTCAGTTCTGACCGGGGTGAACCTGCTCATATTCACGTCAAGCGCGATCGCCAAATCGTCAAATTTTGGCTTGATCCCGTTTCTTTGGAGAAGAACCGAGGTTTCAAGGAGCATGAGTTGAATCAAATTGCTAGGCTGGTAGAAGAACATCAAATAGTGTTGCTGGATGCATGGCATGACTACTTTGATACTTGAAACGGAACCGATTGCTGAGCGAGTCACCATCACCGATGAGAAGCTGATTGTAGACTTAGCGGACGGTCGCAGCCTCAGTGTTCCTCTAGGCTGGTATCCCCGTTTGATGCACGCCTCCCCCCAAGAGCAACAAAACTGGCAGTTGCTGGGTGAAGGCTATGCCATTGAGTGGGTTGATCTAGACGAGCACATTGGGATTGAGGGATTGTTGGCAGGTCGGCAAAGCGGTGAGAGTCCGCGATCACTGGAGCGCTGGTTAGCCACACGCCACACTCAAACCCCATAATTCAAAACTAGCGATGCCCTATGGGAGAAGCGATCGCGTTTGATTTCCTCGTACAGTCCGTCGATCTACCCGCCAGTTCGGTATCTAGCGCCCTGCTGCAACTGGAACTGATGGGCTTAGTCACCCAACTCCCCGGAATGCGCTACCAACGGACTTAGAAAACTGTTGAGTTGATGCGTTGCTGGGCGTAATGCATCCTATGGGAGAGGCTCAACTGTTGCCGTTATACTCCACATTCAGTCCCTTCCAAAGCTATACTGAGTCCGTCGTCTATTAAGCGCCTATGTTGGGATCTTGGTCTACATCCTGATTGCGTATTTGAAAGATGAATAACAACTGGGCACCTCGATTAATTGATTTTCCAGCGATTTTGAGTCTTATATCAGTCTCACGAGCAATTGTCAGGCTTTTGGCTAGCGAAAGGTGCAGCCCATCGCTTGTCTAGCTGACTTAAGCCCCGATTT
>JAAUSG010000124.1 GCA_012034055.1 Leptolyngbyaceae cyanobacterium RU_5_1 | reverse complement strand
GCCACCGCATCCCCGGAACAATCAACTCACCATCGGGCAAAATAGCGTTGCGAAGCTCTCTCCATCGCCATTCATCCAGGCTTCCCGTGCCTGCCGAATCAATTGCTCCACCTGCTCCGGTGTCATCGCAAACCTCTTGGCGACTTGAACTGTGCTAACAAAAGAACAGGCTTGAGCCAAGCAGGGTTCAAGCCTAAGCGGACAAAGCGATCGAGCAACAGGTGTCTTCTACCTCAGACCGCTCTGATGAAGGATTGCGCCTTCCCTTGGCAGAAGCAAAGTGGAGGAAACGACAAAAACTCCACAACCACCTAATGGTGTGCATTTGCACTGTCTACATCCCTGACGTCGCTCTCCTTGGGGATACAGTACTGAACCACAGCGGCACAACGTTCATACAGTGCAAGTTTTAACGTCTTCACCTTAACGTCTTAAGTTCATGAGATTACCTATCTGAAGGAAGAGCGATAATCGTTCGATAGAAAGGAACCTCCAGGCAAGTGATTCTCTGTCTTTTGCGGGAGTTCTCCGTTTAGAAGATGAAGTGATCAAGCTGTAAGCCTATTATATTCCAGCTAAACTAGTGAAGTTTTTGCCCCACTATCTGCGTCTAGCTTCTAATCCAGTACCACGCAACCGCTAAAACATCTGTGTTGACTATAGGATGAGGTTGGACTACACCGTGTAAAAATGAATTTTAAGTATTTCTACTTTTAAACTTAATCCTCAATTCTCAATAATTCTCAATTCTCTTTAGCTCCATGACAAAGCCACAACTGAGTGAAAAAATCCAGGAACTGATTCAGAAAGCCAGGATTGTTAGCTTTGCGACCTGGCAAGACACCCATCCGGCAGAGGCGATTCAGCGATTTCAAGCTGCCGATGATCAGGGTTGTTATCTAACCGATGAGGATTTGCAGCAGATTCAGGCGATCGCTCCCACTATGGCTGAGTTAATTCCAGTTGCCAAACTGTTGCGCGATCGCGTTGACGCGATCGTCAACGAAGCCAGAGCTGAAGTATTGACCGTTTTTCCCACCATTACCCAACCTGGCGGTGGACTTTATCCCCCAGAGCGGGCAGAAGCCTGCTGGCGAGACTTCTGGCACTTCCTGCGTTGTATTACCTATGGAATTGCTGGACACCGCATCGATTACACCAGTAGCGCAGGATTCCATTACATGCAGTTGCTCTATCAAGAATTGCAGGTGCCGCTCGATGCAATGGTCGTCGGACTGGAGGGCATCAAAGCTGCCAGCTTAAAGCAGGTCGAGCCGAACCAGAAAGAAACATTGTCTCTTTACTTTGATCGTTTGATTGAGAAATTGAGACAATTCAGCTAACGACCAAAGTCAGCAGAAGATTCGTTCCTCAGCTCGGATTCCATGAAATCAAGAAATTCTAGAGCACTACGAGTTTGACCCAATTCAACGTTGACCTCCGAGCCGACGTGAACATGGTGGGGAAAGTTGGGCAAGTCTGGGAAGTGTTTGACACTATCCCAGCGCTTTCTGAGAATTTGTTTTGTGCTATCCATCCACAGCAGTAATGTACTGGCTTAAATCCATCGTGCTCAAGATGCTTTAACTTGAGCGGCATTCCACATTTCGTAGTAGGTATTCCACTCGAAGAAGTCCATCGAATCTCCAAGTTCACCGGACTGGAAACGCTGGTAAAACTGCTCTGATAGCATATGATACTTTTCTTCAAAGCTTTTCAATCGCTGCTCTAAATCGGCAATCTGCTGTGGAATAGAAGATCTCCGGATGTTGTTTTCCAGCAATTGCCGCTCTTCATCAGAGAGCGCAAGAATAATTTGCGCTAAAGATTCAACTAATTTCTGATTCATGGAATGCCTCCAACCTACAAACATATTATCTTGCAGTTGCAGGATAGAACCCTCAGCAGGGAGCTATTTTGAAGGTTGCAAACTTTCGTTTTATGCGAAACGTTCAAGAGATAACCTGGCGGACTCAGCTACTTGAGGATGGCTATCTTTCTGCAAAAACTGAAGTGCAGACTGGCTTTTGATACCTGGAAGATTGCCCAAAGCTTCTGCCAGTCGTTTGCGGAGCAGCCAGTCACCAGCATTGGCGAAGTTTAGCAAGCGATCGATCGCGTCAACCGCTCCGATTTCACCCAACGCCATAATCGCCGCTTCTTGCAGCAATCCGTTTTGACTATCCAGGGCTTCCAGCAGAACCGTCTGAGCTTGAATGTCCTTCAAGTTTCCTAATGCTACGGCTGCGCTGAACTGCACTAACCAGTGGGTGTCTTCATAAAAGGCGTGCCGTAGAGACTCTAAAGCCTGTTTGTCTTCCAAATACCCTAGTGCACCGGCTGCGATCGCCCGCACGTTGTAGTCTGGGTCTGATGCCAATAGGTTCACCAACACTGACAGGTTTGCGGGCGTTCGCTTCATCCCCAGCGAAAAGGCCGCCATACCACGAATCTGAATGGTCTCATCTGCAAGCGCTTGCGTGATCAGAGGATAGGCATCTTGAGCTGACATCGTCTCTTGTTGCAGCTCAATCATGGCTAACACTCGATCCTTCAGATTGGGGCTGTTTAACTGTGCCGCAATTTGCTCCAAGCTGGGTTGGCTCATCTCTTAAAGCGTCTGGTAGTTACTTGCACTGTGATTTCTATCATGACCGATTTAAGGAATTAGGCGTTACTAAATAGCCGTATGAATCAGAATTCATCCAACTCATACGGCTTCTATCCACATCTACGTTAGGAGCGCCAACTATCAAACGTGATTCAGGAATGTGGCTAACGATTCAGGACTACTCACTCAAGGAACGGATACCGACGATCCTGCCTCCTAAGCGAGTGATGCGACGCATTTCATCGTTCATCCGGTTATAAGGAACCTGAATCAAAATATTGCTGCTGTTGCGAACCGGGTAGCTATTGTTGGATGTTTGATCATTCTGACGTAATCCTTCGACTTCATAGACGAAAATACGGCTGTCTAAACTGGAGCTAGATGCTCTTGTTAATGCAGATTGTCCCAACATCATTGCCCATATCTCCTGGTAACAGTGGTTTTCTCGATTTACCAATAACCCACTACCAATGACCAATTCACGGCGTCAGCCTTGATGAATTCAGGCAAGGGCAACGCCGACTACCTGGCTGCCGCGCTGATTGAGTCGTTGCAGGGTGGACGAAAGCTGTTCATAGCTGACGAGGTACTCGCTCATACTTCTGCGGATCTGGGGGGTCTGTCCACTGCCGGTTTGGAGCACCCGAATTCGATACAACTGGGCACGATCGCCGCCAATTCCACCGGTCAGTTCCCGTCCAAAGGTGGCGGTCTTAATTGGAGTGACTGAGTTGTGAGCCAGATCCTTTGTCAGCCAGGCAGAGGTATTTTTGCCCTGGGCGCGATCGCTATTGGCATACCCCCGATAGAGCTGAAAGATGCGATTAAAGCCTGCCGTTTTTTGTCCACGGCGAGTTTCAAACCCCTGATAGTAGGGAACAATGGCTTCGCCAAAATTTTCTTGATATTCAAGGGAATCAATGTAGGAGTTAATCTCTGCCTCGTAGCCCTTCTGATGGTAGAGATTAACATGGTGAGCGATTTCTGATTCATCGCAGGGAGCACGACCAAGCAGATGCTTGTAGTTCAACTCAATAAAGCGAACTTGGGGTGTGGAGTAAAGAAACTTTTGCCGGTACAGCTCAGATTGCGCAAGAGCACGCACAAAATCCCGCACGGTAATGGTTCCCTGCCGCAGGAGGGATTCTGCACTGGTCAAACGTTGACTTTGCATCAGGTGGTCGTTGCCAAATACCTGACGGTAGGTTGCGTGAATTACAGCCTGTACATCTCCCTCAGTCCAATTTGCCCGTAGCTCAACGCGAGATGTTTCTGCAAACGGCTCAAATCCTAGTTGTCTCGCTGCCATAGAACTGGTCATTTTAATCTCCTTAGCTCCCCTATGTAGTCCTCTTTCTTCCAGACTTTGCAAGATTTTGCCAGGGGAGTGAACCTTTTCCTGCAATTTCAAGCTCGGTTTTGGAGGCTGAAAGGTTTGTTTATACTGAGTTGAGTAGGTTTTTCAGGGCTGACTAGTGATGAAAAACACTGATTAAGAATGTGGTTCAAGGCCGATTCTTGATGAAGATAGTGAGTCCAGAGAAACCTGGACCCTGACCCTGAGGATCAAAGGATCCAGTGGCTTTTGAACCTAATTCGATTAAATCAATCTGTTTGTGCAAATTCTGTGCAATTCAGAAGGACTTGCAGAAAGTCAATTAAAAATATAAAAAAACTCAAGCCTTGTCCACGTCCAGACCTGGGTAGGACTTACGCATTTTGACCAAAACCTCGGAGTTTTAAGCAACTAAACCTTGTGCACGTCCAGACCTGGAGTTTTTCTGAAAGGAAAGCTACAAATTCTGAGCTAGACGTGGTTTATACAGCGATGTAGTCAAACAACATTGTTGTCATATAACGGTCTGTCCATTCGGCTCCAAAGGATTTTTCTAGAACTCGCCGGGTCTTATCATTCTGTTGCTGCTTGGTGCAGTAATATCGCTGCCCTTCCAACACGCTAAACACATCTCTTTGAGACACCAAAGGAGACTTGGAAATGGCAATTTGACAGTGTAACGTCAAGAATTCTCGCACTCGCTTCAGAAACGCATCTTCCTCATCTGGGTTGACTGGACGGATAAACAGACAAAACTCTGAAAAAATATCTCCCCACTCCGGTAAAACACGCGGTTGCGAAAATTGAGGATTGGATAGTGCCGATAAGGCGACAAAATACTCTTCGGGTAGCAGACGGTCTGTGCTGATCGGGGATAGATCTGCGATCGCGGCACTAATCCCGCCTCCACGCCCACCCACCAGATCGGTCCCAAAAATAGGCAGGGCATACTCAGGCTTAGGAAACATGACACAGTGCAAAATATCGAGGGTGTTGCCCATCTGGGCTAGCTCTAGGTGCAGCTTGCGAAATTGCGGAGTCTGGTAGCAATGATTTTCGATCACAAGCCGTTCCCCTTCCAGGCAGCCCTCAATGTAGCCCAGATCCTGGGGGATGTGATATGGGGATAACTCCAAATACTGCTGCCAGGTTTCCTCAATGCAGTCTGCCAGTTTATGAATCAGAGGATGCTGGCGATTTCGTAAAGATGTTTGCATAGGCCTTGAGATAGGGTTTTTTAAGTGGATACTAAGATTGATCCCTACACTGGCGCATATTCTGTGCAAAATGTGTGCAAGACTGAGCGTTTTAACTGGACCACGCTTGCACTCGTTGTAGACGGTGGAGAATTCGGTTGGCTAAATCGACGCCGACAACGGGCTTACATAAGTAGTCATCAGCACCGACGGTAAAGGCTTGATTTTGACTGTTGAAGTCGGTGCGCACACTCAGAAACAACACTGGTAATCGCTGCCACTGTGGATCGCTGCGCAGAATTTGGCAGAGTTCAAAGCCATTGATTTGTGGCATGTTGACATCGAGCACGAGCACATCCGGGAGGACTGTCTGGAGCACGGTCCAGAATTGTTGTGGATCAGCCAGGGTGGTGATGTTAAACCCCCAGGGTTTGAGGAGGGTGGGGAGAGTTGCCAACCAGTCGAGATCATCATCAACAACCATGACGTTGGCTGGGGTGTGAGACTTTCTGAGCAGTTGTGTTAGGGCAATGATGACTTGCTCTGGAGCCGCGGATGATTCCAGCAAGAGCTTGCCGCCCCACTGGGCAATTTTCAGGCGATCGCTCAATTCACTGCGATCGCTGATCACCAGAATTGGGACGGCAGGATAACGCTGGGCAAATTTCTGCACTAACGAGACCGGTTCAGTTTCTAACACAGTCGTCTTGCCGTTCGCGTTGACTTGAGTCGGCATCAGGGGCAACCGCAGCAAAATGGCGGCAGGGTCTTGATCACTGCAACTGGGACGGGGAGCGGATCGGAGCCATGCTTCAGTTTCAGCGATCGTAGTGGCGATCGCGGTCTGAATGCCACGGGTTTTGGCGATCGCTTCCAGTGACTGGCTGAAGTTCGGATCCGAGTCCATGATCAGCAACAGGGGTGAGTGTCCGTTGGGAAGCTGGCATAGCTGGATTGCAGTGGCATTGTCAATTTCCTGGTGCAGCTCGATCGCAAGCGCTTCCATCAAAGCAGCATCTCCGGATTGCGGAGGGGCATCACCAATCAACCAGCTCTCTAATTGCCGAGCAAGCTGCATTGCATGGGTTAGCCCAAACATTCCCAGGTTTCCTGCCAATTTGTGGGCGACTTGATGAGCCTCGGTTTGCTGCTGAACCGTGAGCGGATTGACATGCAAGGCTCTCACCGTTTGCGCCAACATCGCCACCTGATTGAGGCTGTTTGGCTTCGTCGTTGTCCAGGTTTGGTTGAGGAAGGCGAGGTACTGTTGCTGGGAGTCAAGTCGGCGATCGCTGAAACGTTCCGACACTACCGAAGTTAGACAAAGCTCAGGGGCACTTTTCTGCACGGTTGCAGCGGGGAGCGTGGACGAATTCTCAAGCGCCTTCAGGAAGTATCCGCGTCCATGTACGGTGGCGATCAAATCGTGAGGCGCACCTGCCACCGCCAGTTTCTGGCGTAATCGACGCACATGCGATCGCACCGTGGCCTCAGATGGATACTCCTCGGATGACCAGAGGCGATCGAGGATCTCATCCGTACTGTATACGCGCTGGCTATCTCTGAGCAAGAGTTCCAGCAACTCATACTCTTTCGCCGTCAGCGTCAGAGGTTGCCCATTATAGGTCACTTCACAGGTGCTGGTGTTTAACACCAAATCACCCCACACAAGTGACGTAAAGGGATTGGTACTGCCTCGACGCAGTAAGGCTCGGATGCGGGCGATCAGTTCGGCGCGATCGAAGGGTTTGACCACGTAATCATCTGCCCCGGCATCCAATCCCTGAACCCTAGCCGTGCTGCTATCTTGAGCTGTTAGTAACAAGATTGGAGTTGTATCGCCGTGCGATCGAAATCGCTGGCATAAACTCACCCCGTCCAATTTGGGCAACATCACATCGAGCACCATCAGGTCATACTCAAATGTGGAGCCGTAGTTCCATCCCATTTCCCCATCGTTGACCACATCCACAACATAATGGAGCGCAGTCAAACTTTTCGTCAACACGGCTATGAGCGGCTCATCATCTTCCACAAGTAGGATTTTCATCGATGTCGTTACCAATGCAGAATCCTGGCAATCTGATCCGGTAGGTCGAGGGAGTTAAAAGGTTTGGTAATCACACCACTCACGCCTAAGTCATTAAACTGGCGCTTTTCCGCCGCCTGTGCTTTTGCTGTCAACAAAATGACTGGAATTTGTTCTGTCTCCGGATAGGATTGAAGTGCTTTGAAGGTTGCAATGCCGTCCATTTCAGGCATCATCACATCCAGCAAGATGGCATCGGGCTGTTCAGTTTGGGCCGTCTGAATGCCTTTAGAACCGGAGCTGGCAGTCAGGACATCCCAACCAGCTGTCATTTTGATCCCAAATTGAACAACGGTTTGAATCGTTTCCTCGTCGTCGATGATCAGAATACGTCTGGTTGTCATCGCAAATCCTTACCCCCCATTCAGCGCTGGCAATGTAAACGAAAAGGTACTCCCCTGTCCTGGAAGACTCTCAGCCCAAATTCTGCCGTCGTGTTGCTCAATAATTTTGCGGCAGATGGTTAACCCTAACCCCGTTCCTCCTTTTTTGCGTGAATCTGATGAATCGACTTGCTGGAAGCGTTCAAAAATCCGTTCCAGCTGATCGGCTGGAATTCCCTGCCCTTCGTCTCGGACTCGAAACAGGGCTACTGCAGAGGTAGGCAATGGAGCAGGTTGTGAGGGGTGAGGGGTGAGGGGTGAGGGGTGAGTCAAGTTGTGTTCTGGATTAGTGCATTGTTGGTGCTCAACGGTTAACCAAACGGTTTTTCCAGATGATGAAAATTTGATGGCGTTACTGAGTAAATTTGTGAGTGCTTGTAGGATGTAATCACAATCTGCCCAAATCAAAATGTCGGCTGGCTGTGTTACCAGAGTAATCTCATGCTGGTGCGCCATTGGTTGCATGGCCTCGGTTGCCTGAATCATTAAATCTGCCGCATTGTGGGCTTGCCGATCCATGATCACTTCGCCAGATTCAATGCGTTGTAAGTCAAGCACGTTATTCACCAGACGCACTAACCGTTCGGTACTTTCGTCGGCAATTCCTAAGAGCTGCTGTCCGTCTGTTGTCAGAGTGCCCAATCGTCCAGTGGCAAGCATCTTCAAAGCACTGTGCAGCGACGTGAGTGGGGTGCGCAGCTCATGACTGACCACGGAAATAAATTCATCTTTCATCCGCTCGATCGCTTTGCGATCGCTGATATCGCTGGTTAGGGCAAAAAATCCTTTGACAGTTTTTTGGTCATCAACATCAGGAATGTAGGTGACATCGACCGATCGCGGACTACCGTTGTTGAGCAGAATGTCATTTTCATAGGTGACGACATGTCCAGCTAAAGCCGCTTCCACATGAGGCTGCATCTTCTGATAGCTGTTCTCTCCCCACACGTCGCGAAGATGGCATCCATCAATTTCAGCGGGCGATCGCCCAAACCAATCCTGATAAGCCTGGTTATTAAAGCGATAGCGCTGCTGATCATCGATATAGGCAATCAACACCGGCAACGCATTGGTAATCAGGCGCAACTGCTCTTCACTTTGCCGTAATGCAGCCTCTGCCTGCATCCGATCCGTAATTTCCTGCTGCAGGTTGCGATTCACCTCTTTAAGCTCTACTGTGCGAGCTTCCACCCTGTCTTCTAAATGCTCTAGAAGTTGAGCTTGCGCCAGAGCAATGCTAATTTGGTCTGCCAGTTGCTGCATCAATTCCAGTTCAAAATCAACCCAATGGCGGGGAGTGTTGCATTGATGCGCAATCAGCAACCCCCAGAGCTGATTCTGGGAATTCGATTCATTTTGGGGATGGGAATTCAGGTTTTGCAGAATCGGGACAATTAGCTTGGCTTTGATGCCAAATTGCTCAACAAACTCAACCAGGCAATCTGTCAATCCATTGGCGGGGTCATGCACATCGGCGATCGCGCGCACCCGACCCTGGGCATAAAGCTGCTGGTAATCGGTTGGAAACACCTCCACCGGAAATTCCATATCTAGAATCACGGGGTAATCCGGCAACACCGCCTCACTGATGGTTTTCCCGGTTCCATCAGAGAAAACCTGGTAAATCAGAACGCGATCGGCTTGCAGAATGCGCTGCACTTCCGTAACGGTGGTTTGCAGAATTTCCTTGAGCTGCAGTGACTGTCGAATCTTCAGCGTTACTTCTGAAAAGAGTTCAACCCGCTGCCGCTGCCGTCGTAATTCATTTTCCATCACCTCCCGCCGTCCGCTGATGTCGCGCAAAATCAGCAGATGACGATGGGGAAGCACCTCTGGAGTGAGGGTATATTCCACATCGCGCTGCACACCATCGCGGCAAACCAGGTGCAATTCTCCCAGCGACTTGGGTTTAGTTTGAGCGTGACCGCGAATTTGCTCAATATCCAACGCTCCATCGGTAAAGTCCTGCACGTTGCACCCCACCAGTGCTTCACCGGGTAAACCAAATACCTGCATTGCCGCAACATTGACGTCGATAAAATAGCCCCAATCATCGATAATCGCGATCGCATCACAGGCATTCTCGAACAGAGCGGCTAGAAGCAGCTTATTTGTCCGCTTTTGACCTGCGATCGCTGAACTCGATTTCTGCTTGCGAGGCTGAGATGAGCGCTGAGAAGAACCCTTAGACACTTCCAAATACAAAATACTTTTCTTATCTTTGTTTAGCGTATTGAGAATTGAAGTTTTATGAGGTTAATTTCGTAAAAGTTAACATGCCGTTATAAGTAGACGGTCATGCCAGTAATGCGTTTACCACTCTGCCAACCAGGATTCATCCAGATATAGTGTCCGTTTGCCTCATCCGTGATCAAAAATGTCTCGATGTCTGGATTGAGACTACAATCGCACAATTCTACATACTCAGCAAGAAAACGGCTAGCGTCACCGACTGCCGTGAACGTCTGTGATTCCCAAAAACTTAGGTCAGTCTGCTGCGCCAGCGTTGTTAGATCGCTAACTGCTGCTATCTCTCGCTGTTTCTAGCTTCTGACGAATTGCTGCTTGAACTTTCTCATCAAAATCTGGATCACTGAGACTTGCAATGATTCTTCGTGGGCGCTGATTAAGCCTATCTAAATAGGCTTGGAAAGCAGCATGATCTCCACGATTTTTAAGAAAATACTGCTTCAGTTCAACATCAGACATCAAATTGTAGTCAGTCTGGCTCATCAGACAACTCTCCATTAGGCAAAAGTTGGAACTCTAGCTCTTCGTTATACCCAGCTAAAAGATAGACATTGCGCGTTCGACCATCAACGCAGATAAGATGAATGGGCTGAAGCATGAAATAGGTCAGTTGATAACAGACACGATACAAACTCTCTAATTGGGCAGTAGTAGGCATCCAGGATAACTTTGTACCGTAGCTGTTCCAGATCCTGACACTAGTGGTCTGTCAAGACTGTTTTGATGGGTTGAAAACCCTCAAAACATCCTAAAAAATTGGTTCTGTAGATTTGAGGGGCAACTCAAATCTATCCTGACGGACTACTAGTTTAGACGTAGCTATCGATTGCCTCCTCTACCGATAGCTAAAGCGTTCTAACCTGGGCATAACCTGAGTATAGGCTAGAAACAATAGCCACTACTCGTTCAAGGTAGGAGCAGCAAATTTGACTATGACTCCAGATCTGCCAAAGACAGCACCGGAACCAAAAGAGGGACTTCATCTGAAACGCCCATGTTTGCTGGTGGCTGATTTAGAACGAGCCTTAACAATTTACCAGGATATTTTGGGATTCAGGCTTGACTATGTGGCGGAGGCGTCTGCGACATCCTACCTCTACAAGGTTTTCCAGATTCCTGCCCAGGCAACCTTGACCTTTGCGACGCTGAGTACAGAGCGCGAACTGCGAGCGATCGCCTTAACCGAAGTCAAGGGCATTGAACTGCCGCGTCCAACTCCTCCTTATCCGATTGGCATTGTGATTCAAGTCAGCGATCTGGCAATGGCGATTCAGCAAATCCAGTCCCTTGAGCTGGAGGTGGTGCAGCCTAGCTACTTCACGGCTCCACCCAATTTGGCGTTTACAGAACAAGGATTTTACGATTTCGACGGACACCTGATTATCCTGTATGAGGTGAAGGTGCTGTCAGAAAACCACCTGTAAATTTTTTGGTGATGGATGTCCTCTGTAGGGGCGGGTTTGGTAGACAATCTGGGGATCTTAGCGAGACCTTGGGCAAAACCCGCCCCTACGTCACCGGAAAAGTTACAGCAAGTCTGTTTTAGCAATTTACTAGCTGTTGCGACAGTGAATACAGTTGATGCAAAACTGACCAAAGACAAACCCCAGAGGTGATCACTCTGGGGTTACTGTTAATGGTTTAGATCTACCGCTTAGGCATTGTAGGTAGCAGTACCGCTGAACTTGAGTTTGGCAGGCTCAGGATTGCTGCCAATATTGCGGCCTACCGTGTTAACCTGACCACGACCTTCATTAACCTTTTCAGGGAACGTTCCATCTGCAGGGTGCAGGTATTGAACTTCTCCATTCGGGAAAACCCGGTAGATTTTGTAATCGGTGATTTTGAACTTTGCTCGCAACTGCTGACCACCCAAAGCAATGCACTGCTCTTTACGAGCAAGATACAGCAGGTTTTCACCCTGCCGCATCACCGCTGCTCCGCCTGTAGGCATCTCAAAGACTTGCTCTTTTGGGCTAGTCCAGGTGATTGCGTACTTTTCTTCAACTAAGGCTTTAGTGAGTAGTCCACCAGTGCTACCGCCGAATACAGGAGGTTGTCCAGTAAGAGTATCTGCCATTGGATTTATCTCTCAGCGTTTTACGGAATCCTATCACTGAGCCTGACCCCTTCTGCGGACTTCGTAGGGAACTGTAACAGTTCTTTATGCCTGCTTACTCTAGTCTCCGCGTCATTCTTAACTGAATTCTCTTAACCCCGTAGATGTGCCCCAGTCATCCCTTAACCCTGGAAACTTTGCGCTTCTCTTTGGTTGCCTTAACAGCGTTTCCGTCCAGGTCACCCTGGATAATGGGCAGAGTGAGATGAAACTGGCTGCCGCGATCTTTGCCTTCAGATTCTGCCCAAATGCGCCCACCTAAGCCAGTCACAATTTGACGGCAAATTGCTAATCCCAGACCCGTACCGCCAGTACTGCGACGCAGGGCCCCTTCCTCCTGGTAGAAGCGATCGAACACCGTTTCCAGGCGATTGGGTTCAATTCCACGTCCTGTATCAGACACAGTTACTTCCAGCATCTGTCTACCGTTTAGGTGAGCTTGAATTGTAACCTGTCCGGTTGGTTCAGTAAATTTGCAGGCGTTGTCTAACAGTTTGGATAGCACCTCAACCAACCACTCTCCGTCGGTTCTGATTAAGGGCAGTTCTGAGGAAACCTGGGTGATGATTTCGGGCAGTTCGCTGTGTAGTTGACGCGCACGCAGGCTGCTGAGGGCAAGATCTACGCATTCACGGATGGGTAGTGGTTCCAGATGCCACTCTATTCGCCCACTTTCCAGTTGAGACAGGGTCAAAAAATCCTGGATCAGCTTGCGCATCCGTTCGGCATCGGACAGGGCTGACATGAGCATTACCTGCCGCAACTCCAGATCCATATCGGGTTCGCTGGCGAGACTTTCTAAGCAAATCTGAATTGTGGAGAGCGGCGTGCGCAGTTCGTGCCCAGTAATGGCAATTAAGTTGCTGCGGGTGCGATCGAGGGCTTCGAGCTGCTGATTAAGGTCTTCCAGGTTGGCGTAGGCTTCTGCTTGAATCAGGGCAACCCCAATCTGGGTGGCGATCGCCTCAATCAGCTCTAAGTTTGCATCGGTCCATTCATACAGTCCTTCCCGATGATGAACCTCGACAATTCCCAGCAGCCGATTTTGGTGAATCACGGGTACCATCAGCCATGCAGCAATCTGCCAATGGTTTACCAGCGATGTTCCATTGGAGCTGGTTGGTAAACGCGGCACCACTTCCTGATCATTCACAATCCAGACATCCGTTTGGGCATCCTCAACATACATCCGCTCTTGTGCCTGCACGGCAAGCTGAAATAGTGGATTGATGTCCAGGTTCCACTCTTGCCCGACCAGGGAATCAACGCCTTCTCCTAAGTATTCATGTTGAATCATCACTGATGTATCAGTTGCCTTACAGCGGTACACCAGGCAGCGGCTGGCTTGCAAGGCTTGTCCCAATTCCTGCACGGCGACGTTGAAGATTTCATGGGGGTTCAGCGATCGCCGAATTGCCGAGGTGATCGAATTGACCAACCGTTCTTTGCGCTCTTGAGCGGCGATCGAGCGGTAGGCCTTCAACAGTTTGTACTGTCCCGCCTGCAAGTAGGTCACTAATCGCTCGGCAAACGGACCTGGATCGACATTGTTAAATCCTGATTGCCGTTTGCTGGTCACGCTAGATTTTGCCTGCGCCAGTTTATCCCTTAGCTCTGGACGGTAAATCAGGATTCGATCTAGCAACAATTCCGCCGCTTTGCAGACTGTTGGTCGGTCAAATGTCCAAATCCCTTCAAATCGCCTGGCCTGATCGGGAGCATGGAGCACGGGAAAATCCGTGAAGGAGTCAACCACCTGCCGCTCCCGGCACAGTAAACAGGAGGCATAGCGAGGCCCAACCACAATCAAGTGCCATTCCTGGGTCAGGGCATCTGTGGCATCGAAGGCGATCGTTTCATAGCGATCGGATCGATTCGCAAAGTCGGTTTCGGGGGCTGCCAGCACATAGACCTGATCGGTTCGTTCGGAAATGCGCAGGTATCGATGCGCTTCCTGACGATAAAACCGTTCCCGCTGAAAGTTGGCAATCACCACAGGGCGATCGGTTCCCGCCAGAACTTGATCCTCCATCGCATGGGAAAGAGCTGTCAGGGATGACTTGAAGTAGATTTGCGGCCTTAGATCGGGCATGGCTCGCAGCAGATCTTCCAGTATGGAAGTGGAGTTGCTCATCAAGGTGAACTCTACTTGCAACGATGGGGAGGTAACTCCTAGAGCCGGTCACCTGTTACTGATCCTATCAGTCTGTAACCGTTTGCTGGGAAGTCTTACGATTCTTAATTCATCACGACAAGCTTACATCCAGTAAAAGTTTTTGCTAGAACCGGATCTGAATCAGTTTTGCGATTAGACGATTTGCTATGGCTTGGATCAATTCTGTCTGGTACATGCTGCCCTTATCCAGTAATTGGATGGTGTGGAACCTCTTCCTGGCACTAATACCATTGGTGTTGAGTGCTTTACTGTTTCGGGCTGCCTCAACTCGCTCGGCAATTTGGTGGACTGCACTGTTTGCCTTTGTTGCCTTTCTACCCAACGCTCCCTACGTCCTGACCGACCTGATCCATCTAGTGTCCGAAATTCAAAGCAATGACTCGCTGCTATTCAACACGCTCGTTCTCCTTCCCAAATATGCCCTGTTTGTGCTGATTGGCTTTGAGGCCTATGTGTTGGCTCTAATTAACCTGGGCTACTACTTAAATCAGCAGGGATTGGAACGTTTTGTCCTTCAGATTGAGTTGATGCTACACGGACTGAGTGCGATCGGCGTTTATTTGGGGCGGATTGAACGATTTAACAGTTGGGATCTAATGACTAACCCCCGACAGGTGATCCACAGTGTTGCAGCCAGTTTTATGGATCAGCGCCCGTTGCTGTTTATGGTGATTGGTTTTGCTGCGATCGCGGGACTGTATTGGATCCTGAAGCAAATCAGTCTGGCCATAATGCTGAAACAGCAGTATGCCAGAGTACTACACCAACTGTCGGTGAACCCCAATTCCTCCAATGCAGAGCTTTGAAGCCGAAGGTAACTTCACACAATCTTGATGCTTGGCGTGTTCTAGCTGACTTAACACCGTAGGAACACGGATGTTACGGTGCTAGTGTGAATTGTTGGCTTAGGATCTTTCACGTTTTGCTACAGACAGCAGGTAAATGGACATAATTAAAAGGAAAACTTTTGTAGATTGTAGGTTGGGTTGAGGCACGAAACCCAACGCCCGCATGGGTTACGCTATCGCTAACCCATCCTACATTTAATTAAGCCTAGAGGATGTTTTAAAAGTCCTCCTGTTTGTAGCAAAGCGTGCAAGATCCCCCTTTTCTTGTATGCCCGAAGGGCTTTAAGCCCCCTTAATAAGGGGGATTTTGAGCTAATTTCCCCCTTGTTAAGGGGGGCTA